>JAAYIU010000205.1 GCA_012523265.1 Bacteroidales bacterium | reverse complement strand
CTGGACGGAAAACGGAGATGTGGTTTCTACGGAGGCGCAGTATTCTTTCACCGTAACCTCCAACCGCACCCTCACCGCTAACTTTGAGTTGCAAACTTTCGTCATCACGGCAACCGCTTCGCCTGCTGCCGGAGGAACCGTTTCCGGAGCCGGCACCTACAGCTACAACCAAACGGCTATCCTCACCGCCACACCGGCTACGGGATACGATTTTGTAAGCTGGACGGAAAACGGAGATGTGGTTTCTACGGAGGTGCAGTATTCTTTCACCGTAACCTCCCACCGCACCCTAACCGCTAAATTTGAGCTACAAACTTTCGTCATCACGGCAACCGCTACGCCTGCTGCCGGAGGAACCGTTTCCGGAGCCGGCACCTACAGCTACAACCAAACGGCTACCCTCACCGCCACACCAGCCACGGGTTACAATTTTGTGAGCTGGACGGAAAATGGTGACACCGTTTCTGTGGATTCAACCTATGTTTTTGCGGTCACAGCTGACAGGGAACTTACCGCAAACTTCCGTTTAATCATCAATATTCCGGAGCACGAAACGTATCGGGCACTTGTTTTTCCAAATCCGACAAATGGCATTGTTTCGATAAGAATAAAGGACTGGAATAGTAAAACGATAGCGATCGAAATTTATAATTCCGTTGGTCAATGTGTGATGACTTGCGAAGAAACAGCAACCGAAGAATTGATCAGGCTGAACCTTTCATCCCTGCATCCGGGAATGTATTATCTCACGATGCGATTCAACAACAGGTTCGTCACTGAGCGAATTGTGTTACAATAGGTTTCAATTTAATAATCAAAAAACCCGTCATCCTGAAAAAGGTGACGGGTTATTTTTTGTCGAAATGTTTCAACGTAAACTGCTCTCCATCGAAAACGCCATAGGAGTAGCGGTTGATCCAGTCGCCCAGGTGGATGTAATAATGGCCGGGGGATAGTTCGTGGATTTGCTCCACGTGCCAGTGGCCGAAGATGAAATAATCTATTGTTGGGTCGTCCTTTAGCACCTGAATGCAATGTTGTGCCAGGCGCGACTGGTGGATGTTTTCAAGCAAACGGTTTTCTTTTTCTACAGCTTCGGGTTTTTGATTGCCATAGCGGCTGCGTCCGCTCCAGAAAAGCCCCAGCTTTACGCCAAGATCGGGATGCAGCCAGTTGAAAAGGAAGCGGTTGATCTTGCGTTCGAAAACATATTTGATAAACTTATAACCCCGGTCACCCGGCCCCAGCCCGTCGCCATGTGCCAGATAAAAGCGCTTACCGCCAAAGCTACGCACCACCGGCTCGCGGTGCAACATTACGCCCACCTCCGATTGCAGATAATCGAATGCCCACATATCGTGGTTGCCACGGAAAAGATGCATCGGGATGCCTGCATCGGTGAGTTCGGCGAGCTTGCCCAGCAGCCGCACATACCCTTTGGGCACCACCTGGTGGTATTCAAACCAGAAATCGAACAGGTCGCCCATCAGGAAAATCTCCTGCGCATCGGCGCGGATGCTTTCGAGCCACTGCACAAACCGCTGTTCGCGCTGCTTGCTCCCGGCCACGGTGGGGATTCCAAAATGAAAATCGGATGCAAAATATATCTTCTTTCCTGCCTGCACTGTCGTTGTCAGTTTTAGATAGCTATGAGGCGCAAAAGTAACAAAGAATCCAAAGTACGGGAGGAGGAGAGTTGGGTGTAGGAAATTAGACCATTTTTTTATCACCGCAAAGGCGCTAAGACGCGGAGATTAATAAAAGGGTTTTTTCACCTTTCCTCTGCGTCTCGGCGGTTTGTTCTTTTTTATCACTTCCTGTCCGACCAAAAGCCGTGCTGCGACTGGTAAGATAAATTTCCCGGCTTACAGGTGGGTAGAGTTGCCGGCGAGCCACCCGGTGGAAAAGGCGATTTGCAAATTGTAGCCGCCGGTTTCGGCATCCACGTCGATGATTTCGCCGGCAAAGAAGAGTCCTTTCACCAGCTTCGATTCCATGGTTTTGGATACGATTTCCGCAGTGGGAATTCCGCCGGCAGTAATGATGGCTTCCTTGAAAGGACGGTGATTGCTTACCTGCAGCCGAAAATCTTTGAGCAGCACACGAATTTTTTTTCGCTCCTGAGCATTCACCTGGTGGCATTCTTTATCTGGTTTTATTTGCAAAAGCTCAATAAAAACGGGAACCATGGATGCGGGCAGCCAGCTTCGGAGCATGTTGGCGAAATTCTTTTTGCCATGTTCGTTCAGGTCGCGCAGCAGCCGCAGGTCGAGTTTTTGCTCGTCGAGGGCGGGTTTCAGGTCGATGCTTACTTCCACACTGTGTTTTTGTTGTAGGGCATCCACGATTATCCTGCTTAGCGTTAAGATAATCGGACCCGACAAGCCAAAGTGGGTAAAGAGCATTTCGCCAAAGTCTTCGCCAGCCTTTTTACCATTTATCCAAACTACTGCTTTCACATTTTTAAGGGTAAGCCCTTGCAGTTGTTGGGCCAGGGTGCCGCTGGTTTCGATGGGCACCAGGGCGGGTCGCGGACTTACCAGGCTGTGTCCGGCTTGCCTGGCCAGCAGGTAGCCTTCGCCATTCGAGCCGGTGGCCGGATAGGATTTTCCACCCGTGGCCAGGACAATATTTTTTGCCAAAAAAGTTTGGCCGTTTGCTTCCAGGCCTTTTATAGCATTATCTTCGATAATGAGTTTCTCTACACGGTGGCCGGTTCTTATTTCTACTTTTAGGGCGGTGAGCCACCCAAGCAGTGCTTGCAGCACATCCGCCGATTTGTTGCTTGCGGGGAAGTATCTCCCGCCGCGTTCCAGCGTTACTTCCACGCCCTGACTCTGAAGCAATGCAATGAGATCGCCGGAGAAAAAGTGTCCAAAAGCATTTTTCAAAAATCTGCCGTTGGGGAATATGTGTTTGATAAACTCGCTAAGGGTCGCATCGTTGGTAACGTTGCACCGCCCTTTTCCGCTTATCAGAAGTTTGCGGCCGGGCTGCCGCATTTTTTCGAGCACCAGCACCCTGCCACCCAGCTCTGCGGCACGACCTGCAGCCAGCAAACCGGCAGGGCCTGCGCCAATCACGATCACATCATATTTATTCATCGGGGGCAAAGGTAGTTTTTACACAAGGGCGAAGTAATAATCCACGAATTTTCGTCATTTGGAGAATAGTCCACGAGTTTCCGCCAATGAAGCGAATTTCCCGCTAATTTTTTTTAACCGCAGAGCACGCAGAGAAGCCGCAGAGGACGCGGAGGAAAAAGTTATTAATGCATTTTTCGTGTTCATTCGCCTAATTCGTGTGAATTCGCGGATGCTTTTGACCGTCCGCTAATT
>JAAYIU010000371.1 GCA_012523265.1 Bacteroidales bacterium | reverse complement strand
ATTTCTCCCGGCAACACTTCGCTTCGCTGCGTGTTTTGGTCGAAATGACAGTGTCCACGGGTTTATTGGGGGTAGGGGAATCGGGCGCTTTGCGCCCGATTCCCCTACCCCTCGACCCGCGCCGGCCATGTCATTTCGACCGAAGGGAGAAATCTCATATCCAGATGCTTGCGGAAACCTGTCATTGGTAGCGCAACGATGAATCTATAATTTTTAGTCGGTCAGTTTTGATTTTTAATAACGAATTCCACACCAGTGGAATCGAATTCTGAATATCGAATGATAGCCTTATCGGGCGAGATCAAAAAATACCTTCACACCCTTCTCAAAACCGCAACTTCTCCTTGAGTGTTTTCATCCCCGAGCGACTTACGTTTATTTCGCGGCCATCTTTTAGCGTAAGCGAATAGGTGTCTTTGGTGTCGGGTTCTATCTTTTTTATCTGCGCCACCGCCACGATGGCCGAGCGATGCACCCTAACAAATTGCTCTTCGGGCAGGTGCTGCTCGAAATAGTTCATCGGTTTTTGTTTCAGATAGCGGCGTGTCGGTGTATGTATCTCCACATAATCGTCGGCGGCGGCAATCCAGATTACATCTTGCACCGGAATTACGTGCACCTGCGCTCCTTCTTTCACCACGATGCGATGAAGGGTGTGCGGCAGGCGGTCGGCAGCTTCGGTAATTTGCGAAAGCGTATCCTGGCCTGGCGTGGCCTGGTTGGCCGAGAGTCGCTGCAGCGCACGTTGCACCGCTTCCGAAAAACGGCGCTGGCTGTATGGTTTCAGCAGATAATCGGCAGCGCTGTATTCGAAAGCTTTGATGGCGTATTCGTCGTGTGCCGTCGAAAAGATGATGACCGGCTTTTCTTCGAGCAACTCCAAAAGCTCAAAGCCATCGATTTTGGGCATCTGGATATCCAGAAATACAAGCTGTGGTTTTAGCTCCTGGATTGCTTTCAGGCCACTGAAACCATTTTCACACTCGGCCACCACTGCTATCTCAGGATGTGCGGCCAGATATTTTTTCACTACCTGACGGGCCAGCTCCTCATCATCCATTACAACAGCTTTGACGGTTTTTTCCATAACGGCTAATTTTGATCATTCACCGGTTCGTGCTCCGGGATGCTGATGGTTACTTTAAATATAAAATCTTTTTTTGTGATCTGCACCAGGTCGTTGCGTTGGTAATGCAGGCTCAGCCGTTTGCGGATGTTGTCGAGGCCGATGCCTTTTCCGCGCCTGGAAAGGTTGCCGGGCGTGTAATTGTTTCCAATGGCAATCTGCATCATTCCATCGTGTAACTGGCAGGTAGTGGTGATTACAACCGCATCGGTACTTTCGTTTACGCCGTGCTTGATAGCATTTTCGTAAACCGGTTGCAGGATCATGTTGGGGATTTTGCGCTGGCGGCAGGCCTCGCTGATGTTATTTTCGATCACCAGGCGCTGCCCGAACCGGATCTTTTCGATGTCGAGATATTTGGCAATATGTTCAAGTTCCGTGTCGAGACTCACCAGTTCATCGTGGTTTTGACGGATGGTATAGCGCAGAAAATCGGAAAGTTCCAGCAGCATTTCGCCGGCTTTTTCAGCGTCGGTCATTATTAACGCATGGATGCTGTTGAGGCCGTTGAACAAAAAGTGCGGGTTGATCTGCGACTTGAGCAGGTTTAGCTCCGATTCCTGAATCACCTGTCGCATGGCCGATTCCTGTAAAAGTTTGTCGTTATAATTTTTGTAATAATAGGCCAGGTAATACACCATGACGATAAGCGCATACACCAGCAGCAGATAGACAAAGCGCCAGGGCAACGACTGCGAAAGGAAACGCACATATTCTGCATCATTGGCAAATAGCGCCGAAAGCAGATAATATCCGTCAAAGAGCCAGATCAAAACCAGGATGCCGCCGGTAACCAGGTGATCGATCACCACCAGATGATATTTCTGGTCGCTGATGGCAAGATAGCGCACGATGTACCAGATGCCGATGCCGGAAAGAAAGACCAGGCCGGTATAAATGGCGCTGTCAGCCACCGCCACCAGCAACGGGAAATCGAGGAACACATAGAGGATCACAAAATGTGCTGCTGCAACAAAACCCATCGCCAGGGAGTAAACCATGAAGTTCTTTCGGTGGGTCAGCAGTGGATTGAGCATCTTTTAATTTATTTTCTAAACAATTGTTCTAAAAACGGAAAAGCGTTGGCGATGGTATGATAAATATTTCGCAATGAAGTTTAATGCGTGCCTGTTTAATAATTCAACTTTGGCACTTTTTCAAAAAATCCCAAATGACTATAAAACAAATCACAAAGGCTCTGATATAAAATTTTGTGGCCAGGCTGTTCACTAACCCCGGCCTTTAGGCCGGGGGTAAAGGCAAACGTATTTCTGTGGGCTTTAGCCCAAATAAATAGCATGTTATGATGAGTACGTGGAAAGATACTGATGTAAAAGTAGTGCGGGCTAAAGCCCGCCGGTTCTGGCAGTGCTTTCTTCTGACCCCGGACATCCGGGGTTACTGAGTTGCTAAAGATGAGCTACACACAATAAATAATATCAGAGCCATCACAAATAAATTTCAATGTTTAAAACTCAATGACCAAAACCGTAACGAATATTTGAATTTTGGTTCCTGGTTATTATTTGTCATTTGTTTTTTGGTAATTGTTTTTTTAACAAATATCAGAACTGGCGTAACTAATAACTTTTTATCTCCCCGCCGCCAAAGAGCACCAGTCCGTCGATGTAGAGAATTTTGGTCTCGTCGGTCGGAACATCCCGCCGTTTGTAGCGTTTGTCGGAAATACCGCCGAAAACAGCCGTAACGTTTACCTTTATCTGCCACTCGGGCGGAACAATGAGCGTAGAACCGCCAAAGATAGCGGTTATCTCCAGGTTGTTGTTGCCGGGAGCCAACTGCGCCTGCGTAAGATTGATCTCGCTCCCGCCAAAGATGCTGGTAATTTTTCCGCCTCTGAAATTACGGCTTGTAATTGTTTTTTCGCTTCCGCTAAAAATGCTCACCTCGTCGATGTAATCAGAGTTTTGGCCGATGTCACCGGCCGCAGGTTCTCCATCAGCAGTGAATTGTTCGGTGTAGGCTAATTGCCGGCGCGTTCTGCCGTGTTTTAAGATAATTGAAACGCCGACAACGATCAGCACCAGCGGCCATATTACCTGCCAAAAGCTAATGTCGAAATTATAGAATTTGTTGACCATAAAAATACCACCAACGCCCAGCAGCACGTATCCGAGCACCCGGTGCTGATCAGAAAACAAGCTGTAGATGCCGGCCACAATCAGCAGCATGGGCCACGAAATCAGTATCCGGCGCGCCTCCCAGGGGATGATGCCGACTCCGTCGAGCAGTAAAATGATACCTACTGCAATGATGATAACAGCAAAGAAAAAAGTGCGTGATCTTGAATTTTCGTTCATAATATTAGTTTTTTTTAATGATAAAACAATGAATGATTAATGCGGCAAAACTACCTCGGGCACCTCATTATTTCCAACTACAAATCGGCGAATGACGGATAATTGTAGGCGAATGACGATAAATGACTGCTCATTGTTTTTAAGTTTCAAAATGCTCCTTTAGTAAAACATTCCGGTAAACTGAAAAGCTATTCCTAATTATTTGAACTTCTACCCAATGTAATAGTGGTTTATCACCTGTTTTCATTTTTAACAAAAATAATTTCGCTTCATCCTTTGTGGGAATGAAAAAGTATTAATAGCTTTGCACTGTTCGCAAAAAAAATGAAAATTATGGCTCCTAATCTCCATATGGGGATCATTGACAGCACACGTCCTGAGGCGGCAAAGCCCGCAATTCTGTGTGTGTGTGTGTGCAGGAGAGAGCGCCTCCGCAGCCCTCTCGTAACCTCCAATCCTTTTAAAGTGGACATCCCACGGATGTTCCCATTTTTATTAAT
>JAAYIU010000082.1 GCA_012523265.1 Bacteroidales bacterium | reverse complement strand
GGTGTAAACAGTCACAAATAAATCCCAATATTAAAAACTCAATGAATAAAGTCGTTACGAATTACGAACATTTGAATTTTGTTTTTTTGGAACTTATCTGTTGTTTGGAATTTGCTTTTTGTCTTTTTATTAGAGCCTTATTTCTTGTGGTCTTCGTGAAACTTTTTCAGGCGGTGTTCGAGGTCGCCAAACTGATTGCGGTTTACCAGCGACACACATGCGCGGATGCCATCGTGGCGTTCACTTCCGGTGATGTCGAGCGTGATGGCAGAAATACCATAATAGAGCATCTCCTCCAGCAGCTCGGCGCCGCTCATGCCGGGGTAAGCAAAGGTGAAATAAAATCCGTCGGCAATATCCTGATCTTCGTCTTTGTCGTAAACAATATAAAAACCGTTGTCGGTGAATAATTTTTTCATAATCTTCGCCTTCTCGCCATATTCTTTGACGATGCTCACAAAATCCAGTTTGCCTTCGTTAACAGCTTTCAGAATGGCTGCAAGTGCGTATTGTGCCGAGTGGTTGGTGCCGGAGCTTAGCGAGTAGAGTGTCCCGAAAATCAACGCATAACCCACATTGCTCGATTTGTAATAGCGCAGCAGGTCGGGGGCTGTGGTGTTAAAAAGTTTGTCGGAAAGCACCATCATACCAATTCTTTCGCCGGCGTAGCTGAAGGCTTTGGAGCTGGAAATCAGCAGCACGAAATTGTCGGTGTATTTTGCAACTGTTGGCTGATAAGGTGGCACGCCCGGCTTGGAATAATCCTTACGGAAATCCATGGCAAAGTACGCCAGGTCTTCTATTACAATAACATTGTACTTGTTGGCCAGCTCGCCGATGGTTTGCAGTTCTTTGTCGGTAAAGCAAATCCATGAGGGGTTGTTGGGATTGGAATATAATATCGAGCAAATCTTGCCTGTTTTCAGATACGATTCCAGCTTATCGTGAAGTTTGTCGCCCCGGTAATTGTACACGTCAAAGGATTCCCATCCCTGACCCATCACCCTTAGTTGTTGTTTGTGTACCGGAAATCCGGGGTCGAGAAACAATGTTCCTTCGCGATCGGCATGCATGCGGTTGAGGGTCATAAAAGCAGCAAAGCTCCCCTGCATCGAGCCTACTGTGGGCAAACAACCTTCGGGACTCACGCTGATGTCCATGAAGTTTTTCACAAATTTAGAAATCCCCTCCTTAAGCGGGGCAATGCCGAAGATGTCGGGATAGATAGCGGCCACTCCCTTGTCGAGGGCTGCTTTTTGTGCTTCTACACCAATTTGTGTGGGCGGCAGTCCGGGAACTCCCATCTCCATTCTTACATAGCGCTCGCCGGTAGCTTTCTCGAGCTGATCGATAAGTTTTTTAATCTCCCGGATGGAGGCGTCACCAATTGTGGGCAGTCCGCTTTTGCGGATGGTTTCTTTTACAAGCTCATAGTTTATGGGCGTATCTTTCATCATATCATCATTTTAATACATGAATAATTGTGCTGTTTTTCGACAAACAAAAATAGTCAAATAACCGACGGCAAGGCGTTGCAAGCTGCCATTACGCGGAGTTGTTATCTTTTGTAAACAACCATTACCTCACTGCCCGGCTGATGCGCACAAGCTTTTGCAAAAGTTCGTCGAGCAGGTCGAGGTGCAGCATGTTAGCGCCGTCGGAGAGGGCTTTGGCGGGATTGGGGTGGGTTTCGATAAACAGGCCGTCGGCACCCGCCGCGATGCCGGCTTTGGCAATGGTTTCGATAAGCTCGGGACGCCCGCCGGTGACGCCTTGCTGCTGGTTGGGCTGCTGTAGCGAATGGGTGCAATCGAGCACCACCGGCACCTGGTTTTTCTTCATCTCCGGAATGTTGCGGAAATCCACAACCAAATCCTGATAGCCAAACATGCTGCCGCGCTCGGTGAGCATCACCTTTTCGTTGCCGGCCTCGCGTACTTTTTCCACGGCAAAACGCATGCTTTCGCCCGAAAGAAACTGGCCTTTTTTAATATTAATAACCCGCTGCGTTTTTGCCGCCGCCACCAGCAGGTCGGTCTGACGGCATAAAAAAGCCGGAATCTGCAGAATGTCCACATATTCAGCAGCCATCTCAGCTTCGGCAACGGAATGAATATCCGTTACCACCGACACCTTAAAATGCTTACGGATGCCGGCAAGGATTTTTAATGCTGCCTCATCGCCGATGCCCATGAAGCTATCCATGCGCGAGCGGTTGGCCTTGCGATACGACGCCTTAAAAATATAAGGGATGCCGATGCGGTTGGTGGTTTCGATGATGCGTTCGGCTATGGCGTAAGGCATCTCCTGGTTTTCGATGACGCACGGGCCGGCCATCAAAAAGAAATTGCCTGTGGAAATATGTTTTATCTGTGGAATTTTGTCGAGGGTCATCATGATTTTTTTAAAAAAAGTTATCTGGCAAAATTAGTCTTTTTGAATGGGTGCGCTTCCGTGCTCAGGACGTATTCATCCAGAAAATGATCGTGTTCGTCGCTGAAGGTAAGATAGAGATATTTGAGTGTTTCGGCAAAGAAAAAAGTGGGCAGCTCGTCGGTGCGCTCTTTGGTTTTCACATTGGCAATGGAGGTGTAGGCGACATCGTATTTGCAATGCTTTAGCAAATCTTCAAAAATGGTAACGTTCATCTGCAGGTATTTTTCGTCGTGGGTGTAATAATAAAGATAATACGTCGACTCAGCAATTTCGGGATTCAGGTCGTAAGAGGGGTGGGTGATGCTGTCGGCGCCATAGTCGTAAACCATTGGCTCCAGCCCGTTTTTGTTCCAGAGCCAAAACCACGATTGCTGAAAGTCGGTGGCCTGATTCATTTTTTGGCTTAAAGCCAAAACTGCCGGAAAGTAGGCGTCGTAGAGCGTTACCACGCGGTTGATGATTTCACCGCTGTTCATGTCGGCCTGTCCATACCAAAGTCTGCCGTTTACCTTTTCCGTCAGGTGCTTGTCGATAACCTGCAGGCTTTGCTGCCACATTTCGCGCAGCTCTTCGTCGCCAAAGAGCAGCCATCCTTTACACAGATATTCGTAGTAGCTGTCGATGCAGCACCCGATGTGGCTGCGTTCATCCGTCCACTGGCCGCTGCCGATATTGATGCGTTCACCGATGAGGCCGATGGACGAGCGGCGGCTGAAAATTGCCATCGAGGCACCCTTGGCTTTTTGGTAATAAAGCGGGTTGCCGGTGTAGCGGCTCAGCATGCCCATTTCGATAAGATAGCTGCCGGCTTCGGCTACATTTACTTCGTCACCTTTCACGGCACCGGTTTTCAGGTTGACCCAATAATATGGTATGCCGGTGGGCGAATCGAAGGCGGGCAGCATCCGGTTGCCAAAGTCGATGGCTTTGGCAAGCAGCGCTGTATCGTTGGTAAAATCGAACATGGTGAGCAGCCCGCCCAGGATACGGATGTTGACTTCAAAAGTTTTAACGAAAATATCTTTATCAAAATCCACTTCCTCTTTCACGTATTTTTCAATCTCGGCAGCCTGCTCTTCCAGGTGCATCACCTTCATGGTGCTGTAAGCGTCGATGGGGGAGATGTGTAGCGAATGCTCGTACCAGTCGGAATAGCTGCGCGAAACAGGCTTAAGCACATCGTGTGGCCAGGCGTAGGTTTTGTAGTCGTCCCAGACGCGCACAAATTCAGCCTTCACCTTTTCGGCCATGGCAGGATTTTGAGCGGGCGCGGGGTTGCAGATCAATAGCCCCATCAGCGTCAGTAGGAAAATCTTTTTTAAAAATGATTTTGAAAAGATGTAGTTTTCTTTCATTTTAGTAATCAGTTAGGTATTTATTTATTTGGGCTAAAGCCCGCTAAAATTTTACATCAAAGCCTGTGGCCAAAAGTACTTTTTCTCAACGAAATCGTTGCATTGTGTTAATCTGGCGCTAAAGCCTACAAAATCCTGTCTCATTTTATTTGGATGGTACAGTTGTTACAATTTAGATCCGTCTATGTTATCGTTGGGAAATTAAAAAACCTTATCCGGTTTTCTGGTTTCATAGAGAATGTGATTTAGTAAGGTCATTGGATTTTTATAGTTTAGCTGCCGGAAGTTTGTTCTGTTATTTTGGCTAAAGCCAATTTTTGTTTAAAAAAAAAGATATGAATCCCGACTCGGTTTCCTTTGAGATTACGTTGTTGATTGTTACTGCTTTGGCGGTGGTGTTGTTTGTTGCAACTTTTATTACCACCCTGCGAATCGACCATTGGACAGTGCGCATCTTCGACTTCCCGCGCATCCAGATAAGTTTTTTGCTCGGGGTGGTACTGGCGGCGATTTTGTTTTTGTATGATTTCTCCATCTGGTGGCATTTTCTGGTGATAGCTGGCGTTGTGGCTTCCATCCTTTATCAGGCTACCAAAATATTTTCCTACACGCCCCTCGCCAAAAAAGAGGTCTTGGACGCCGGTGATTGCGACAAGCAAAATGTTATCGCCATCATGGTGAGTAATGTTTTGATGTCGAATCGTAACACGCAGGCGCTGATCGATTTGGTGAGGAATCGTCAGCCCGATCTGTTGCTCACCCTCGAAACCGATAGGTGGTGGCAGCAGCAGCTCGAAGTAATCGAAAAAGAGTTTCCCTTTAATAAAAAGATTCCGCTCGACAATCGCTACGGCATGCATCTCTATTCCCGGCTGCAGCTCGACAAAGTACAGGTTGATTATCTGATTCAGGACGACATCCCGTCGATTGAGGCAAATGTAACCTTACGCAACCGGCAGCGTGTAAAGATACATTGCGTGCATCCTCGGCCACCAAGTC
>JAAYIU010000315.1 GCA_012523265.1 Bacteroidales bacterium | reverse complement strand
TTGTTTGGTTGGCGAAATGAAGTGACTTTCTGGCTGCGGGAGGATTGCCGGGTGGTTGGAGTGCTTTTTTAATAATAATAGTATGCTTTTTTAAAATAATGTAATTTTGCGTTTTGTAAACTTGTTCTAAAACTAATTAATAATTTAAATCTCAATTTTATCATGAAAAGATTTACAATGCAAATCCTGGCAATCATTTTCTTTGCTACAGGATTGTTTTTCAGCCTTCACGTGCAGGCTCAGAGCCTTGCTATCGACTTCAACCGGCAGGCCGATGAGGTGCAGGTAGGCACCGACAATATGAAGCAGCTCGATGCTACTTTTACATTAAAAGGTCTTAACAGCCTCAACATAGAGACTGATCGTGGCTTGTTCAACGAGCTTTACCTCCCGGGTGCTTATTCAGTAGGCACATTAGGAACCCCAAAGTTGCCGGCTTTCAAAAAACTTATCGAGATACCTTTTGGTGCCGAAGTTTCAGTAAAAGTCAAAAGTTTCTCCGTTACCGAGTACCAATTGGCCGAATATGGTCTTACCAGCCCGATTATGCCGGTGCAGCCTTCGCTACGTAAGGATCAGGAGGTCTCGGATGTGCCTTTTGAATTCGACGCAAAGATTTACCAGAAAGATCATTTTATCAGCCCCGAGCTGGCATCGGTAGAGGTGCTTGGCGTGTTGCGCGGCTACCGCATTGCCCGCGTTACGGTGGCGCCCGTCAACTACAATCCTGTAAAAGGCATCATCCGCGTTTACAACGACATAGAGGTGGAAGTTACTTTTGATAATGTGGATCAGGCTTTGACGGAGTATGTAAAGACCTCCACCTATTCACCCTATTTTGATGTGGTTCATCAGAGCCTGCTCAACACCCTGGGTGGCGGCGGATATCCAGCACATCCCGATCTTACCAAATATCCGGTGAAATATCTGATCGTTGCTCCGCGCATGTTCGAGAACGATCTGCAGAGTTTCATCGAGTGGAAAACCATGAAAGGTTTTGAAGTGATCGTAGGTTACACCGACGTAATCGGAACTACCTATTCAGCCATCCAAACCTGGATTCACGCACAATACAACGCAGGAACTCCTACCGACCCGGCGCCAAGTTTTGTTTTGCTCGTTGGCGATACGCCACAAGTTCCGGCTACGATGGGATCATCTTCCAGCAAAATGACCGACCTCTATTATGTCAGTGTCGATGGCGACTACTTCCCGGAGATGTATTACGGAAGGTTTTCAGCCACCAACTCGGCACAGTTGCTTACGCAGATAGCCAAGACACTTTATTACGAAAAGTATGAATTTACCGATCCCGGCTACCTCAACGACATTACGCTTATTGCTGGTGCCGATGGTACCTGGAATCCACGGGTAGGCCAGCCTACCATACATTACGGCACCGAAAATTATTTCAACGCGGCGCATGGTTTTGTTAACATTAATACCTATCTCACCAGCCCTTATACCGGGTGCTACAGCGCCGAAAAAATTGCTGTAAGCATGATCAACTACACAGCACATTGCAACGAGACATCCTGGGGCGACCCCAACCTGTCGCAAAGCGCAGTAAATGCTTTTGCTAACAACGGGAAATATCCTGTGGCTGTGGGTAACTGCTGTCTGGCAGCCGACTTCGGGTACACCGAATGTATCGGCGAAACGTGGCAGCGCGGCGTCAACAAAGGCTCGGTAGCCTACATCGGCTCTTCGCCCAGCAGCTATTGGTTCGAGGATTTCTACTGGGTGGTGGGTGCTTTCCCACTCCAGGGCAACAACAATGGCTATGTTCCTACTTTTGCAGAAACCACCTGGGGTTCGTACGATGCTCCTTTCAACGGTGATTATGTTACTACCGGAGGAACCGTTTTGGTGGGCAACCTTGCCGTTACCGAAGTTCATATTCAGAATTATCCCAGCCACAGCAGCCCCACCTACTACTGGCAGGCCTACAACGTGTTGGGCGACCCTTCGCTGGTACCTTTTTATACCGAAGGCGCTGACAACACCGTTTCGCACATGCCTATTTTGCCTATCGGAATGGAAACTTATGAAGTTACTGCCGAGCCAGGTTCTTACATTGGTATTTCTAAAGATGGTGTATTGCACGGTTCAGCGCTTGTTGACGAAACCGGCGTGGTAGAAGTGCCGCTTACTCCTGTTCTCTCCGGAGGTCCTGTTGATATTGTGGTTACCAAGCCGCAATACAAACCATACATGATGCAGGTGCCCGCCGCAGCGCTCGAAGGCCCATACATCGTGCTCGGTGGCTATACCATCAACGATGCTTCCGGCAACAACAATGGCTTGGCTGACTACGACGAGAATATCATGCTGAACATGACTTTGTCAAACGTTGGATCCGATCCTGCTGTAAATGTGATGGCTACAATCACCGGAACCGATGAGTATGTAACCCTTACCGGGAGCGCAACACAAACTTTTGGTTCGATCGCTGCCGGAGAGGCAATTGTTGTTAATAATGCATTTAGCTTCAGCATCGATAGCTTTGTTCCCGACCAGTACAAAGCGCAGTTTGTATTGGAAATTACCGACGGCAACGATACCTGGACATCCAACCTTTTCATCACCATACAAGCACCCGTAGTAAAAATTGCTGAAGATTTTGTAATTGATGATTCACAAGGTGGTAATGGCGACGGTATCCTCGATCCGGGCGAAACAGGATTGGTAAAACTCAACGTTTCAAACACTGGCCACAGCGCCATTAGCAACATCAATATTGCCATCGCCTCCAGCGATCCCTTGCTGGTGATCAACTCGCAGAATCTCAACGTTGCTTCACTGGAAGCAGGTGCTTCAGCACAAATAGCCATCAACGTTACCGCCGACGCCAGTGCACCCATTGGCTGGCCTGTAAATGTTGATCTGGACGCTACTGCCGGCCCATCGGGTCTTTATACTGCCGAACAGACGATCATGGTCGTAATTGGTTTGATTCCGGAATACCTGATGTCGAACGAAACTGTGACAACCTGTGTAGGTTTATTTTACGATTCGGGCGGCCCTAATGGCCAGTACGGTAGCAGCCAGGATTTTGTGATGACTTTCCTGCCAGCCACCCCGGATGCCATCATCAAAGCTGAATTTCTCTCTTTTGAGACGGAAAACAATTACGACTTTTTGTATGTATACAATGGTAACAGCACTTCGGCTCCACAGATTTCGGGTAGCCCTTTCAGTGGCACTTCCGGCCCTGGCACCGTTGTCGGCTTGAATAGTACCGGCGCGCTGACTTTCAAATTTCATTCGGATGGTTCTGTTACCAAAGCAGGGTGGGAAGCTGCGATAAGTTGCCACAACATCTCCGGTACACCCGAATGCGCTTCTGATCCGCAACCTGCTGACGGGGCCACAAATGTTGGCATTGCCTCAACGCTCCAATGGGCTTCTTTTGATGCTGTCGAATTTGATGTCTATTTTGGGCTTACTGCCAATCCTGGTTTTGTAGAGACTGTGGGTAATAACTCCTATCAACCTACTATGCAGGCTAATACAACCTATTATTGGAAGGTGATACCCAAGAATGCCAATGGGCAGGCCGAAGATTGTCCGGTTTGGTCGTTTACTACCGGCGGGCCTGAATACCTGATGAGCAATGGCTCGGTAACCGTTACCAACGGAATGTTCTACGATTCGGGTGGTCCCAGTGCCCCATACAGCAGCAACGAAAATTATACGATGGCATTTACCCCGGCTGTGCAGGGACAGCATCTGGAGTTTGTTTTTACAGCTTTTGAAATCGAAAACAACTACGATAAGTTGCGCGCCTATAACGGCCCGACAGCGAGCGCTCCTGAATTTGCAGGCAGTCCGTTTACCGGAACCACCAGCCCGGGAACACTCACCTCTACACACGAAAGCGGCGCCATCACCTTTGTTTTTACTTCCGATTATTCGGTGACTAAAGCCGGGTGGGTAGCCAATTTTGAGTCGAAAGGCGTGCTCACCTGCACTGTATCCGCTACTCCGGAAGAGATCTGTGCCGGCGAGTCATCGATGTTGCAGGCTATTGTTTCGGGTGGTACAGGCACTTACGAGTGCACCTGGTCGCCGGCTGCTTCGCTTAACGATCCCAGCGCCATGAATCCGATAGCTACGCCCGACGTTACCACCACCTATACCGTTACCATCGACGATGGCGAAAATATTGTCACCGATCAGGTTACGGTTACCGTATTCGAGTTGCCGGCAGTTGATCTGGGCGACGACATCACCGTTTGTGCCAACCACACTGCAGTGATCGACGGTACTACCGCCGGTGCTGTTAGTTATCTGTGGACTCCCGGCGGATATACCACCCCGGTTATCGAAGTAGATACCACCGGCGTAGGAATAGGAACCATCACTTTTAACCTGAAGGTTACCAATGCCAACGACTGTGTAGGCGAAGACGATATCACCGTTATTTTCGATCCTTGCGTTAATCTCGACGAGCTGGGCAACACTTTCCGTTTGGTAGTTTATCCCAACCCGGCTTCTACTGTTCTCAACATCAACATCACTGGCGCTGCCACCACGGTACGTTTCAAGCTGCTCAACTACCAGGGCAGTGCTGTTTACAATGAAGAATTTGGGAAATTGTCAGGATTTGCTACACAGCAGCTCGATATTTCCGGATATGCTGCGGGAATTTATTATCTTCGCGTGGAAACGGATCAGAACGTAACCATCCGCAAAGTGGTTATTAAATAAAATTGAGTAGAGTTTTTCATGATGAGCCCCGGCGTCCTTTTGGATTGTCGGGGTTTTTTCTTTCGGCAACTACTTCTATAAGAACAAGCAACTGTCGCCGTAGCTCAAAAAGCGGAACTGATGGCTGAGGGCGTATTCATAAACCTCTTTCCATTTTGGCCCCAGCCAGGCAGCGATGAGTAACAGCAGTGTGCTGCGCGGCTGGTGGAAGTTGGTGATCATGCCGTTGATGATGTTGAAACGATAGCCCGGAACGATGAGCAACTGCGTTGCGCCCGGCAGCAGTGGCGATTGTCGGCGATCCATGGCATCTGCTATTGCTGTCAAAGATTGGGATACTGGCACCTCCGGCAGATTTTGATAAGGATCGTATTGAGAAACATAAAAAGGAGCGTCGGGATTGTGGATGAGTTGCACGCCATACCAGTACAAACTTTCGAGCGTGCGTACCGAGGTGGTGCCCACTGCGATGGTCTTGCCATTTTGCGAAAGCAGAGTTTCTATCAACTGCCGGGAAATGACTAACTGCTCGGTATGCATCTGGTGGCGGGCGATTCCCTCTTGCCCGACAGGCTTAAAAGTGCCGGCGCCCACATGAAGTGTCAGGTGGCTTGTGGCAATGTTTTTTGCGATAAGCTGCTCAAAGACGGCGTCGGTAAAATGAAGCCCCGCCGTAGGAGCAGCCACCGAACCGTTGTGCTGAGCATAAACCGTTTGATAGGTGTTTGCATCGCTGTTCACGGCCTCGCGATTGAGATAAGGCGGCAGCGGAACTTGCCCTGCCAGCTCCAGCACCTTCGAAAAAGTGAGCGCTTGCGGCTGCCATTTTAATAAAACCAAAAACGCATCGCCATCGCGACCTTGCTTTTCAGCCTCGAGTACGAATGTACCTTCTTTGTGAGGCAGCTCCAGGCGGAGTGTCTCATCTTTCCAACGACGCGCATTTCCTACCAAACATTTCCACACCGACTGCTCCTGTTGCGCAAAAGCTTGCTCTATTTCGGCTACCGGTTCCAGACAAAATATTTCGATGGCAGCACCGGTAGGTTTATGAAACTGCAAACGCGCCCGCACCACACGCGTATTGTTGAGCACCAGCAGCGAATCGGCGGGAAGATATCGGGCAACATTATAAAAATGATCCTCCGCAATCTGGCCGTCGGAATGTATCAGCAGTTTGGAGGCGTCGCGGTGGGGCAGCGGGAATTTAGCGATGCGCCCGGTGGGAAGCGGATAGTCGTAATCGTCGATGTGGATGGTCGAGAGAAATGATGTTTCTGGCATTAGCGGAAAAGGTCTGAAATGTCGATTTTTTTGTCGTAAAGATGCAGCACATCGTCATCATCTACCACCACTACTTTATCGATGGTGTTAGAAACCTGTTGGTACCAAATCTCCACAAAAAAATCAGCGTACTTAAAAAGTTTTATGTTGTAATAAGCAAAAATCCGACTCATCAGCTCCTCGCCATCTTTCATTACGCGGTGCACCTGCTCAGGCTTTGGTTGCGCGAGAAATTCATTTTTGCTCATCAGATGTTTCATTATCGTTTAGTTGTTTTTTGTGGTAAAAAGTGTGGGCTTAAAGGTGATCATCACCCAGCCCCATAGCGGCGACTGCGTATGGCCGAGATCGTATTTTTTGACGCGTTCAAACGTGTCGGTAACGAAATAATAGGAGAACCCGGCTTGCAGCATCAGGTCGGAGTTGTATTTGTAAATGTACATCAGATCAAGCTCCTGCCCCAGGTTTCTGTCGTCGATGAGCAGGTTTTCGATCATCACATCGTTGGCAAGATTAAAAAAGTGGAAATAGGCCCGTGCTGTATGTTGTTTGTTAAAATTCATTTCGATGTTGGGATAAACGTCGATGAGACCCCCATTGGCAGTAGATGATTTCATGTAGGAATATTGGTTCATCCAGTCATAATACGAAAATACTGCGCCGTACATTTGATTGAATGTTTTTTCTTTTGTCAGATAATCATCATTGGAGGCATCGTGGCCCGAAACGTAGTCGATGCCTGCACCCAAGCGGAATTTGCCGATGCTAACTCCCGGGTTTGCCGTGAGCATAAAGGCGCTTACCTCTTTGCCCGACTGCGCGTGGCCGGTTTGGTAGTAGGCGTTGATGGTAGCGTCGAAGCTGCCGCTTTTGATGCCCATCCAAAAGCCTGCGGTGGGCATCAGATAAAGAATGCGGGCATCGTTAGACTTCTGATAGCCGGCTGCCGTAACAATTGCTGAGGCAGAAACGGCCTCACTTAATTTGCCTTTAATACGCAAAAAACTCAGCGTCTTCATCAGGTTGTTAGCATCATACAGATCATTTTCGAAGACCGGTTTCCCGCTCTGCTGAAGCATCTGGTTGTTGTACGATGCCCCCGCATTTATTTCAAAATCATTTTTAAGATAATTAAAAACCGCAGCGTCGTAGCTAAGACCGTATTGGTTCCAGTTGCGCCAGGAAATCAGGCGCTGGTCGTCGTATTTAAGTTCCTGCCGACCGATGGTAAGGTTGCTGTATTGGCCAAACCGTATTTTAAACCAGGCTTCATGAACGTTGAAGCTGTTGGTGGCGGCAAACAATCCCGTGGATGAATACACGTTGCCATCGCCCCAAACGCGCACATCCTGCAGCGAAAAGCGCATCTGGTATTTGGGCTGGTTGTAGTCGAAGCTGAGGCGCGTGCGCTGGGTAACATAGTAAAAGGTGCTCATAGTGTCGTGAACGGGCTTCACGATGCCGCGGTCCATTTCGGCGCGGGTGCGCAATTGTGCTGAAACGTTGAACTGCGCCTGCGCATAGTATGCCGACAGGAGCAAAACAACAACGATTAAGATTTTTTTCATCTCTTTTTTATTAATATTAATAGCAATGATCTTGACTTTAACGCTGCAAATATCCTAATAAATTTGGGAATAGGAAAGGGCAAGGTGTTGGATGAAGAAATAATGTCACTATTCAGGAGCAGCCCGATGAGGCCGCTTGTCAATTATTCCGGCTATAATTCTGTCGTTGCTTGGGAGTTGCCGGATGAGGGTTCTAAAAAATAAAATTTTTTAAATTGATTTTCATCATAAACTGCCAGCCGAGGCCTGCTGATTGAGAACTAAGAGCTGCCTGGTTTTTACCTACATTTGCGCACTAAAAAACATTATGCACCGACACATCCCTAATTTTGTTACACTGCTCAACCTCACCTGTGGCGCCATTGCCATTGTGCTGAGTTTTGATCAGGCGCTGGTGGCGGCAGCCTATTTTATTGCGCTGGCCGCGATTTTTGATTTTATGGATGGCATGCTGGCGCGGCTGCTGCATGCCAAATCCGACATCGGGCTGCAGCTCGATTCCCTCGCCGACGTCATCAGCTTTGGGCTGGCGCCTGCCTTTATCCTTTATCAAATGATGCTGGCTGCTTCAAATATGCCTGTTGCTGCTGTCGGGGGGTATGAAGCGATGGCATTTGCTGCTTTTCTAATCCCGGCTTTTTCGGCGTTGCGTTTGGCTCGGTTCAACATCGATCCGGGGCAAACCGATGGGTTTGTAGGCTTACCCACCCCGGCAAATGCCTTGTATTTTGCTTCGTTGCCATTGGTTGCCGCTCAGGCTGCTGCCCGCGATCATGCGATTTTACCGGGATTATTCGATAACTACTGGCTGCTGTTCGCGCTGGCCATCATCTTCTCATGGCTGATGGTTGCGCCAGTACCGCTTTTTTCGCTCAAGCTAAAAAATCTAAGCTGGCACACCAATAAACTCCGATACATTTTTGCAGCGCTGGTCCTCGTGCTTGTCGTCACGCTCTCGGCTTACGCTTTGCCACTTATCATTGTGCTTTATTTGCTCATGTCGCTGCTATTTTATAAACCGCAGCAAACGGTCGGGTAATAATGATGTAACAAAAGGTCAGGTGGGGTTCGGAGTTTTTTGTTCAAATTCTAATCTCAATTCCCTTCTGAATAAAAGCGGCCTCCTTACTTCTTCGAATTAGCATAATCCTTGAGAAGTCCCAGCGTCAGCCAGTTAGCGATGGCTTGCCGGTTGCTCACTTCGAGCAGGCGCTTCTGGTCGCGGGGATGGTTGATGTTTCCCAGCTCTATGTAAGTCGACACAGGGTCGGCGTGTCGCAACATGTAAAGACGCCGTCCGCTGATGGATCCTTTGTAGCCGCGTCCGGGCTGGTGGCGTTGGTACATCTCTTTGATGGTGCTGAAGAGGGTGTTGTTGAGCGCTTCGCCGCGCTTGCTGTTGGGATGATGATAAAAGAAGATGTCGACGTTGTGCTCTTCGTAGCGCGAATCGACGTGCAGCTCAACGGTGCGTTGGTATTGTCCGCCATATTTTTTAGCAAGCGCATTGATGGCGTCAACCCGTTGTTTTAGGCGGCGTGTCTGGTTGAGCGGAATTGCATCATCGGGCCAGCAGTATTCGTCTTTGTCACATTTCAGGTAGCGTTCGTCTCTGATGCCATCGTCGGGATCGCGGGTGATGATGTAAACGGTAGCGTTGTGCTCGAGCAGGTTGCGCGCCAGACGCAGCCCGATGTCGTAGGCGTATTCGTCTTCGCATAGTACATGTCCGCCGCTGCGTCCCATGGCGCCTGGGTCGGGGCCGCCATGCCCCGGCACGATATAAAAAACAGCGCCCTGCAAGTCGTTGTCTTTAAATTCTACCCGCTCATACTTAGGGCCAAATATTGGAAAAACTCCCGATTCTATTGGATTTCCCTGCGCATCTTCTATCTGTATGGGCAATAGATAATTCTGTCCGGTTTTTAGCAGCAGATCATCTCCAAGATTTTTCTTGTTGAGTTCGATAAAAGCATCAAAAAAATCGTTGGGTTCCAGGTTGTAACGGCGCAGCATCATAAAAATGCCTTCTCCTTTTTCGGGAGTCACCTTTTTATATTCCTGCGCTGTGACGTTAGAGGCAACGATCAAAAGCATCAGCAGCAGGAGTGGAATTCTGAGGATTTTACTTACATCTTTTTTCATGCGCTGCAATCTTTTTAAAAATGCAAAAATAACAATCCGCGCGGGCTGTGCGCTTTAGTGCTGAATTTTTCTTTAACAATCTGTTGTAAACTATCATTTTATAAAAAATAGTATTCTTTGCTTTGTCAATTAAAAAATTAAAGCGTTCTTTGCACTCCCTTTTTGGAAAGTAACCCGAAAAATAGAATACAATGGCACGTAAATGCGATATTACAGGTAAAAGAATGATGGTTGGCAACAAGGTTTCACACTCGAACCGTAAGTCTAAGAGAAGATTTTATCCCAACCTCCAAAAGAAAAGACTCTTCATTGCTGAAGAAAATCGTTGGATTACACTCAATATTACCACTTCTGTATTGAGAACTATCAACAAAAACGGTATTGATGCTGTGCTGAAAGAGTACCGCGAAAAAGGCACCTGTCTGGTGTAAACAGCAGGTAGTCAAAAAAATTTACACAACATGAGCTGTTGCTATTTTGATATGCAACGGCTTTTTTTTGTAATACTACTCCCAAAGGCCTGATGGCAACAAAAATAAATAGCAGGCCGTGCCGTTTGTAAGATTTATCATTTCCGGATAACAAATCCACAACAAATTCTGATGGCCACAAAATCCCTTATGTATCTGCTGCTGCTAACGCTCCTGGTGCATGTACGTGGATTTTCGCAAACCGCCGAGCGCGACAAGCGCCTGATACACTTCTCCGGCGTGGTGGTGACTGCCGACAGCCTCAATCCGGTATCTTTTGCCAACATCATCATCAAAAATACACGCCGTGGAACCATCACCGACTATTACGGCTATTTTTCATTTGTGGCCATGCAATCGGATACGGTACAGTTTTCAGCAATCGGCTTCAAAGAGAGCTACTATGTGATTCCCGACACCATCACCCGCGAACGCTATTCGCTGATACACGTGATGGATGCCGACACTATCCTGCTGGAGCCAACCATCATTTATCCCTGGCCTACCGTCGAAGAGTTTAAAGAAGCCTTTGTTAATCTCGACATCCCCGACGACGACCTGGAGATAGCACGTAAAAACCTGAACCGTGCCGAAATGCGCTACCGCGTCGAAAGCTTTAAGATGGATGGAAGTTTGAATTACAAAAATTACATCGACCGCGAGACCAGCAAACTCTATTATATTGGGCAAACCCAGCCCATCAGCGTATTGAATCCTTTCGCCTGGGCAGCTTTTATCAAAGCCTGGAAAGAGGGGAAATTTAAAAAACAAAACGACGATAAGTATTAATACAATCTTTAAATGAACCCTTGGAAAGCCACCCGTAAGCATTGTTACAGCAAGCTCATGAAACATCTGATCTTGCTGATGCTATGCACTGTATCTTTTGGATTGATGGCACAAACCGGTGGGCAGGCTACCTTGAAAGGGAATGTGACCAACGAAAAAGGCAAGCCACTGGAGCTTGTCAACGTTTCAATACTTGGCTTGCCGGGCGGAACGGCAACTGACCAGCGTGGTGATTACACGCTTCGCGTTCCCGCCGGCGAAAACCTGCGCATCATTTTTTCTTTTATTGGTTTTGAATCATTAGAAAAGAAAGCGCGTCTCTCACCCGGCGAAATCCTGCTAATGAATGCTGCCCTGGAGCCTTCCGCCGAGATGCTCCCCGACATCACCATACAAGATGAGCGCATCCGCAGCACCAATCTGCAACGCATCGATCCCAAAAGCGTAACGGTGATTCCTACCGTGACCGGCAGTGTGGAGTCGTTGATAAAAACGCTGCCCGGCGTAGCCAGCAACAACGAGCTGAGTTCGCAATATTCGGTGCGTGGTGGCAATTTCGACGAAAACCTGGTGTATGTTAATGATATTGAGATTTACCGCCCGTTTCTTATTCGCTCCGGACAACAGGAGGGCATGAGTTTCCTCAACTCCGACCTTACGGCCTCCATTCTTTTTTCGGCTGGTGGTTTCGATGCCAAATATGGCGACAAGATGTCGTCGGCACTGGATATAAAATACAAGCGCCCGCAGGAGTTTGGTGGCTCGGTTACGGCCAGCTTGCTGGGAGCTACGGCGCATCTGGAAGGCGTCGATAAGTCGAACCGCTTTTCGTATCTGGCCGGCGTACGGTACAAAAGCAACCAATATCTGTTGAAAGGCCTGGAGACAAAAGGAGATTACCAGCCAGTATTTTTTGATGTGCAAACGCTTTTGCGCTATCAGTTGAGCGAAAAGCTGGAGCTGTCGTTTTTGGGTAATTATGCCGACAATAAGTTTGAGCTGATTCCTACAACGCGCGAAACAAACTTCGGAACCATCAGTGAAGCCAAGCGGCTGACGGTTTATTTCGATGGCCGCGAAACTGACCAGTACAAAACCTACCTCGGAGCACTCAAGCTTATTTATAATCCCACCAAACAAACCCAGCTCAATTTTATCACCTCTGCTTTCAACAGCGACGAAAGCGAGACCTTCGACATACAGGGGCAATACTGGATTGGCCGCGTACAGTCAGGGCTGGGGCAAAGCGACTTTGGCGAGGTGGTGAGCACCGATGGAGTGGGTACGTTCCTGAATCATGCCCGCAATTACCTCAACGCAACGGTGGTGACTGCCGAGCACCGCGGCTCCTGGGAGTCGGCCTCCAGCTATCTTACCTGGGGCGTTAAATTCCAGCACGAAGTCATCGATGATGAACTACACGAATGGGAGCTTATCGACTCGGCGGGCTTTACCCTGCCGCATCCTCCCGACAATATCGGATCATCTTTCCAGCCTGTGACGCCACTGACGATGAATTTCTTTGCCGCTTCGGATGTGAGGTTATCGTCAAATCGTTACAGCGGATATGTTCAAAATACCTGGAATCTGGGCGACAACAGTCGCGACTTTGCTATAACCGCGGGGGTGCGCAGCCAGTATTGGGATTATAGCGCGGAGTTTCTGGTAAGCCCGCGGGCTTCGCTGTCGTACCATCCCAAATCGACACACGACATTTTGTTTCGGCTGGCTGCCGGATATTATTATCAGCCCGCTTTTTATCGTGAGTTGCGCAACTTCGATGGTAGCATTGTGGCAGGACAAAAAGCTCAGAAGTCGATACACCTGGTGGGTGGCGCCGACTGGAACCTCACCATCTGGGGGCGCCCTTTTAAATTTGTTACCGAAGTTTATTACAAATTCCTTGACGATCTGATTCCTTACGAAGTTGATAATGTGCGCATCCGCTACTACGCCAACGAGCGTGCCCGCGGCTATGCTACAGGCATCGACATGAAGATCAACGGGGAGTTTGTGCCCGGCATCGAATCGTGGGCAAGCCTTTCGGTGATGAAGACCCAAGAAGACATCCACGGCGATTTTTATTATCAATATTTTAATGCAGAGGGCGAACCGTCAGGGTCAGGCTCTGCGCCCAACCCGGAAATGGCTGCAAACGAAAAGGTGGAGCCGGGTTATATCCCGCGTCCTACCGATCAGCGCGTGCGCTTCAGCATGTTTTTCCAGGATTACCTGCCCATGAATCCTACCTACAAAATGCACCTGGCCTTGTATTTTGGAAGCAGCCTGCCTTTTGGCCCGCCGAAGTCGCAGCGCTACCAACAGACTTTCCGCATGCCTCCCTATCGCCGCGTAGACATTGGTTTTTCCAAGCAGCTCATCGGCGACCATACCAGTTTTAAAGAAGGCAATCCGCTGGGACACCTCAAGTCGATGTGGCTGAGCTTGGAGATTTTTAATATCCTGCAGGTCAACAATACCATTTCTTATCTTTGGATCACCGACGTTTCAGGTCTCAAATATGCGGTGCCTAATTTCCTTACACCACGCCAGGTCAATCTAAAACTCGTCGTGCAGTTTTAGGGAAGTGTTGCTGCTTGTCCATGTGAATTCACCACAGAGAACGCAAAGAAAAGACAAAGGACACTGAGCTGAGCCTCTGAGGTTTTATTTGGCGAAAGCCGGAAGAAAAACCGCTTTTCGCGAATCACCCCTAATGAGGCGGATTTCCACCAATTATTTCCATGTTTAGACAACTTTTTATCGGCAGTCATCAACCTGCTACCATCTTCTGCATTTTCCGGCTGAGATCTCAAGACTTTGGAATGAAAACTTATGGCTATTGACTGCTGACTTCCTCCTGCCGGCTACTTTTTTTAAACCAGTCGAGGGGGTGGGTGATGGGATAGAATACGAAGTATTGCACGATCACCAGCTCATTGTTTTCGGGCAGCAGTGCATAAAAGCGGTCCAGGTCGTTGGGTATCAAATCGCCGTCGATGTCTTCCTCCTGCTGATTCGGGTTGCCGCGATTGTAGGTGGTGATGGTGCGGCTCTTGCCGGCGGTGTCGGTAACGGTGATGCGGTGCACAGGTGGTTGTTGCAGGATAGAATCTTTATGCCTTGCGGTGATATTTTCGAAAGCTGCCTCGAAACGGATATTGCGAAAAGCATTAAAAAACTCAATGACGCGTGTTGTGTCGAAGTTGTCGAGAGGCTCCCGGCTGCCGGCAGGTGTCAGTATCACTTCGTTGGTGCTGGGTTTTTCCACTGTAAACGACTGGTCGGGTTCCTGGAGGAAATCCAGTTTTATCTTACGAATTTCTTCAGGGTTTTTGGCAAAGATGGTGTGGTCGCGCCAGTCGCTGGCAAAGGCGGTGTAGCGTGCCGAGATGTAGCCTCTGAGGCCTGGCAAGTACACCACAAAAGGTGTGTCGCTGCCCTCTTTGAGCATAAACGATCCCTGGTTGTCGGGAGTGGCGCCTCCTACGTAATAGGTGCGTGTGCGTTTTTCGTGTGGGAAAAGCCTGATGCTGTTGAAAAGATTGATGCGGTATATCTGTTGATAAACCTCCACCTTTATCGAGGTGGCCGCCAGGCGTTTTATCACTGTGTTGTAGCTGGCGCGTGGCACGGGAGCTTTTACAGCCAGCCTCGACATGGTGTTCAGCAGCATCTCTACGCCATCTTTGCGGGCCGTCATGCTGTCGTTGAGCGTCCAGCGCGACGGCGATTCTCTCTGCAGCAGCACATCGTTGCCCTGCATATCGGCCATGTAAATTTTTGTAACACTGCTGGTGTCGTCGATGGCAAATTCTACCCGATCCTTTCGTAACGTGTTTCTTCGGTTTTGGAAGATTAATATTACCGCTGCCACGGCCAGCACTGCCACGATGATGATTAATATCTTATTTTTTTTCATGCTTATCAGTATCCTTTTCTATTTAAATTTTATAATTATTAATTCTGCTATTTGCTATTTCGGCGGGCTTTGGCTGTAATACTGTTGCATCTGTGCGTTGCCAATCAATCCATAAAGATGGCTGAGCTTGCTGCGCGCCTCACTGTTTTCGGGTTCATGTTCCACTACCTGCCTGAAAGCAACGATGGCATTGTTGTAATCCTGAAGCGCATAATAGGTATTTCCCAATTGGATGAGCGCTGCGGTGAAGTCGGGTTTCAGGTCGGCAGCCTGGCGAAATTGTACCAGCGCCTCCTGGTAGTTATTCATGTCGATGAGCAGGTTGCCCAGCTCGTAATAATGCTTTGGGTCGTTGGAAGGATTTCGTTTGAGCATCTGCAATTTCTGGTCGAAGGCACGCTGCACCAACGGCAGGTTGCTGCGGGCATTTCCATTGTACGGGTCAAGCTCCAGCGAGCGGTTCAGCAGCCGCAAAGCCTCGCCATGCTCCCCTTTCATATAATAAGCCAGCGCCATATTCGACAGGTTCATCGAGTTGTTTTGGTTTGTCTTTTTATAATAATCAATCGACTTGTCGTAGTCGCGCAGTTGGTAATAAGCATACCCAAGCTTAAACCAGGCTTCGCTGAAGGCAGGATTGATTTCTAATGAACGCACTACCTGTGCAATGCCAAGCTGCATCAGCGAATCTTTCTCTGCCTGATCGGTGGCGGCCACCGACTGGTTGATGAGTTCGCTGCCGTAATGTTTGGTGAGTAAAGCGCTGCTGCCGCCATAGCGTACATCATTTGAAAAAAGCGTGAAGTTATTTTTCCACACCGGGTTGCGGGCAATGGTGCGCACGCTGTAAAATACCAAAAGCACCACCAGCGAGGCAGCCATCACTTTGGAAGCCATCGGGCGGAAATCGTAGATAATTGCCTTGGTTTTGGCCTCGCGGGGCAAAAGTTTAAAGAGCAGATAGGTCACGGCCAGCGAAAAGCCCAGCACCGGCGCATAAAGGAAACGCTCGGCCATGATGCCGCCGCGTGTGAGCACAAAAGCCAGCCCCACCGAAAGGGTGATCCCAAAATAAAAAATGGAGAACGAGATGATGTCTTTGCGTTTTAATCTTTTGAAAGCAATCACGATAAGCGCTATGGCGATGAGCAAACTCAGCCATACGACAGGACTTGCCCAGGTGGCTGCCGGAATCTGATTGAACGAATAGTCGTAAAGCAGCCGCACCGGCACCACCAGCCGCCAGAGGTACATGCCGAAGATGTAAAGCGTGGTGGGTATTCGTACCGCCGTTTCCTGATACGGATACACATTGATTTCATTGGGCGGGTTGCCGGACAAAGTGCCGATGAGCGCGTATTTCAAAACCAAAAACAGCGCTGAGACGATCACAAACGACAAAGTGATGCTTGCGATGCGTCCGCCTTTTTTTGGTGTGAAAAAATAAATCATAACCGGCACCAGCGCCAGGGTCGTCATAGCGGTTTCTTTGCTCATCAGCGCCAGGAAATAAAACACCAACGAGAGGATGAGCGCTGGCAGGTATTTGTTTTTGCTGTAATTAAAAGCAAGCCACAGCGCCAGCGTGCTGTTGAGAAAACTCAGGATTTCGTCGCGGCTTTTGATGTTGGCCACCACTTCGGTGTGCACCGGATGTGCCATAAAAAGCAGCGTGGCCACCAGCACAAACCACGGCATACGCCTGAAGAGCGCCGAGAGAAACAAAAACACCACCATCCCCGTAAGGGCATACAGCAGCACATTGACAAAGTGCATGATGTGCGGATTGTTGCCGTGCAAAGCATTTTCGATGGCAAACGAAACGTGCGACAGCGGCCGGTAATAGCCCAGGTTTTCGTTGCTGGCGCTCCAGTAGTTGGTGCTTATCAGCTCGCCGATGCCTGCCCAGCCCTGCTGTACGTAACGGTGGTTGGTGATCTGCGGGATGTCGTCGAGGGCAAATTCGTTGTTGATGCTGTTGGCATACAACACAAAAGCAAAAACAAATGGCACCCATACAAGGTATTTGGTGATGCGCATGGGTGGCTCCGGAGGCTTCTGCTGCTGCGCTTGCCGCGATCTTTTTGTTGTAGTGGTTTTCATATTAATAAAAAAACAGCCTTGTCAATTCCTTTTTAAAATTGAATTTATTTGTCTTTTATCTTTCGTCCTTTGTCTTCCTTCTTTTGCGTAAGCCTTCAAATTTTTAAATAAAAGAACCGCTACTTTGTGTAGCGCCGACGCCGCAGCCATGCCTGAATCACACCAAAAATCAGCACCAACAGGATGGGCAGCCCGATGTTGAGCACCTGCCAGAAGAGGCGTTCGTTTTCTATTTTGGCATGGTCGAGCAGGCGTATTTTCAGCTCGCGCGAACGGATAGAAATCAGCCCCGAGTCGTCGGTGAGGTAGTTCATAATGTTGAGCAGCAGGTCTTTGTTGCCAAATAACTGATCGGTGTATTTGTCGTAGCCCAGTGGTAGTGGCATGTATTTGCCCGTTGTTCGCTGCATCTGGTTGCGGATCAGATCGCCATCGGCCACCACAATCATTTTGTTGGCGGGGCTTTCCGCTTTGAAATCGATCTCTTTGCTTTGCAATATTTCCGGGGGCATGCGCTGGTGGTACATCGATTTAAATTGCCCCTCTATCCGGGCGGCTACAGGAATGTGTTTTTTGCTGTAAAGCCGTTCATCTACGGGCTTTCCCAGCATTTCCAGCGTAATGAGCACGGGCGTGTTCACCGTGCGCGAGTAGCGCGAGCTGGCCAGCAGTACTTCCTTTTGCAGGTCGGCAGTGGTTTCTACAAAGTCGATGCTGCTGATAAATTCCGTTTTTATGGCGTTAAGGTTTTTCACAATGGGATCGTCGGCGGTAGGCGTGAGAATAGGAAAGTAATACCACGGGAAGAAATCGAACTTGGGCTGCCCGGCAGTTTGCCCCACTTTTACAGGAATGGGCAGGGCGCTGAGGTCCATCACCAGGTTATTGTTGATACGAAATCCATAATTAAAAAACAAATCAGTAAGGTTGAGGTCTTTGGCCAGGGCAATAAACTCCTGCCTGGTCTGCAGGCTGTCGAGGCTGGCGGCCACCGGGTCGATGAGCCACAGCACGCGTCCGCCACGCATGATGTGTTGGTCGATGATAAATTTGTCTTTGTCAGAAAAAGCAGAATCGGGTTGTGCGATGATAATAGCCTGAAATTTATTGCTGAGCCGTGTGTTTAGTGTGTCGGAGCCTTTGCGCTCGCTCAGGCTGGTAAGCTTGCCCTCGAGGCGCACGCGTTGCACGCTGTAGTATTCGCTCAGCACCAGATAGGCGTCGGCAGTTTCTTCGGCAGTAAGCTCGCCATGTCCTTCGATAAAAGCGATAGCAGGGCGCTTGTTGCTGACGACTTTGCGAATGGCGTCGGCCAGAGCAAACTCCAGGTTTTGAATGGAGCTGTTCAGAATCTCTTCGGGGCCTACCCCACGCTGTGAGGCGAGCAGCGAAATTGCCATCTCACGTCCCTGAAAGGCAACAATGGCGCCCGGAAAAATCATTGTATTAGAGGTGCCTTCCTTGGTTTTTACCTGCAGGTCGGTAGGTTCCAGACCTTTTTCGACCAGCATGCTGAAGATGCGTTGCCGCTCCGTTGCATTGCTGCTGCCTGTGGGAT
>JAAYIU010000259.1 GCA_012523265.1 Bacteroidales bacterium | reverse complement strand
AGATCGGTGATGGCCACATCGGCGCCATTTTTTGCGTAAGCTATGGCAATGGCTTTTCCGATGCCACGCGCTGCGCCGGTTATCAGCGCCTTTTTATTTTCAAGAAGTTTCATTTTATAATTCTAATTATTAAAAAATTATGTGCAAAGATATTGTTTTTAGGCGGAAGCAGCGGGATCTGCCACACGTGTATTGTCAGCTATTGATTTCATTTTAAAAAAAATAGGGCTTGCTCAATAAATTTCAATGAGCAAAACAAAATATTCAAACCCTCGAAGCACTTTGGAATTTGTGATTTGAAATTTATTTGGAACTTGGAATTTGTGATTTGGAATTTCTTTATTAAAATTTTAAAAATCGTGTTTTCTCAAAGTAACATTAGGAAATCTATATTTTACTTTACCCCCTCCAAAGTAAAATAAGAAAATTCTTATTTTACTTTCCCTGCAGTTCCGAAAACTGCTTTTCGTTTTGCAGCAAATCTATGGCTGTGCTAAGTTCGGTGTCGATGGCGTTGATCACTACAAAATAAGCCTCGGCGTCCCAGATATTGCGTGCCAGTAAAGCCTTTATCTGCAGTTTCAGGTCTTCGTCGGGATAATAATACTTCTCGTCGGCATCGCGCACCACGTTGGCCTCGGCAGCTTTGGCTTTAAAATCGGAATACATCTCATCGTCCACCACAAAGCCGGTTTTAAAAGCATCCACATCAGGATATTGACGGAGTATTTGGGCGCGGTTTTTATCAAGGTAGCTCATGGTGTAGGTGTTAAAAATCATTTTCCGCACCAGATCGATGTAGTAATCAGAAAATCGTGTAGAATCGATGGGGATAAAAATATCGGGCATAATGCCGCCGCCGCCATACACTGTGCGCCCTGCCGGGGTGAGATATTGGAGTGAATCGGGGAAATGGATGCTGTCGGCGCTCACCAACTCTCCATGCTCCAGCCGGTTTTTGAAATCCTTAAAATATTCCTCCACGCCTTCGTCGTAGGGTTTCTGGATGCAACGACCGGTGGGCGTGTGATAACGCGCGGTGGTGAGCCGTATCAGTGCTCCGTCGGGCAGGCGAAAAGGACGCTGTACGAGGCCTTTGCCAAAAGAACGGCGGCCAAGCACCAGCCCGCGATCCCAGTCCTGGATGGCTCCCGCCACAATTTCGCTGGCCGAAGCCGAGGCTTCGTTGATGAGTACGATCACCCGGCCATTGTTATCGAAGGAGCCGGTAGAGGTAGAAGAGAAATTTTCGCGCGGGTTGCGCAAACCTTCGGTATAAACGATCAGCCTGTTGTCGGGCAAAAACTCATCGCTAAGCTCAACGGCTATGTTGAGGTAGCCGCCGGAGTTGCTGCGCAGGTCGAGGATAAGATCCTGCATGCCTTGCTGGCGCAGCTCTTGCACGCTCTCGCGAAACTCGTCCATCGAGGTCTTGGAAAAACGTGTAAGCTTGATGTAACCTATTTCCGGAGCTGCCATGTAGGAAGCGTCGATGCTGTTGAGCGGGATTTTGTCGCGCACGATGTCGAAATCGATCAATGCTTTTTTGCCGGCACGTTTTATCGAAACAGAAACCGTCGTGCCTTTTTTCCCGCGTAAGCGCTCCATCACATATTCGTTGTTGATTTTTTCGCCAGTGGCGGATTTGCCGTCAATTTTAACAATCTTGTCGCCGCCAAAGATGCCCAGCTTGTCTGACGGGCCGCCAGGCACCGGCGACACCACAAGAATGGTATCGTTAAAGATCTGAAACGTCACCCCGATGCCTTCAAAGCTCCCTTCGAGTGGCTCGTTGACGCGCTCCACATCTTCTTTGGAAATGTAGGCCGAATGCGGATCAAGCTCTTTGAGCATCTGCTTGATAGCCGAAGCCACCAGCTCGGGCGAATCGACGCTGTCGACATAGGCAAAGTTGATAATCTGCAAGGCAGTACCAAATTTCTGAATAGCCTGGCGTTGTTCGTCGGTTTGTGCCTGAACATGCGGAATCGATAGCAAAACAAAAATTGCAGTAGCCGTTACTAATTGAAGTATTCTTTTTGGGAGAAACCCGATGGGATAGGTCATTTTTCTGTTATTTAGCAATTTAATAATGAGTACCGACCAAACGGGAGGCCGGTCAAAAATATTTTATGCCTTTTGGCATTAACACTTTTTTTGATTGCTTGTTTAGTAGCCATGAAATTACACGACCGCGCACGATTTTCCGAAAGCATCCTCTATCCCACCCTTCTTGTCATCATTATGTGGCTCGTAAAAGGCTTCGAAGCCGTCAGTGGTGAACATCTGGTACAGTTCGGGATTTTACCACTTCGCCCCGAAGGGCTTACCGGGATTATCACAGCACCGTTTATCCATGGCAGCATCGCACATCTTTTTGCCAACAGCATCCCGCTGTGGGTGCTGGGTTCGTTGCTGTTTTATGTCTATCGACCCGTAGCAGTTCGTGTGTTTGTTCTGGTCTGGATCATCACCGGCATCTGGGTGTGGTTTTGGGGGCGCGAAGCGTATCACATCGGCGCCAGCGGCGTGGTTTACGGGTTGGCGTCGTTTCTGTTTTTCAGCGGCATCTTCCGGCGCGACGGACGCACGCTGGCCATCACCTTTCTGGTAGCTTTTCTTTACGGAAGCATGGTGTGGGGCATCTTCCCGGATCTCTTTCCCGAGAAAAACATCTCTTGGGAATCGCACCTGATGGGGCTTATCGCCGGTGTAGTGCTGGCAGTATTTTATAAAAATCAAGGCCCCAAACCTGCACGATACAAATGGGAAGATGACCCCGAACTTGAAGGCATCGACGAAAACGATCCGGAGGCCTATTGGAACAAACCCATCAGCAAGGCACCCAAACCACCTGCTGAACCATTGCAAATCAACTATGTTTACAAAGAGAAACCCAAAGAGGAAGAGAAACATTGATCTTTCCCTTTTTTTGGCTTTAGCCAAATAATAATAATTGGAAATAAACTTTTTAGCCAGGCTAATCACTAACCCCGGCCTTTAGGCCGAGGGTAAAAAGCAAGCGTATTTCAGTGGGCTTTAACCCAAATAAAAAGCATGTAATGATGAGATCATTGAAAGATACTGATGGAAAAGTAGGCGGGCTAAAGCCCGCAGGTTTCTTACACAACCATCTGACCCCGGCCTTTAGGACGGGGTTATTGAGATGCTTGCAGATGAACCACGCACAATAAATAATTTCAGAGTTTTATAAATGAGTCCAGTCTAAAAAGGTTTTGGCAAAATTAGGCATAAAAATTCAGGTTTGGAGCTGTTCATAAGATGGTGTTGTAACTGTCACAATAGCAATGAGTTAAAAATTTATGAACAATCTTGT
>JAAYIU010000476.1 GCA_012523265.1 Bacteroidales bacterium | reverse complement strand
GTATGGATGCTGTTCAGGTATAAATACCCGTCATTACCTACAAAAATTCCCCCGCATTGGTCACTGGCATTACCCGAGATGAGTTTGATGAATTGTATTTTGAGATCAGGCGACAGCTTTATTATGGCGAGATCGTATGGATGAAAATTAAACAGGCCGTGCTGTTCATCCTGGATTATTGTGTCCTGTATGCTCATCCGGTTTGCAAATGCACAGGCGAGATAGATGTTGTTGTTGCGGTCTGTGGTCATGGCGGGCCTTATCCAATAAAAACCTATTGTATCTATAAACAGGTCAAGTGCAAACAAAAAATTCCCGTCCTGATCGAATTTGGCAACGGCTGCATTGAGCGCCACATAAGGATGGGTAGGATGTGAAAACACCGTATCCGGCAAAAAAACAGTGTCGTGATAATTGATGCTTACAAAAACATTATTGTAAAAATCATTGTGAAGAATTTGAGCCTCACTGCGATCGCCATTTTGGGTGAATGTAGCATTCCAAAGATCCTGGTAGCCTTGGGCGTGAAGATTGGCCTGGAAGCCAATTGTGAAAAGGAACAATGTTAGGAAGAAGTACTTTTTCATAATTTCATAATTTAGGTTTGAATATTTGAAAAGAAGATCAATTTATTCATCCACAGAATACCCGGAAAACACTTAACCCCTCTTGCTCAATACATCACAAACTATTTTAGGTGTTGTTCTTCGTATTGAAAGAATTACAACGAGTTGTCATGTTAGAAATTGTTTGTAATTTCACGCCTCATTTTTTTAATCATTCATTAAAACTTACATTTTATGAAAAAGTCTTTATCCATTTTTCTTCTTTTCGTTTTTGCCGCCCCGCTTCTTTGGGCGCAGTATTCATCCAATCCTGCCGAAAACCTTCGTTTGAGCACTGCTGCCGGCGAGCAGGTGCTGCCCAAGGCGGCTGTGTGTCCCGACGGCAGTATGTACGTGTCGTGGTTTTCGTCGGAAGATGGAAATTATAACGTGCGCTTGCAGCTACTCGATGCCAACGGCAATCAACAGTGGGCGCCGGGCGGACTGTTGGTAAGCGACCACCCCCAAATGTCGTGGCTCACCGACTATTCGCTTACTGCCGATCAGACGGGCTATGCTGTGGTAGTGTTTCAGGACATCCGCAATACCGATAACAACGTGGTGGCTTACCGTGTGTCGCCTGCCGGCGAAATGATGTGGGGCGACGATGGGCTGATGCTTTCCAACAGCGATGCTTTCGACGTAAACCCACAGGTGTGCGCCACCCAGGCTGGTAATTTGGTATTTGCCTGGCCAAGCCAGGGCGACGTCAATGTGGTGATGATGCAAAAAGTATCCCCGGCGGGCGATTTGCTCTGGGGCGACGCTGGCATCATGCTTTCATCGACCGAAACTTCCTATACCTTTCCGTTTTTGCATCCCGCCGACGGCGACCACGCATTACTGATCTGGCACAAAGAAACAGGCCCTTTCTGGGCAGCCAACCGCGGCCTCTACGCACAAAAGCTCGACACCGACGGCACTTTTATGTGGCCTGCCGATTTGGAGGTTTTCCCTCCGGTAGGATCCGGAGCGGTAATCACGCTTGATTTTTGCCCGGATGATGCCGGCGGCATTGTTTTTACCAAATACGGCAACGACGTAGGGACGCACTTCAACTGCTGGGTGCAGCACATGACGGCTAACGGCACCCTTACCATGCCTGTGAATACTTTTGTTTCTACTTCGATGGCCCGGCTGCACATGTATCCCTCGCCGGCTTTTCTGCCGCTAACACAGGAAATCGTAGTTTATTTCAGCGAGCAGGATCTCAACCAAAACCAGCGCGGGCTGTATGCCCAGAAGTTCGACACGCAGGGCAACCGCAAGTGGAGCGATGATGGTAAAATATTGCTGCCACTTTCTAACAACGACTACTCGCTGCCCATGGCTTCCGGCTATCAGGACAAAGCGCTATGCGTTTACGGTGCTGCCGTCTTTGGAAATTCGGTCGACGAAAAGGTACAGGCGGTGATGCTCGACAGCGATGGCGCCTATGTGTGGAACGATCAGTTTATAGATATGTGCTCGGTGCAAAGTGGCAAAACGCACGCAGTGCTTTCGACGATGCACAACAACCAATGGGTGGCTGTGTGGGAAGAAAGCCGCGGCGGAAATACCGACATTTATGCCCAAAACATTCATCCCGACGGTACGCTGGGCATCGTGGGCGCGACGGGAAAAATTCAGGGCTTTGTGCGCGATGCCACCAACAATTTATCCATCTCCGAAGCTACCATCACAGCGCTGAACGCCGACGATGAAACCATCACCATTGCTACTCCCTTTGGCGCACATTACAGCATGATGCTAACGGAAGCCATTTACAATCTTAGCTGTGAGGCGGAAGGTTATCTCCCGATGACTGTTGAGAATATATCGGTGCAGGAAGGGATGAATACCAACTACGATTTTTATCTGCAACCGATTACCGAAATTACAGGCCTGAGATCGGATGTGCAAACAAAAACAGAATGGTTTCCCAATCCATTTGGTAATATGCTAACTTTGCAGGTGCCTGATGATATAGTAGGAAGTTGTTTTGTGGCCATAAGCGATGCTTTTGGTCGCAAGGTTTACGCAACCACAATTGTTGATACACCAGGTGCGCTTGTGATCGACACACAAACTTTTAGTTCGGGACTTTATTTTTATACCATACAAACACAACTACAAACAAATCGCGGTTTATTAATTAAAAACTAACTAAAAATGAACAGGAAGTTCTGGATTTTCACGGTTCTGCTGATGGGTTTTGTGCCCTTTGCTGTGGCGCAAAATCATTGGCTTCAAAAAACAATCACTGATCCGCAAACGGGTCGAAGTATCGAAACCACCACTACCACAGTTCCTCCCGTGTTGCCCGACGGAAAGCTGATGGATGATGCCGCCATGGCGCCGGGAATCAACTGGCAGTTTACTGATCCGGCAGGTATCGGCTCGCGCATCGTGGTAGATGATGAGCAGGGACTCACCTTCAACTCGTGGTGGCTCAACAACGAACGCGTGTCGTTGTGGGATGACAGTAATGTACCCCTGTGGGAAATGGCGGTTCCCACCGAATGGGAATATCCCATCGACATGACCTCCGATGGCATGTTTATCAATGTTGCCTTCAACAACTCCGTGCACATCTACAACACCGCCACCCAGGCCTTGGTGTGGGAGCTGACATTACCAGGACAATTGGTGGCTACCTTTCTGAGCGAAGACGGGAGCACAGTGTACGTTTTGGAAAACGAAAGTGATGCCAAATGTATGGCTTCGGCCTATGAGGTGGGCAACACAGCTCCATTGTGGCAAACAGGTTTTATTAGCACGGCTACCACTGCCGCTGCTTCCGGCGACCGTTCCAGAATGGCAGTATGTCAGTATTCCGGCGCCAATAAGTTGTGGGTAATCGATACCGAAACCGGCGAAGTGATTTTTGATGCTGGTTATAAAAACCAAAATCCGCCTTCGTTTAGTTATGATGGCAACATCCTGCTCAACGGCGACTACAGCGGCTATGCTTATTTATACAAATACCACGAAAGCCTGGGAACTTACCAGGAGGAATGGTATTTTAAAGTGGGCGGCGGCGGCAGCTCGGCATGGGTGGTAGGTATGGCCGTTTCGGCTGACGGCAAAACGGCGGCCATTGGCACACTGGTATTTTTGTCGGGTGGCTACGATGGCGAGATTTACCTTTTCGACACCTATTCGTCGGTGCCTCGTTGGGTTTTTGGCAACTGCGGCGATGAGATCGCGGCAGTAAGCCTCTCCGACGACGGCTCTATATTAGCAGCAGCGGGTTACGGTCCGCTCGACCATTCCAAACCCGACGCATATTTCTTCCGCAGAGAATCCAACGAACCCATTTTTACGCTCACCACACCCGGCTCCTTCAACGCCATAGATCTTTCGGGCGATGGTATGATGTGCAGCGTGACGGGCAAAGCTGTACATGCCCGTGCAATGGGCAGCGGCGGTTTGATTTACAACGTCAACACCAATCCCGGGGGCGGCGCTCTTGCCGGCTCCATTAATGAGGATTTTGCTAAAATTGAAATCCAGGGAATCGACAACTATTATGCTTACAGCGAAAACGGTGATTATCTCGTAAGATTTATTCCTGCCGGCACTTACACTGTGCAGGCTTCCAAAGTTGGATTTTATCCGGTAACGGTCGATAATGTGGTGATTACCGAAAGCGGTCAGACCCATCTGGATTTTACGCTCGAAGTCACCGGTGAGGCTCCCTATGATTTGATGGCCACCCAGGGTGCCGCACTTTCTGTTGATCTTTGGTGGGATTACGGCGATCCTATAGCTGTAGAAGGTTTTAAGATTTATCGTAAAACCATAGAGCAGGCGCAGTTTCCTGAAGAGCCGATTGGTACTGTTGCTAACATCGCGCTGGAGTTTTCCGACACTGACGTGCTTCCGCTCACCACCTATTATTACGCCGTTACGGCCATATTTCCGGGTGATGTGCAGTCGCCTTATTCTGAGGTGGCTGCAGGCTACACTGCAAGCGGATTTGTAATTGATAATATCTCTGTTTATGGCGGTTCCGTTCCGGTGATTGACGGGACGATTTCGGAAGGCGAATGGGACGACGCTTTTATAATGGATGCTTCCGATTTTCTGGGCACGAACGACAACATGCCCAATCTGGTGGGAAGCGTGACGATGTATTACAAAATGAACGAAGCCATGACCGAGCTTTACGTGGCCTGTATCAACACCAACGATACTGTGCTTGAAGATCATGATGAGGTGGCTTTGTACATCGACGATAATATGGACAGGGTTTATCCTGCTCCCGGCGACAACTCCGAGGGAAACTACTGGGCTGTTTATTACGCTGCCGGAAACGAGATTCGCTATCGCCCTATCTACAACACGGGCGGTGTGGGAGATGTGGTGTTGCTCGAAAATCCACAGATTGAAGTATCGGATGCTACGGGTGTGGTGGTGTATGAATTTATGATTCCGATAGGCGATGACGCCGACTGGAAGATCTCGCCCAACGAAGACAACCAAAGCGGACTTTTTTTATTTGTGCTCGACGATCCCTCCAACTTCGATGGATACTGGCCTGCCCAAAACATGCAAATTTTCGACCCTGCCGGTTATGGTACCCTCACTTTCGATGCGGAAGATTTGATGCCGGAGCCACCACAAAATGGTTTTATCTGGTGGGATCGCGCTGAGGCCCCGATTACCGTGCTGCTCTCCTGGGATTATCCTGACATGAACGACTTCGACCATTTTAATGTCTATCTCCATCGCGACGGCAACTCCGAGCTGGTAGCCGAAACCATTGGCTCGCAGTTGGTATATGTTACCGATAACAACGACTACGCAACCTTCACGGTAACTACTGTAGATTATACGCAAAACGAATCGGTGGAGTCGGAGCCATTGATTTTTGACGTCACCGTCGGTATCAGCCAGCCGGAGCCGGAGATGCAAACGCTGGTTTATCCCAACCCTTCGTCCGGACAGGTTACCATTGCTTTTGCTACGGCTGCTGCCACCCGTTGCAACATCGAAGTACTTGCTCCTGACGGAACTCTTCTGGATGTGGTTTTTGACGGAATCCTGGAGGCTGGCAAGCAGCAAATCACCTGGCAGCCACAAAACGTTGCCGCAGGCGTTTGTTTCATGCGCATCCGCACCGGCGAAAGCACCGCCATCCGGAAAATACTGATGATGCCGTAGTTCTTAAAACACCAATTAAGCAAATTCCAAATGACAAATAAATTCCAAAAAACAATTTTCAACTTTCTTCACCAATTGGTGATTATTGAATTTTTATAACTGAAATTTGTTTGTGATTGTTTCCACCGACAATTGGTGGTTGTTTCTTTGAATTTTGGAATTTGTCACCAAAAGTGCCGAAATTATAAAACAGAAAACCCCGTCGTGTGGCGGGGTTTTTTTATTTTTATTTTATAAAATGACTGCGAAAGCATCACACCATGCGCAGGAAATTAACTTCCTCGGGGGTGAGATGACGCCAGCGGCCGCGGGGCAGGTCTTTCTTGGTGAGGCCGGCAAAAAACACCCGGTCGAGCTTGGTTACATTATATCCCAGCGATTCGAAGAGGCGGCGCACGATGCGGTTTTTGCCGGAATGCAGCTCGAGGCCAATTTCCCTTTTGTCTTTGCCGTCGCCTACATACGCTACGGCGTCGGGTTTAATGAGGCCGTCGTCGAGCTGGATGCCGGCGGCGATGGATTCCAGATCGGAGGGGCGCACGTGTTGGTCGGTTTGCACGTGGTAAATCTTGCGCACCTGGCTCGAAGGATGGGTAAGTTTTTTGGCCAGATCGCCGTCGTTGGTAAAAAGGAGCAGTCCCAACGTATTGCGGTCGAGCCGCCCGACGGGATAGATGCGTTCCTTACATGCATTTTCTACCAGCATCATCACGGTGCGGCGGTCGGCGGGATCGTCGGTAGTGGTGATGTAGCCTTTGGGTTTGTTGAGCAGCACATAGCGATGCTTTTCGGAGGCGAGTGTTTCGCCGCCAATTTGCACCTTGTCGGTAGGTTTTACTTTCGAGCCAAGTTCGCTCACCACCACGCCGTTTACCTGCACGGCGCCACTCACAATGAGGTTGTCGGCCTCGCGGCGCGAGCAAATGCCGGCGTTGGCAATATATTTATTAAGGCGGATGACGCCGCCATCTTTAACATATTCGCTTACTTTCCGTGTGCGGCGGCGTCCTCTCTCGGCGGGAGCTTTGCCACGGGCAGATTTTTTTCCTTGTTCTTCATCGCGAAAGCGCTCGCTGATAAGACGGGATGTTTTTGACGATTTCGATGGACGTCCTGGCTTAGCGAATTTGGAAGGTCGCCCTGGCTTTGCTGGCTTGGCGGGAGTGGTTTCCTTTTTTATAAATTTTGAGAAGTCACCCGGTTTTTTTCTTTCGCCCCTTATTCGGGGCTTATCTTTGTCTGCCATAATAATTTAAGCGCGTTTTTTTTTGATCGGCAAAATTAACAAAACTAATCAACTCTGCTTTTAGTATAAGAATCATTCGACCAATAGATTGCAGCCTCTTACATCGGCGTGGTCGAAGCGGCCAAGCACTTCGAAGGAGCCATCGGGATACACTTTCCCCAGATCGTGTGTAGCAACAAAACAGCACGAATGCTGATTGGCCAGATCGATGACATTGATGCCGCCGGTTTTTCCTTTTGCAGCCATCGACAGCGGGTCGTTCACTTCGCGAATCATTATTTTCATCCACGGTGGCGCATTAAAAATTCCATCACCCACCGACCAGGCCTGCGAAAATAGTTCGGTCATGCCATATTCGGAGTGGATTTTTTTAACACCAAAACCTGCAGTAAGCCGGCGGTGCAGCTCTTCGCGTATCATTTCGGGGCGGCGACCTTTCATGCCGCCGGTTTCCACCACGACGAGCCGGGTGTGCTTTAGGTCGTAATTTTCGATCAAATCGAGCAACGCATAAGTTACACCCATCAGTATCACCGTCTCTCCTGAGTGGTGCAACGCGTCGAGCTTTTCGGCCAGCGCTGCGTAATTATCCAGATAAAATCCGCTTTCCTTTTTCCCTGATTGCACGATAAGTTTGCTGACCATGTAAACCAGCGACGAATGCTTTTGCTGGAGATAGGAAGGCAAAAGCGCCAGAATGTTATATTTTTCAGAAGATCCAAAAAGCCGATCAAAACCGCGCAGGAAAGATTTTTCGTACATCGCCAGATCAGGAAAATAGTGCCGGCTCGTTGCAGCCTGCGTTGTTCCGCTGCTTTCGAAATATCCGGCAGGCGTGTAGCTGCCGCTAAGAACGCGCTGCGACTTAAAAAATTCAATTGGTAAAAATGGAATCTGCTCCGGACGATTTATGCGGCTGACGTTCACTTTAAGATGATCCGCAAAGGAGCGGTAAATCTTGTTGCCATCGTATTGATAGCGAAATATTTTTAACGCCAGCTCGTTGAAACTATCATCATCTTCGATCTCGAAAATTTGATCCGGATAGGGGTTTTTCATGAGGATTGAGGATTTGCATTTTAAAACGAAAAATTATTTTAATAACATTATTATTGACATCCGATTAACAACACAAATTGAAAACGCCTTCAAAAATAGTATTGTTGCTTATCGCAATGGGTTTGCTGATGGGTTCGTGTATGAAAAAGGAAACTTACCCCATCATCCCGCACATCGAATTTGCCGGTTTTACCAAGCTGGTGCATCCTTTAGGTTTTGACACGCTGGGCATCCTGCGCATCACCTATACCGACGGCGATGGCGACCTGGGCATTTCACAATTCGACACTACCGCTTACAATTTCTTTGTGGCTTATTATGTAATGAAAGATGGCGCGCTGGTGCCCGGAACTGTTTACAACAACATCAGCGGGAAGTTCGACACGATAAATTTCAACAACCGTTTTGGCCCGCTCACCCCCGACGATTACAGCGGATGGATCAAAGGCGAGATAGAAGATACCATCAAGCCACTTTACGATCCGCGCTCCACAGCAGCCTTCGATACAATACAATTCAGGGTGCACATGGTCGACCGCGCTGGCCACCACAGCGACACCGTTATTACGCCACTCATCGTAGTGCGCAACCCGTAGGAAGGGCTTCCTTATTTGGATTTTGTTTTATCTACTTTTGGGATTTTACCTTCCGGCATCAAAAGATTTAGTTATTAAAATAAATACCTACCGGCTTGGTGTGTACTTTTGCAGTGCCGTATTTTTTATAATCCGAAAGTAGAATGGTTCAGAAGAAGATATTTGAAAACCGAAAATTTGTAGTCTCTGCAATTGTTATTGCCGCGGGACTGATTTTCGTTTTACGGCTATTTTACGTTCAGCTCATCAACGAAAAGTATGTGCTCTCGGCCACCAACAATGTGTTGCGTTACGAAGTACAATATCCTGCGCGTGGCTTGGTTTTGGACCGCAATGGCGAATTGCTGGTTTACAACGAAGCTGCCTACGACCTGATGGTGGTGCCGCGGCTTGTAAAGAATCCTGACACAACCGAATTTTGCAGCCTGCTTGATCTTTCGTGCGAAGAGTTCCGCAAGCGTTTGCAGAAAGCACGCAGCTACTCCATGCACAAGCCAAGTATTTTTGTGGAACAGGTGAGCAAGGAGCAGTATGGTTTTATCGAGGAGCGGCTCTATAAATATCCGGGCTTTTTTGTTCAGTCGCGTACTTTACGTAAATATCCACGCCCCTCGGCGGCACATACGTTGGGCTACATCGGCGAAGTAAGCCCGGCAGAGATCGAAGCCAATCCTTATTACAAATCGGCCGACTACATCGGCAAGAGCGGTATCGAGAAATCCTACGAAAGTACTTTGCGTGGTAAAAAAGGTCTGCGCATCTCGATGGTAGATGTTTTCAACCGCGTGAAAGGCCGCTATATGGAAGGCCGCTACGATTCCGCTTCCATTGCCGGCACCGATCTTTACATTACCATCGATGCAAACCTTCAGGCGTATGGCGAGCAACTCATGGCCAACAAAAAAGGTAGCATTGTGGCCATCGAACCTGCCACCGGCGAAATCCTGGCGCTGATCTCCAGCCCGTCGTACGATCCCAATTTGCTCATCGGAAGGGTGCGCAGCAAAAATTATAACCTGCTCTCCACCGATACACTGGTGCCACTTTTCAACAGAGCCTTGCTGGCCATGTATCCCCCCGGAAGCACTTTTAAACTGGTGGATGCGCTGGTAGGACTGCAAGAGGGCGTCATCAGTCCATCTACCGAATTCCAATGTGCGGGTGTGGGCGCATTACCAATTCGGTGCAGCCACAACCATTACTCGCCGCTGCAGTTGATCGAATCTATCGAGCAATCGTGCAACCCATATTACTGGAGTGTTTTCAAAGCCATCATCGACAATCCGGCGTATGGTTCCACACGCCGGGCCTACGAAAAGTGGCGGCAGTATCTGCTTGCTTTTAATCTGGGAAAAACTTTCAATACCGATCTGCTGGTAGAGCGTGGCGGCAACGTGCCTGAACCTGAATATTACGACAAGTACTTTGGTAAAAATGTGTGGCGCAGCATGACCATCCGTTCGCTTTCTATCGGGCAGGGCGAGTTGCTGGTTACGCCGCTGCAGTTGGCCAATCTCTCAGCAATTATTGCCAACCGCGGATTTTACTACGATCCGCATATCGGGAAAGCTATTGTAAAAAATGGCGTACGCACCCCACTCGAATTTATCCGTCATAATACAATGGTCGAACCACGGCATTTCGAGCCGGTGGCTGAAGGGATGCGTCGGGTATATGCTGGCAGCCACGGTACCGCACGTTACTACGCCCACGACAGCATTACTATGGGTGGGAAAACAGGAACGGTTCAAAATCCTCACGGCGAAAACCACAGCATCTTTATTGCCTTTGCGCCTGTGGAGAATCCCAAAATTGCCATTGCAGTGGTGGTCGAAAATGCCGGCTATGGCTCTACCTATGCGGCGCCTATTGCTACCCTGATGATGATGAAATATCTGCTGGGCGATTTTAAGTCGCCCTGGTGTTAAAAGAAAATGCTCGAAACGAATTTAATCACCAAAAATTGAGATCACGCACAAACATATTCGGCAATATCGACTGGTGGCTGGTTCTGCTCTATCTGGTGATGGTTTTGCTGGGATGGGTTAACATTTACGCAGCCATCTACGACGAAGATCACAGCTCCATCATCGATCTTTCGCAGCGTTATGGCAAGCAGATGATTTTTATCGGAAGCTCGCTGGTGCTGGCGCTGATAATTCTGCTCACCGACGCCAAATTTTTCTCTGCCTTCTCGATGGTTATTTATCTGTTGACGATAGCGGCGCTGGTAGGTGTACTGATATTTGGTAAAGAGATCGCGGGCAGCAAGTCGTGGTTTCAGATTGGCAGCTTTTCGCTTCAGCCGGCCGAGTTTGCCAAATTTGCAACCTGTCTGGCGGTAGCCAATTATCTGGGTGGTTCTAATATCGACTTTCGTAAATTCAGCTCTGTTTTTAAAGCATTCCTTATTCTGGCTATTCCGGCAGGACTTATCTTCTTGCAAAACGATACCGGTTCGGCGTTGGTGTACGCTGCTTTCATCTTTGTTTTTTATCGCGAAGGGATGACCGGCCACGTGCTCATCATCGCATTAATTGTCGTCATTTTATTTCTGATGGCGCTGCTCATCGAGCAGTGGATAATCATAGCGGGCTTGCTGCTGGTGACTGCGCTGCTGCTGATATTGATGCGGCGAACTTTGCGAAGTGTTGCTATTCTGATAACCTTTCTGGTGCTTGCTTCCGGGTTTGTCTTTTCGGTTGATTATGCTTTCGATAATATGCTTGAGCCGCATCATCGCAGCCGCATCAATGTTTTGTTGGGAAAAGAAACCGATACCAAGGGCGCCGGCTATAACGTAAACCAGTCGCTTATCGCAATAGGATCGGGAGGCTTTGCAGGCAAAGGGTTTCTTAAAGGCACCCAAACCAAGTATAATTTCGTCCCCGAACAAAGCACCGATTTTATCTTCTGCACTGTAGGCGAAGAGTGGGGTTTTATCGGCAGCACGTTGGTGGTGGCGTTGTTTGTATTGCTCATTGTTCGCATCATCCTGCACTCCGAACGACAACGCTCCGCCTTCAGTCGAATCTATGGTTATGGCGTGGCGTCCATTTTATTTTTCCATTTTGCCGTCAACATCGCCATGACCCTGGGACTATTCCCGGTGATTGGTATCCCGTTGCCCTTTTTTAGCTACGGCGGCTCCTCGCTGTGGGCTTTCACTATCCTGCTGTTTATTTTTATAAAACTCGACGCCAACCGACTGAACATCCTTTAGCTAAAAAGCCAGCGTGGTGTCCAGGCAGGGATTCACCATCCTACGCTAATTTTACGCACTTAAGAAAACACCCCGACAGCTTTGCTAAAGCTCAAGTCCTGCAGGTGCTCCGGCAGCCCCCGAACACTTTTTCCCCTGGCGTGTTATCTGTTGACAAAGCAAAAGCAGGTTTTGTGTCAGAAGAAATGAAAAATGAATATTTTATTAAAATAAAAACATGAACAATTTCACGTATTACAATCCCACAAAGATCATTTTTGGTGAGAACACCATCAGCAGAATCGTCCGGGAAATCCCGTCGGATGCTGTGGTGCTTATGACTTACGGTGGTGGCTCTATTAAAAAAAATGGTACTTACGACCAGGTAAAAAAAGCTTTAAAAAACTATGAGATTCTCGAGTTTGGCGGCATCGAAGCCAATCCGCAATACAGCACGTTGATGAAAGCCGTGGAGCTTTGTCGCGATAAGCAGGTTGACTTTTTGCTGGCTGTCGGCGGCGGTTCTGTAATCGACGGCACCAAGTTTATTGCTGCTGCCGTACCTTTTGAAGGCGATCCCTGGGATATGCCGGCCAAAGGTGCCAAAGTGGAAAAGGCTTTGCCATTTGGTGCTGTCCTTACCTTGCCGGCCACAGGTAGTGAGATGAATGCCTTTGCTGTGGTGTCGCGCAAGGAAATTGGCAAGAAACTTTCTTTTGGCGCACCGCCGCATACTTTTCCGCAGTTTTCGGTGCTCGACCCATCCTTTACCCGTACGCTCTCTGCACGGCAGCGCGGCAACGGCGTCACCGATGCTTTCATCCATGTCACCGAACAATACCTCACCTATCCGCAGGGCGCCGCTGTGACGGATCGCATGGCCGAAGGAATCCTGAAAGTGCTCATCGATGAAGGTCCTGAATATGTCAGAGAATCAGGCGATATGAAAGCTGCTGCTAATATTGTATGGGCGGCGAGTATGGCGCTCAACGGGTTGCTGGCCACCGGCGTAGTTACCGATTGGGCTACCCACAGCATCGGCCACGAACTTACGGTGCTGCATAATATCGATCACGCGCGCACGCTTGCTATAATTTGGCCGGGCATGATGAAGGTGATGCAAGAAGAAAAGAGAGATAAGCTGCTGCAGTTTGCCCAGCGTGTGTGGGATGTCAGGGCAGGTAGTGAGCAGGAACAGATAGAAGAAGGCATCCGGCGCACCGAAGAGTTTTTTAACTCCCTGCAGGTTCCCACAAGGCTTTCGGATTATGACCTGGGCGAAGATACCATCGACAAGATCATCGAAAACCTGAAGGACAATGGCTTTACCGCATTGGGTGAACAAAAAAAGGTGACCCCCGAAAAGGTGCGCAGCATCCTGAGCCACCGGCTTTAGACACGCTACCGGTTGAGGCGGTAAATACTGCCGGGCAGCGCGCGCACCAATCCCTGAAATTCGAGTGTGAGCAGCGTGCTGCTTATCTTGTTTACCGGCAGCGACAAAGCCAGGCTTATCTCGTCAAGCCCCAGCGTGTCGGCGTTGCGCAGCATGTTTACAATATTTTCTTCGAGTGGGGTAAGCTCTACAAAGAGTTGGCGCTGTATGCCGGCCTGCATGTTTTCCTTGCGTTGCCACCCCATTATGTAAGCAATATCGTCGGCAGACTGTAGTAGCGCGGCTTTGTTGATTTTTATTAATTTGTTGCACCCTTCCGAAAACTCATCGCCAATACGCCCCGGCACGCTAAAAACATCGCGGTTATAGCTGTTTGCAATCTCCGCGGTAATCAGCGCTCCGCCGGAGCGGGCAGCTTCCACCACCACCACGGCGTCGGAGATACCGGCAATGATGCGGTTGCGCTTGGGGAAGTTCTCCCGGTCGGGGAGGCTTTGGCTCATAAACTCGGTGAGAAGCGCCCCCTGGTCGCAAATTTTTTGAGATAAGGGTTTATTGAGATAAGGATAAATTCTGTCGAGGCCATGGCCCAGCACAGCGGCGGTGTGCAGGCCATGATCCAGGGCAGCTTTGTGCGCGCAGGTGTCGATGCCATAGGCCAGCCCGCTTACCACCAGCACGTTATAGGCAACCAGGCCTTCTACAATTTTGTTACAGATTTCTTTGCCATACTCCGTGGCCTGGCGCGTACCTACGATGCTTACCACCTTGGCGGTATTGAGGTCGGTATGGCCTTTCTGATAAAGCATAATGGGGCTGTCGTCGCAGTTTTTCAGGCGTGCCGGATATTGTTTGTCGAGATAAAACAGCGGCTGGATATTATTCTTTTCGATAAATTCAACTTCTTGTTTTGCACGATCCAGCACATTATGCGAAAGGACGGCATCGACAAGGCGGCTGCCCACACCCGGAATTTTTTCGAGCGACGCGCGGCCTTCTTTAAAAACTGCTTCAGCACCACCGCAGTAGGCGATGAGCTTTTTACCAATCACATCACCAACACCGGGCAGCAGCGTTATTCCTATTTGATATTCTAACATTTCTTAAAATTGAAAGCATAAAAATATAGATTTTTTGGCACCAGCCAAATGCTTTGTTTTTTTCAAATGTGCAAGCGAATTCTCATTTATTTTAAAAATGCAGCTTCATTAAAATCATTTCCTTTGTTCGTCCGTTAATGCATCATCCTTTAAGCAGGATTTTTCAGAGAAAGATATTATGGCTAAAAAAACAACCATAGCGCAACCGATCGAAAAGAAAATGCGATCGCAGAGCAAGAAAACCGAAGCTGCTGCCCTAATGCCCGACGAACAGCAGAAGAAAGTGAGCGCATCAGCAGCCAAATCAACTAAAAAGGCTAAGCCCAAAACGGTAGGAACAGATAAAGAGAAGCCCAGAAAAAGCGCTGCTAAAAAACAGCCTTTAGCCGAAAAAATGACGGCGCCCGACCCGTTACCCGGCAAAGCCCATCTGGTAAATCCCACTGTGGAGCCGGCCAAAAAAGCCGCTGCTTCAGCTAAACAAAAAGGCGAGAAAAAAATCTTTGTGCTCGACACTTCGGTGATTCTTTATAACCACAACTCCATCAATAGCTTCGAGGACAACGACATTGCCATCCCGATAACCGTGCTTGAGGAGTTGGATCAGTTTAAAAAAGGCAACGACACCATCAACTTCGAGGCGCGCGAGTTTATCCGCATCATGGATCGGCTTTCCGACAATACTTCGCTGAGCAATTGGATACCGCTCGGCAACGGCAACAAAGGAAGCTTTAAAGTAGTGATGAACGACCATGGCTCCGCAACCATCGACGCCGAGAAAGTTTTTGGCGAGCGCAAAGGCGATCACCGCATACTGAATGCCGCCCTACAACTCAAGCAGCAGCATCCCGACCGCAGGGTAGTGATGGTGACAAAAGATGTGAATCTGCGCATCAAAGCCAAAGCCCTCAACCTGCCCGCCGAAGATTTTATGACCGGCAAGATCGAAAATGTCGATTCGCTTTACTCCGGCATTTCGCGCTACGAAAGTGTTGATCCGCGCGGCATCAGCCGCCTCTATAGCGAAGGACTTTGCGAATACACCGACCTGGCAATAGAGCTGCCGGCGCCCAACCAATATCTCATATTACAATCCAACGGCGCCTCGGCGTTGGGTTGGTACAACCCGCGCAACCAGCTCGTGGAGCGCCTCGACAAACATCAGATTTCCAAGATCACCCCGCGCAACGCCGAACAGGTTTTTGCGCTGCATGCCGTTACCAATCCCAACATCAAACTCGTAACGCTGCAGGGCGTGGCCGGCACCGGCAAAACGCTGGTGGCTTTGGCGGGCGCCTGGAACCAACGCCGCAATTACAAACAGATTTACCTTGCCCGCCCCATCGTGCCGCTGAGCAACAAAGACATCGGTTTTCTGCCCGGCGACTTTAAGTCCAAGATTGATCCCTACATGCAGCCACTTTACGATAACTTAAAATTTATCCAAAACCAATACGGCGAGCACGACAAGGAGTTTCAAAATATCACCGGCGCCCTCGAAAGCGAGAAGCTGGTGATACAAGCGCTGGCATACATCCGCGGGCGCAGCATCTCCAACGTATTTTTTATCGTGGACGAAGCGCAAAACCTGACGCCCCACGAAGTGAAAACCATCATCACGCGAGCCGGTGAGGGAACCAAAATAGTTTTCACCGGCGACATCTATCAAATCGACACGCCCTACCTCGACGCACAAAGTAACGGGCTTTCGTACCTGATCGACCGCATCAAACAACACGATCTGCATGCCCACGTGCGCCTGGAAAAAGGCGAGCGCTCCGACCTGGCAAATCTGGCTAATGAATTATTATAATTATGAAAAAATTACTGTTTCTGATTTTCCCTGTTATCCTGGTGTTAATAGCTATTGCCTGCAACAATTCCGGTAACCAATCTGATGATAAAAAAACTATTGATACATCTATCATAGCGCCGACCGATACTGCGGCGGTGGAGATTAACGAAACCATCGCTCCTGATAATACTGTGGCACCAGCCGCGCCGGTGAAAAAGGCTCCCGCACGAGCTTTCGAATATTTTGTGCCCACAGCAACTACACCATCAGCGGGCTGGCCTGTGATTTTTGCTTTTGATCCGCACGCACGCGGAAGCCTTGTTATTAATAAATACAAAAAACTGGCTGAAGAATTTGGTTTTGTGCTGGTGGCCTCCAACCGCTCGCGCAACGGCCAAACGCTGAGCGAAGGCCTTGATATTTATCAGCAGATGCTTCGGGAAGTGCAGCCCCTGGCGCGGATAGATATGCAGCATATCGTTGCAATGGGATTTTCGGGGGGAGCACGCGTTGCCGTATCAGTAGGACTCGAGCAACAGGATGTGGTGGCGGTTGTCGGCGCCGGAGCGGGTTTTCCGGAACTGCAGCAAAAACCTGATGCCGCTTTTTATTATGTGGGAATGGCCGGATACGAAGATTTTAACCTCAACGAACTTATCAACAACGACCGCTTCCTGACGCGCAATGGGTTCCGCAACCAGCTCATCATCTTTGAGGGCGACCACAACTGGCCACCTATTGACGTGATGCGCGAGACATTTTATGCCATAAGTTTAATGGAAATCCGGGAAGGCGACGTGGCGTTTATAGAAAAAGCAACTGAATTTTATCAAAATAAAATCGACAGCCAACTCGGGAATAACCAATATTTTGATGCTGCTGAAACAGCGCAGCGCGCAATCGCCGTTTTTGATGGAATCGGTAATGTGGCAAATTTTAAAAAACAACTCAGCACCATCCGCACTAACGCCGCTTACAAAAAGCAGTTGGGGCTGATGGTACGCTCGCTCGAAAAGGAGATCGGCATGCAAAACAATTTTTTGAAAGCCTTTACGGAAAAGGAGAGAGACTGGTGGAATCAGGAGATCAGAAACCTGAAACAAACCTCCGATGATGTTTATACCCGCCGGCTTCACAACAGGATGCTTGGCTTCAACGGGCTGCTCAGCTATATGTTTGCCCGCCAGGCTATCGAAGAAAACGATTTGGCGCAAGCCGAAAAAACAATCGAAATTTATCGATCTATCGAGCCGCTCAACCCGGAGCATGCTTATCTGGAAGCCATTGTTAAAATGAAACAAAACCAACCCCAGCTTGCTATCGAATATCTGCAACAAGCCCGCATTCTTGGCTTTTCTGATCTGGAACGTTTGTCAGCGGAAACGGCTTTTGAGCCTTTACACCACCGCGCCGACTACCGCGATTTGCTGCGGCAATAACTCTGAAAGGTTCTGATTTAAAGTTCGGGGTACAATTATCAAAAGACTACCATCCGCTAATTATCGCTAATTTGACGAATTAACGCGAATTTGTTTCAAGCTACGGCTGATCCCTGACAGCGACTTTCTATCGTCAGCCAACTGACATAGAAAGGTCAATAACTATAAACAGGCTGAAATTTGTAATGAATTATGCAATATTTGGCTTAAATTTGCATTTATTTATGCAAAATCTGGCCTAATGTACAAAAGAGTGCTTACACCGACAATCGAAAAGTGGATTCCCAAAAAAGAGATAATAATTCTTTATGGTTCCCGTCAGGTAGGAAAAACAACCTTGCTTAAAGCAATTTTTCAGGATACAGCCGGAGCTTTAATCCTGAATTGTGAAATTCCAGCCATTGCGAATATCCTTGAAAGCAAAAATCCGGATTCCATCAAAACACTATTTTCGGGTAACACCCTAATTGCTTTGGATGAGGCACAAAAGATTAATGAAATTGGAAGCATCCTAAAGTTATTTTATGATGAATTGAAACAATACAAGATCATTGCCACCGGATCGAGCAGCTTCGATCTTGCCAATCAAATTGGTGAACCATTGACCGGGAGAAATGTAAAATTTATCATGTATCCGCTGTCGCTTTCAGAAATTGCTGATACCAAAGGTTGGTATTGGGTAATTAATAACCTCAACAACTTATTGGTGTTTGGCAGCTATCCGGGAATTATAGATTTGGATTCTGATGATAAAAAGAAGATGCTAAACGAATTAAGCAGCGACTATCTCTACAAGGACATTCTGATTTATGAGCAGGTTAAAAATCCATCGGTTATCAGGAAATTATTAACATCTCTGGCTTTGCAGGTAGGGTCTCAGGTGTCAGTAAATGAGTTATCCAATTTGCTTAAAATTTCCAGAATTAGTATTGAATTGTACTTGGATCTCCTGGAAAAAACATTTGTCATTTTTAATCTTGGCTCCTACAGTACTAACTTGCGCAACGAAATTAAAAAAAACAGAAAATATTACTTCTATGACAATGGCATTTTAAACGCTTTGACCAATAACTATAATCCGGTTACTGCCCGGAAGGATATCGGAGTGCTTTGGGAAAACTTTTGCGTAAGCGAATTCATCAAGCAAAATCATAACAGCAACCGGTACGCAAACCTCTATTTTTGGCGCACTTATGATGGTGCCGAGATCGATCTTGTGGAAGAAATGAATGGCGAACTACGGGCTTTTGCGTTTAAATGGAGTAGTAAGCGGAAACCCAGACTACCGGCATCCTTTGCTGAAAAATATGGCGTGGAAAAATTAACCACGATTACACCACAAAGTTTACACGAATTGATTCGATAAAACTCGTTTTCGATAGCAAGCTTTTCTCCACACACCAAATGTGAATTTATACCAAGTCTTACCTAAAAGCTCTTCTGATAAATTACTGTCAGCAGTGTTTGTCCCACGGCTTTCAGGGTTGCCGGGTCTATCTGCGTAATGTCGTCGGCGAGGGTGTGCCAGGGGTCATAAAAAGTGCCGTTGGCCGATGTCGGATCCAGGTGGATGATGTTGAGCGTAGGAATTTTGGCGATGGTATTAATAAAGTAATGATCGTCGGTGATGTAGGTTCCTTTATCAAAAACAAAATAATCTCCATAGCCAGCCGCCACTGCGGTTTCCCACACTTTCTTGGTGATGTCGGGGGCATAATACATCGAAAAACCCTCGAGCGGAAAGGTGGCGTCGGCAGCGCCCACCATGTCGAGTAAAATACCATATCGTGCGGTGTAGCCAGGCTTGTGCGGGTTGGCCGACCAATATTGCGATCCAAGCCCCCACCAGTCGCTTCCCTGATCTGTCTGGGTATCTTGCGGCGGACCATAATCTTCCAGGTCGAACAAAATAATGTCGATGCCCCGGTTTACCGGATGCAGATGCAGTTGGCGCGCTATTTCCATCAGCACGCCGGTTCCTCTGGCACCGTCGTTGCCGCCTTTGATGGGCGTCTTGTGGGTGGCTGCATCGGCATCGTGATCGGTAAAAGGACGGGAGTCGTAATGTGCCGAAAGGAAAATCCGATTTTTTGAGCCGGGATTGAAAGAGGCAATAATATTTTTACCCTTAAAAATCCGATTGTCATACACGCGCGTCACAAAATCCTGCACCCTCACCGTGTCGGCCCATTGTTGTAAAGATGCCGTCAGCCAGGCTACCGCGGCAGCATGCGCTTTGGTTTCCGGCACACGCGGCCCAAAATCGACCTGTTGCTTTACGAAAGAAAATGCCGAGTCGGCGTCGAATTGCGGAACGGGCACAGGCTGTTCCTTTGTTTCGGAACTATTTCCCGCCTGCTGCCGGGATTCGTTGTTGCATCCGGCGGTTATCATCACAAGTGTTATCATTACCACCATCAAATGGCCTGAAATGTTACCAGTAAAAATTTTAATTATAAACTGATTTTGTATCATGTTTTAAACTGTCAGACACCAAATAAAAATCTTTTTCAATTATCAACCGTAATTCGTCAATCTCTTTCAGGTTTTATCCAATCGGCAGCCTGGCCAAAAGCACCCGAAAAAACGAAATCATCGGTGTGCAGCCTTTCTCGGCGCGCTATCTCACTGGCCTGCAGATTTTGGTGCAACACTTTGTAGTCGCCGGGATACCCAATGGTAAAAGCAGTGATGACCTCGTATTTGTCGGGGACTTCGAGCAACTGGTGCGCTTTATCGCGGTCGAAGCCGGCCATCTGGTGCACATAAAGCCCTTCGTGGGTAGCCTGAAAAGTGAGGTGCGCCACGGCCTGACCCACGTCATATTTAAACCATTCTGCCGGCATTCCGTTTTTCAGGCTGATGGTGCGACCGGCAGTGATGGCCAGTAGCGGTGCAGTTTTCACCCACAACTGGTTAAAGGCATCCAGGGTGCTGAAAATTTTTTCGTATGTCTCATCGCCATTTATTCCCACTATGAAAGCCCACGGCTGCTCATTGCTGGAGGAAGGTGACCAGCGTGCAGCTTCAAAAATACGCTGCAACTTCTCCGTTTCAATGGGTTGGCCATTGAACGCCCGCGGACTCCAGCGTTTTTTCAGCAGGTGATGAATGGGAAATCTTGGATTAGCTTTTTTGAGATTCATTTTTTATGAATTAAAAAACCCCCTGCCGGGGGCTTTGTCGTTAAAAAAGAAATTTTGTTATTAATGTTTTGCAAGATAGCTGGCCACACCTTCGTGCGATTCCTGCATGCCTTCGTCGCCGCGATGCCAGTCGGCAGGGCACACTTCACCATTTTCTTCATAAAACTGCCAGGCATCAATCATGCGCAGGGTTTCTTTTACACTTCGTCCAAGCGGCATATCGTTAACCACCTGATGGCGCACCACGCCTTGTTTGTCGATGAGAAACAGTCCGCGGTAAGCTACTCCCGTTCCGTCAAACTCCAGCTCGCCGTCATCATTGTAATCGAAATCGCCGTCGAGCACATCGTAATTTTTCGAGATGGTTTTGGTAAGATCGGATACCAATGGGAACTTCACACCTTTGATGCCGCCGTCTTTCTTCTCGGTATTGAGCCAGGCCCAATGCGAATATTTGGAATCGGTAGAACAGCCTACCACAGCAACATTGCGCTTTTCAAACTCTTCCATCTGCTCCTGAAAAGCAAGAATTTCGGTGGGACAAACAAAGGTGAAATCCAATGGATAGAAAAAGAATACCACATACTTTTTGCCGATGAATTGTTCGAGGGTAAATTTCTCGACCATCTCGCCGCCATTAATCACCGCGTCTGCTTCGAATAGCGGCGCCTTTTTTCCTGTTAAAACTGCCATAAAATATTGTCTTTTTGTGTTAAATGTTTGTTTTACAATTCGGTGGCAAAAGTACAAGGATTTTGGAAGGCAACGTTTTTAAAATTCGTTAAAACAAAATATTGCAGGTGCAAATTATAAATGACAATAAATCAAATCACAAATAAATTTCAATGACTAAAATTCAATGAACAAACCTTCTGAATATTTGGGATTTGTTGCTTGAGATTTATTGTAACTATTTAGGTGCGTTTCATTTGCTTTGGTTATAATGGCCACTTTCTGAGACCCCCTCTAACTCCTTCGTCAACCGACGGAGAGAATGCCAGCGCACTGGCCGCAGCAGTGGCTTGTGCGGCTGGACTCCCTTCCCCTTCAGGGGAAGGGCAGGGGATGGGGTCATGATGATTTGGAATTCAACGAAGCCAGCTATATAGTTACGATTTATTTGTAATTTGGCATTTGTGTTTTGGAGCTTTAAAAAAATTATCTTTACGCAAAAAAATTATGAGCGTATTAATTACAGGTATCGCCGGAATTGGTCAGGTACGTGATGAAATAACTACCGTTGCCGGATTTCTGTGGCACAAAGGATGGGCGGAGCGCAACGCCGGAAACCTTTCGTACAACATCACCCAATATTTCGATGCGCCTCCCGGCGATTCAGATTTTGAGGCGCCGGTAGCGCTGCCACGCACTTTTGCAAATCTCAACGACCAATTGCTGCTGGTTACGGCTTCCAATTCACGTATGCGCGATGTGGCGGCCGACATTCCGGCAAATATGTGCTTACTGCAGATTATCGACGGTGGCAAGGCATACCGGCAATTGAAAAAGCCTGCGCCGGAAAAGATGAAACCTCCTACCTCCGAGTTGCCCACACACCTGGCGATACACGACAAATTGTGCGCTGAAAATCGTCCCGAGAAAGTTGTCATTCACACGCATCCCAACCGGCTCATTGCCATGACACACATCCGGGAGTTTTGCAACCAATCGGTTATCAACAATATTTTGTGGAGCATGCAACCCGAAACCTGCGTATATATCCACGATGGGTTGGGTTTTGTTCCCTATATGCAAACCGGTAGCGACGCCCTGGCGCTGGCTACGCTTGCCGCGCTGGACAGACACAGAATAGTTTTGTGGGAAAAACATGGCTGCCTGGCCATTGGCGAAAACGCCCGCGAGGCTTTCGACTTGATTGACATCGCCGGGAAATCAGCCGACATATTCTTTATCTGCCGCAATGCAGGCTTTCAGGCCGAAGGCATTCCATTGGCAGAGTTGAAAAAGTTGCGGGAATCTTTTGGAATAGCGCAGCCGGAGGAGTGAATCACTTTCAGTTATTATTCATCGCTGAGACGCTAAGAGGCAGCGTTCTTCAAAGGTGTCTTTTGGATTTCACTTCGCGGCTCCGCGCCTTTGCGATGAATTTTGATTTGCTTCGGAGGTGCAATCGGATGGCGCCTCAACTTCACGATACCAAGACCTCAATGATGCTTCAGAATTCAATTATTCTGCTTTTTAAAAAACCACGTGATTTTTCTAAATAAATCCAATTCCCTTCTTCTCACCGCTCATCTCTCAAATCTCACCACTCATTTCCCTATTGTATTTTTTCTTTTTTAAAACACCATTTACAAAAGCAATGAGTACCATAAAAATGGCCAGGAAACCGCTGATGCGTCCGAGGTAGTCGCCGTAGCGGGTATAAAAGGTGATGTCGTTGTTGGCGTGTAATTGTGCGCGGAGCACTGCGGGTTGCCAGTATTCGGAGGCCTGCATGATGTCGCCGCGTTGATCGATAAACCCGGAGATGCCGGTGTTGGCCGAGCGGGCGATGTCGCGGCGCGTTTCGACGGCACGCAGTCGGGCGTAGGCAAAGTGCTGGCGGTGGCCGGCGGTGTTGCCCCACCAGCCGTCGTTGGTGATGATGAAGATGAGGTTGGCGCCATTTTTCACAAATTCTGCTGTAAATTCCCCATAGATCGATTCGTAACAGATGATGCCCGGAACGGTAAATTTTCCGTCGATGCTGCTGAAAACTTCGCGGCGTTTTGAGTAGCCCAAACTTCCTACGGTTCCGCCCAGGTCGAAAGCCAGATTTTGCAACGGGCTAAGGATTCGCTGAAAGGGCATCTTCTCCGGCCCCGGCACCAGCTTGGATTTATGATAAAGTTGTACGGGTTCATTTTTATTAATAAACAAAGTCGAATTAAAAGCTTCGTAATATTTATCCACATCGTCAAACTTCCGCGCCGTGGGCGTTAGCGGTTCGCCTTCGGCAAAAAGCCGGTAGGTGGAGGCGCCGATTACCACGCTCACCTTCGGGTGGCGGTCGATAAACCCGCGTATCTGTTTCACCGCACGCGACTGCCCGATGGTGGCATGCCACAAATCTTCCTGGATGGCCGATTCGGGCGCCACCACAAAATCCGTTTCAGGGGTAATGAGCGAATCGGCAAGTTTCAGATTCATCTCTATCATCTTGCTCGATGGCAGCACAAACTGCTCCGACCACGGATCTACATTGGGCTGCGTGACGATGACTTCGGCCACAACCCCTTTTTCTTCATAGCTCTGATACATCACCCACGAAATAATCATTGGAATAATGATCAGAAAAGTTGTCTTTGCAACATTCACGATAAGTCTTCGCCGACCGTCGTTTTGAAGGATATTTTTGATAAGCTGATAAACGAAAATATTAACCAGCAGTATCCACAGCGTACCGCCCAGCGTGCCGGTGTATTCGTACCACTGCACCCAGGGCGTGTACATGGCAAAGCCGTTGCCCAGGTTGAGCCATGGCCACGACAAATCCCAGTCGAGATGAAAATATTCGAAAGCTATCCAATAAACGATGAGCAGATAGATGGCGTCGGACTGACGGAAAAAGCTGCGCCGGCTGAGGTGAAAAACCATAAAAACAACCGCAAAAAACAGGCTGTTGACCAGTACCGCCATGATAGCGCCAAATATCGTCGAGTTCCAGATCCACCAGGTGGTGAGGGCATTCCAAACGAAAAATGCTGCGTAGCTGAACTGGAAGCTACTGAAACGATGGTGCTGCTCAGGACGCGCATCAAGCTGATCGATGATGAAAAGCAGCGGGACAAATCCTACAAAGAGCAGAAAGGGAAAACCGTACATCGGCCAGCCGGCAGATAGCAGCAACCCCGACAACAAGGACAACAGGTAAAGATGTTTTTTTGGAAAGTTCATCAGCTAAGCAACTTTTTTATTAGCCTGATAAAAGTATTAATAGAGGAAATTATTGTACGGGAAGCGTGCGGCGTGGATTTCTTTCACCTTTTGGTAAATAAGCGTTTTCAAAGCATCCCAGTTTTGCTTGTGTTTGGCCGAAATGAATATTGCCGGCGCATTGCTTTTGGCAATCCAGGTTTTGCGGAGTTCCTCCAGCGTAACGTTTTCGTCGGTAGATTCTGTCAGGTCGTCGGCATCTTTGGTTTTCCAGGTGTAAGCATCCATTTTATTAAAGACCATGATGGTAGGTTTGTCGGCGGCGCCAATTTCGCTCAGGGTTTCGTTGACCACGTTTATCTGCTCTTCGAAATCGTCGTGCGAAATGTCCACCACATGCAGCAGCAGGTCGGCTTCGCGCACTTCGTCGAGGGTGGATTTGAACGATTCCACCAGTCCGTGCGGGAGTTTGCGGATAAAGCCAACGGTGTCGGTGAGCAGGAAGGGCAGGTTTTCGATCACCACTTTGCGGATGGTGGTGTCGAGGGTGGCAAAGAGCTTGTCTTCGGCAAACACCTCAGCTTTGGCCATGCGATTCATGATGGTCGATTTGCCCACGTTGGTGTATCCCACCAGCGACACGCGCACCATGTTGCCGCGTGCTTTGCGCTGCACCACCATTTGCCGATCGATGAGTTCGAGTTTTTTTTTGAGTAGACTTATCTTGTCGCGGATGATGCGGCGGTCAGTTTCTATCTCTGTTTCGCCGGGGCCGCGCATGCCGATGCCGCCTTGCTGGCGCTCCAGGTGCGTCCACATACGCGTGAGGCGTGGAAGCAGATATTCGTATTGCGCCAGCTCTACCTGCGTCTTGGCGTGAGCCGTGCGCGCCCGGCTGGCAAAGATGTCGAGAATTAAATTGGTACGGTCCAGGATGCGAACCTCCAAAATCTTCTCGATATTTTTGATCTGTGAGGCGCCCAGCTCGTCGTCGAAAACCACAAGGTCGATCTCTTCGGCAACCACATACTGGTGTATCTCCTCCAGCTTACCCGATCCCACAAAAGTTCGTGTGTCGGGGCGATCGAGTTTTTGCGTGAACCGTTTCATGGGGATGCCGCCGGCGGTCTCCACCAGAAATTCCAGCTCGTCGAGATATTCTTCTATGCGGGCTTCATCAGCCTTGCCGGTGATCAACCCTACCAGCACTACCCTCTCCTTTCGGACAGCCGTTTCGATATTTTGCGCCATAATTTCTTTTTTCAACAAACAGTTTGGGAATGCTTTCAGTTCATCGGATATTGCAACCCCGGCCATTACGGGGAAAGTTCCAATTAACAAAAGACAATTAACAAATAAATTCCAATTAACAATTAATAAAAATTGCTCTGATATTATTTATTGTGTGTAGTCCATCTGTAACATCTCAAGAAAGCACTGTCAGAAATCGGCGGGCTTTAGCCTGCAATATTTTTACATCAATATCTTTCCATAAACCCACCCTAACATTTCTAGGAGCCAATAATTTTAATAAATGCCCGTCTGTTAAAACTTCCTGAAGCCAATAATCTCGCGCACTTCGCTGATGGTTTTGCCGGCGCTTTCGTGGGCTTTTTCGGCGCCCATGGTGGCTACTTTCGACAAGTATTTTTCGTCGGCAGCCAGTTCGTGAATCCTTTCACGAATCGGTGCGGTGAAGTTGACGATATCTTCGGCAAGTTGCTTTTTCAAATCCCCATATCGTATGGTGCAGGCGTTGTATTCGTTCAGGAAATGATCGACGGTTTCGGGTTTCGACATTGTGCGCATCAGGCTGAAAAGGATGGCCACAGCCTCGGTCATAGGTTGGTTAGGTGTGGTGGGGCCGGCATCGGTAACGGCACGCATCACTTTTTTGCGGATTATCTTCGGGTCGTCGGCCAGGAAAATGGCGTTGCCTTCACCTTCTGATTTTCCCATCTTTCCGCTGCCATCCAGTCCTGGAATTTTTATCAGCTCCGCACCGAAGTTGAAAGCGGTAGGCTCCGGGAAAAACTCATGGTTGTACATGCGGTTGAAGCGGCGTGCAAAAGTGCGCGTCAGCTCCAGATGTTGCTCCTGGTCTTTGCCCACAGGCACTTTATGCGCTTTATGAATAATAATGTCGGCAGCCATCAACGATGGGTAGGTAAGCAAGCCGGCGTTGACGTTCTCGGCTTGCTTACGCGCTTTTTCTTTAAAAGTTGTCACCCGTTCCAGCTCACCCATGTAGGCATTCATGTTGAGCAGCAGGTACAGTTCGGCGGTTTCGGGCAGGTCGCTTTGAATGTATAATGTTGCCTTTTCGGGATCGATGCCTGCAGCAAGATATTCCACCAGCACCTGTTTCACGTTGCCATGAAGATCGGAAGGGGTGGGATGTGTGGTAAGGGAATGGTAATCGGCAATAAAGAAAAAGCAGTGATGGGTTTGCTGCATTTTTAAAAAGTTGCTGAGGGCACCAAAATAATTTCCTAAGTGTAGGTTTCCGGTGGGCCGGATTCCGCTGACGACAATTTCCATGTTGCTAATTTTTTAATAAATCTCAAATGTAGCGGCCTTGGCTATTGAGATTTATTTGGTTTTTGAATTTCTGATTTAACGGCAACGTTCCGATGGTTGAAACAGGCAATCACACTTACATCTTAAGCTCGTCATTTTTACTATTAAAAAAATGATACTCCAGGTAGTGGTGCGAGGCGCTGGGTTTGATGTGGATGCGCTGCTTGTAACGCCACATCCATTTCATGCGCAACGATGGGAAACCGATGGTGAGCTGTGCATGTACAAATGGATGCACCGTAATGGTAAGGTTCTTCTCGTTTTGTTCCTGCAGCAGGTATTGCAAATTGTTTTCGATTTCGTCGATGATGAGGATGGCGGCTTTGTTTTCGCCGGTACCGTTGCAAACAGGACATTTTTCGAGTATCTGAACATTCATCGCCGGGCGTACCCGCTGGCGCGTAATCTGCACCAGCCCAAATTTGCTGGGCGGCAAAATGGAGTGCTTGGCCTTGTCTTTGGCCATTTCGTCTTTGATGTGCTGGTAAAGCTGACGGCGATGCTTGGCCTGTGTCATGTCGATAAAATCGACCACGATGGTGCCGCCGATGTCGCGTAACCGCATCTGACGGGCTATTTCGGTGGCTGCCTCCAGGTTTACTTCCAGAGAGTTGCTCTCCTGGTTTTTATCTTTGTTCACCCGGTGTCCCGAGTTGACGTCGATGGTGTGCATCGCCTCGGTTTGTTCGATGATCAGGTAAACACCACTTTTGATGGTGACGATTTTCCCAAACGAATTTTTGATCTGTTTATCTACACCAAAATGCTCGAAGATAGGCTTGGCTCCGCTGTAATGCTTAACGATGCCGGCTTTTTCGGGAGCTATCTGTTTGATAAAGATACGCACCTCATCGGCCAGCGAAGCATCGTCAACATGGATATTGTTGAACGATTCGTTGAGGTGATCGCGCAGAATCGCGGAGGTGCGATCCAGCTCGCTGACGATTTTGGTGGGCGGCTCGGCTTTGTTGAGTTTGGTAGCAATAATATCCCATTTGCCAAGCAAATCTTTAAGGTCGGCATCCAGATCAGCTACCAGTTTGTTTTCGGCAGCAGTGCGAACGATTACGCCAAAGTTGTTGGGCTTGATGCTTTTGATCAACCTCTTCAGGCGCTTGCGTTCTTCGAGGCTGCGGATTTTCTGCGATACCGAGATGCGATCGGCCAATGGCACCAACACCAGGTAGCGTCCGGCAAAACTTATCTCCGAAGAAATGCGCGGCCCCTTAGTGGAAATAGGCTCCTTAGCAATTTGCACCAGGATAGGTTGATTAACAGAGAAGACATCTGAAATCTTCCCTGTTTTTTCGATATCAGGCTCAAGCCTGAACTCGCTCAACGGCACGTTGGGAATCTTGCCGGCACTGGCCAGTTTGGTAAATTTTATCAATGACCGCACCTGTGGCCCCAGATCGAGGTAGTGCAAAAAAGCATCTTTTTCGTAGCCAACATTCACAAAAGCAGCATTGAGTCCGGGCATAAGTTTTTTGACCTTACCCAGGTACACATCGCCAACCGAATATTTCTTGTTGGATTTTTCCTTTGTAAGCTCTACAAGATATTTGTCCTCGAGTAACGCAATATCAACTCCGGAAGAATTTGAATTGATGATTAAATCCCTGTCCACGCTTTATGCAGTTTGGTAATACGCATCAGAAGTTTTTTCGTTTGCAATTTTTAGGCTTGCTTTTAAAAAAAAAATTATTACACCATGCCATCACACAACGACATCATGTAATAATTTTTGTAACAGGTTAAAAATTATTTCTTTTTATTTTTATGTCTGTTTTTCCGTAAGCGTTTTTTGCGCTTGTGGGTTGACATTTTATGTCTTTTTCTCTTTTTTCCGCTTGGCATTGTGTGCGTCCTTTCTATTTTACGTTAACGTTCTCTTTAACTTCGTTTACAAATGATTTTGCAGGCTTAAATGTGGGGATGTTGTGAGCAGGGATGATGATGGTAGTATTTTTAGAGATGTTACGGCCTGTTTTCTCAGCTCTTTTTTTGATGGTAAAACTACCAAATCCTCTCAGATAAACATTTTCGCCACTGGTCATCGAGTTCTTGATCGATTCCATAAAGGCTTCGACGGTGGTTTGAACAACAAGTTTTTCTATTCCTGTTTTGTTTGCAATCTCTGCTACAATTTCTGCTTTTGTCATGATTTCTATTTAATGTTTTGATTGTTAGATTTGTAAATAGGGGTGCAAATATATAATTATTTTCTATCAGCCATCATTTTAGGAAATTTTTAAAAAAATGATTATCAGCCAAATAGTGTCCGATTTTAAAATTTTGTGATTACACAACACAAATCTCTTCAGGTTCATAATCAATCTGTTGATGAAATAACAATTTGCTCATTTTCATCGTTCTGCCCGCTACCAACAACCCATACAGAATGCCCGACATCCAACGATTGCTTACATGGTACCACCAAAATCGCCGCGATTTGCCCTGGCGACAAACCAGCGATCCCTACAAAATTTGGCTCTCCGAAGTGATTCTTCAGCAAACGCGTGTTGCCCAGGGTCTGCAATATTATCACGCTTTTGTCTCACAATATCCTACTGTTCAGGCGTTGGCTGCTGCCAATATCGATGATGTTTTGAAGCTTTGGCAGGGGCTGGGCTACTACACCCGTGCGCGCAACCTGCACGCTGCTGCTCAAATCATCGTTCAAAAGCATGGCGGCATCTTCCCCGACAATTACCGCGACCTGCTGCAGCTTCCCGGCATCGGGCCTTACACTGCGGCAGCCATTGCTTCGATAGCTTTCGGTGAGCGGCAGCCGGCCATCGATGGAAACGTGTTGCGCGTGGTAAGCCGCTGGTTTGCTGTGCACGAACCCATCGACAGCCCGGCAGGGATAAAAATTGTGAGGGAGCTGGTGCAGCAGCTCATGCCAGCCGGTGATCCCGGCACTTTCAACGAGGCCATGATGGAGTTTGGCGCGTGCCATTGCATACCCGTCAATCCCGACTGCGGCCAGTGTGTCTTTGCCCGCCACTGTGCAGCACATCAGCAAAAAATTGTAAAAATGCTGCCGGTAAAAAAACCCAAAGTCAAAATCAGGCATCGCACCTTTTATTATGTGGTGGTGCTTCACAAAAATCACAATGAGCCTTCAGTGCTACTAACAAAACGCGCAGCCGGCGACATCTGGCAAGGCCTTTATACTTTTCCGGTGATAGAAACGCAAACGGAAATACCGCCCGAACAACTTTTTTCGCTTCCTGAGTGGCGAAGCATTTTACCTGCCAACAATTTTGTTGTGACGCATACAAGCAGCCTTTACACACATCAGCTTACGCACCAGCGGCTGCACGCCCGATTTGTGGTAATACAGGCCAACGGGGATTTCCGGGCGGAGCGCGACACAAAATTTAGCTCTGTAAGGCTGGATCAACTGCACCAATTCGCAGTTCCAAGGCTCATCGATCGCTTTCTCACTGATTACTTTAAGGTATCTTAATGGTTAATAACCATAATGATGCGTTATTAGTTGTAACTTTGCAATCCAAAACTTTAAATAATTGTAATTATGTCTGATAAAGTATTAGAAGTAGTAAAAGCCGGTGTGGCTTCCGGTGACGACGTACAGAAGATTTTCGAGATAGCCCGGCGCAAGCATTTTGCCCTCCCTGCTGTAAACGTGGTAGGAACCAACTCGGTGAATGCCGTGATGGAAGCAGCCGCTAAAGCCAAGTCGCCGGTAATTATTCAGTTTTCTAATGGGGGTGCCGTTTTCTATGCCGGCAAAAGCATCTCCAACGAAAACCAGCAAGCTGCCATCGTCGGTGCGGTGAGTGGCGCCATGCACGTCCACAAGTTGGCCGCACTCTATGGGGTGCCGGTAATTCTTCACACCGACCATGCCGCCAAAAAACTGCTCCCCTGGATCGACGGACTGCTCGACGAAGGTGAGAAATATTACAAGCAGCACGGCAAACCGTTGTTCAGCTCCCACATGCTCGACCTTAGCGAAGAGCCGCTGGAAGAAAACATTGCTATCTGCAAGAAATATCTTGAGCGCATGAAGAAAATGGACATGACCCTCGAAATAGAGCTGGGCATTACCGGCGGCGAAGAAGACGGCGTGGATAACACAGGCGTAGATAGTTCGCGCCTCTACACCCAGCCCGAAGAAGTAGCCTACGCTTACGAACAACTCATGGCGGTAAGCCATCGCTTTACCATTGCCGCTTCTTTTGGTAATGTGCACGGCGTTTACAAGCCCGGCAACGTAAGACTTGAACCGGTAATCCTTAAAAATTCGCAAGAATACATCCATAAGAAACACCACACCGAACCCAATCCTGTCAACTTTGTGTTTCATGGCGGCAGCGGATCAGCACAGGAGCAAATCCGCGAAGCCATCGGTTATGGTGTAGTAAAAATGAACATCGACACCGACACCCAATGGGCTACCTGGGAAGGCGTGATGAATTATTACAAGAAAAACGAACATTACCTGCAGGGACAAATCGGAAACCCCGACGGAGATGATATCCCCAACAAGAAATATTACGACCCACGTAAGTGGCTGCGCGAAGGCGAGCAAAGCATGATCCGTCGCCTCGAAATTGCTTTCGACGACCTCAACAGTAAAAACACACTGTAGCATTTCGTAAGAAGCTTTAAATAGAAAAACCCGCATCAACGAATGATGCGGGTTTTTTGTTTGCTTGAGGAAGATATCAAAAGTGCACATGATTTACCGTGCATAAGGGGTGAAGCTGTAAAGTATTTAAACCCATCTTGGGCAAATCAATTTGAATGAGGTTTCTATTTATTTAATCATAGTGTGGGGAAGACGCATCACGGAATCATCCGATAACTTACCTCATTGCGCTTCGGATCATACCAAACTATATGATTGTAATCGGCAAAAGACAAATTCATGATTGTGTCATCTAAATATTTTATTTCTTCATAACTTAATATGCCACCTTCCACAATTCCCAAAAACCATCCCTGTTCCTGTTTTTTGTAAAGAAATTTGCAACTATTGTTTTGAGTGATTACATCGGTGAAGGCGAGCTCATATTCAGCTTGAAGTTTTTCAAGATTGATTTCCAATTTAGAATTTTCAATTGGAAGATAAAAAACCGAATCTTTGCATAGATCAATAACGTCGCTGGCAAACTGATGAAAAACTAAACCATGTGAAGATTTTGGAGTCAGGTAATTATAATATCTGCCAGTACTTTGATGAAATTTGGGAATGCGATAATCTAGAAGTTTAGAAAAAACAAGGGTATCCTTTTTATATATAAAATCAGCCAGGTATTGAAAGTCACCGTCAGAATAATCAGTAGGGGAAAGTGTGAGGACCATATCTCCCTGTTGACTTCCCAAAGTGGGCTGACTTACTAATACATTCCACCGGTCAGGTACTGTGCTGTCATCAATAAAAACCCACCTTACATCGTAGCTGTCGAGGGCTATTTGTGCAATAAAAAGTTTCACCTTCACCCCCAGATTTCCATTATCCTGCATAAAAGCATAAGGGATTTGTACTAATACTTGCGCCCGCTGTGCATCAATATTTACAGCAGAAATTTCGGCTCTTGATTTTCC
>JAAYIU010000040.1 GCA_012523265.1 Bacteroidales bacterium | reverse complement strand
GGTGCTGCCCAGATGGACGGTGCTATTATCGTAGTAGCTGCTACTGATGGCCCCATGCCTCAAACGCGCGAGCACATCTTGCTGGCACGTCAGGTAGGCGTTCCCAGACTGGTCGTTTTTATGAACAAAGTCGACCTGGTAGATGACGAAGAGCTTTTGGAACTCGTCGAAATGGAAATCCGTGACCTCTTAAGCTTCTACGAATTTGATGGCGACAATACCCCTGTTATTCAGGGTTCGGCACTTGGTGCTTTGAACAAAGAACCCAAATGGGTAGAAAAAGTATTGGAACTGATGGAAGCTTGCGATACATGGATTCCACTACCCGAGCGCGACCAGGACAAACCATTCCTGATGCCCGTTGAAGACGTATTCTCCATCACCGGTCGTGGCACAGTGGCTACCGGTCGTATCGAAACTGGTATTATCAACACCGGCGATCCGGTTGATATCATTGGTATGGGTGCCGCAAAACTTAAGAGTGTAGTTACCGGCGTTGAGATGTTCCGCAAAATCCTCGACCGCGGACAAGCTGGCGACAATGCTGGTTTGCTGCTGCGCGGTATCGACAAAAACGACATTACCCGCGGAATGGTTATTGCCGCCCCCGGCTCGGTTACACCCCACAAGAGATTTAAAGCCGAGGTGTATATCCTGAAAAAAGAAGAAGGTGGCCGCCACACTCCTTTTCACAACAGATACCGCCCTCAGTTCTATTTTAGAACTACCGACGTTACCGGTGAAATTACCATGCCCGAAGGAGTAGAAATGGTAATGCCCGGCGACAACCTGACTATTGAAGTAAATCTTATTGCAGAAATTGCAATGAGCAAGAACCTGCGTTTTGCTATCCGCGAAGGCGGACGTACCGTTGGCGCTGGTCAGGTAACCGAGATTCTTGATTAATTTTAATAGGTGTTTGGTTATAAATACAAAGGCGTTCCGGAGTAAAAATTATTACTTCCGGGACTCCTTTTGTTAAATTGCACACGATACGGGTGTAGCTCAATTGGTAGAGCGATGGTCTCCAAAACCATAGGCTGTGGGTTCGATTCCTACCACCCGTGCCAATTCATATTAAGTAAGAACTAATGGCAAAATTGAAAATAATAAATTACGCCAAGGAAAGTTATGATGAGCTGTTACACAAAGTTTCCTGGCCCTCATGGAGTGAACTGCAGAGTAGTGCTGTGGTAGTATCCATTGCTTCCCTGATAATCGCTTTTGTGGTTTATCTGATGGATATTTCATTCAGCAGCCTGCTCAAAGGTTTCTATACCTGGCTGTAGTTGCAGCTTAGGTACAATTGTGGCCGACAGGTTACTTTATTCTTTTACAAACCTTAAGTAAACCTTTGGTATGAGTAATCACGAGAAAAAATGGTACGTTATAAGAGCGATTTCCGGGAAGGAAAAGAAGGTGAAAGAGTATCTCGAAAGTGAGATCAATCGCCTGAACCTCCAGGATTACATCTCGCAGGTGCTCATTCCTACCGAAAAAGTTTATCAGGTACGGAAAGGTAAAAAAATCAGCAAGGAACGCAATTATTTCCCCGGGTACGTATTGATAGAGGCCGCCCTTTTGGGCGAAGTACCTTACATCGTAAAAAATGTACCCGATGTTCTGGGATTTCTGGGCACGCGCGGCGAAGCCGATCCTTTGCGTGAATCGGAAGTGAAGAGAATACTTGGGAAAATGGACGAGCTGGCCGAACAAGGCGAGGAAGTCAACGTGCCGTTTATTGTTGGTGAAACCGTTACCGTTACCGATGGACCTTTTAACAGTTTTAGTGGTATGATCGAAGAGATTAACGAAGAGAAGAAAAAACTGAAAGTGATGGTGAAGATCTTCGGACGAAAAACACCACTTGAGCTGGGATTTATGCAGGTAGAGAAAGAATAGAATTTTCAAACTCATTTACCGGAGCAACAAGCTGTTGCATCCGGCACATCTAATTAAGTAGAACGATAAAATGGCAAAAGAAGTTAGCGGATTAATCAAACTGCAAATCAAAGGTGGCGCAGCAAATCCATCACCTCCGGTAGGCCCTGCATTGGGTGCCAAAGGGGTGAACATCATGGAATTTTGCAAGCAGTTCAATGGACGTACACAAGATCAGGCCGGCAAAATTTTGCCCGTGATCATCACCGTCTATAGGGACAAATCTTTTGATTTCATCATAAAATCTCCGCCGGTTGCAGTTCAACTGTTAGAAGCATCCAAGCAGAAAAAAGGCTCCCCCGAATCCAACCGTAAAAAGGTTGCAGCGGTAACCTGGGAGCAGGTGCAAAACATCGCCGAATCGAAGATGAAAGACCTGAATTGTTTTACGTCTGATTCGGCAATGCGCATGGTTGCAGGCACTGCCCGCAGCATGGGTATTACCGTTAAAGGTAAAGCACCATTCAGCAACTAACAGTGAAATCTACGAGCATTTAAAAATTAAAGTAACATTTTAAAAAAAATGGCAAAACTGACAAAAAAACGTAGAGAAGCATTGGCGAAAATCGATAGAAATGCTACATACGCCCTCCCGGATGCAGTGCAAACCGTCAAGGACATTACCCTGACCAATTTCGATGCTTCCATCGACATGGACATCCGTCTGGGCGTCGACCCGCGCAAGGCCAACCAAATGGTTCGTGGCTCGGTAACCCTGCCACACGGAACCGGTAAAACCATGCGCGTACTGGTGCTTTGTTCGCCCGATAAGGAAGAAGAAGCCAAAGCTGCCGGCGCCGATTACTATGGCCTCGACGAGTATGTCGAGAAAATTAAAGGCGGCTGGACTGACGTCGATGTTATCATTACCACACCTAACGTAATGCCCAAAGTTGGCCCGTTAGGTCGTATTCTCGGCCCCCGTGGCCTGATGCCCAATCCAAAAACGGGCACCGTGACCATGGACATCGCCAAAGCTGTTAACGACGTGAAAGCTGGGAAGATAGATTTTAAAGTAGACAAAACGGGCATCATCCATGCTGCAGTTGCAAAGTCATCTTTCGACAATCATAAAATCGTGGACAACGCGCGTACACTTATCAACACCGTACTGAAACTCAAACCCGCTGCCAGCAAAGGCACATACGTAAAAAGTATCTACATGTCGAGTACGATGAGCTACGGTATCCAGATTGATCCTAAATCAGTGAGCGCATAAATTCGTTAAAAACAAGGAGATTTAAAATGACCAGAGAGGAAAAAAATCAAACGATAGAGGCGCTATCACAAAAGCTTAACGAGGCATCTCATTTCTATATCACCAACACAAGCGGTCTGAATTCTGCTGTTACCAGCGAATTGAGAAGGCTATGCTACACCCGCAAAATCAACCTGTTGGTGGTGAAGAATACGCTGCTTCGCAAAGCCATGGAGAAATCGGATAAAGACCTGCACGGTCTTTTCGATACACTCAAAGGAACCACCTCGGTAATGTTTACCGAAGTGAGCAATGCTCCGGCAAAGCTTATCAAAGAGTTTCGTATCAAATACAAAACTGACAAACCAGAGCTTAAAGGAGCTTATGCCGAAGAATCCACTTACCTGGGCAGCCATCAACTGGACGCTCTGGAAAGTATTAAAAGCAAAAATGAAGTTATTGCCGCCATCATTGCCCTGCTGCAATCACCCGTTAAAAATGTTATGGGCGCATTGCAATCAGGAGGCCACACGATTTCGGGCATACTACAAACGCTATCAGAAAAAGAAGCATAATAATTTTTTAAATTACAAAATTAGTTTTCACGAATAATCTTTTAAACAAATAATAAAATGGCAGATTTAAAATCTTTTGCAGAACAATTAGTCAATCTTACGGTAAAAGAAGTAAATGAGCTTGCTCAGATTCTCAAAGACGAGTACGGCATTGAGCCGGCAGCCGCAGCAGTAGCAGTAGCAGGTCCGGCAGCCGCAGCCGATGCAGGCGAAGTAGAACAAACCGAATTTGATGTAATCATCAAAGCAGCCGGACAGAGCAAACTGGCAGTAGTAAAACTCGTTAAAGAATTGACCAGTCTGGGTCTTAAGGAATCCAAAGCACTTGTGGACGCTGCTCCAAAAGCCATCAAAGAAGGTGTGTCGAAAGACGAAGCCGAAGCACTCAAATCGCAGCTTGAAGAAGCCGGTGCCGAAGTGGAAATCAAATAGCTTTTACAGCACGCTCTATAAAAGAAATATAGACTTCTGCCAGCCTTGCTGTGCAGAGTCTATATTTCTTTGTATTAACCCGCCTTGTTCTTTATTTATTTTATCTTATTCATAACCAAAACTTTACCACATTGGCTCAGGAAAATACTGAAAGAATCAGTTTCTCAAAAACAAAAATAAAATCTCAATATCCGGATTTTCTTGACATCCAGTTGAAATCATTTCAGGATTTCTTCCAACTGGAAACCAATCCTGATGACCGGGTGAACGAGGGTCTCTATAAAGTTTTTAGCGAAAACTTTCCAATAACCGATGCACGCAACAACTTCGTGCTCGAGTTTTTGGATTATTTTGTCGACCCGCCACGATACTCCATCGAAGAGTGTATCGAAAGGGGATTAACCTACAGCGTGCCTCTTAAAGCAAAATTAAAGCTATACTGTACCGACCCTGAGCACGAAGACTTTGAAACCATTATCCAGGACGTCTATCTGGGACAGATGCCCTACATGACGCCACGTGGCACTTTCTGCGTCAATGGCGCCGAACGTGTGGTAGTGTCGCAACTGCACCGCTCCCCCGGAGCTTTCTTCGGAACAAGCTTCCACGCCAACGGCACGCAGCTCTTCTCGGCAAGGATCATCCCCTTCAAAGGTTCCTGGATGGAATTTACAACCGACATCAACCAGGTGATGTATGCTTACATCGACCGCAAAAAGAAACTCCCCGTTACAACCCTGCTCCGCGCCATTGGCTTCGAAAGCGACAAAGACATCCTCGAAATTTTCGACCTGGCACAGGAAGTAAAAGCAACCAAAGGAAATCTTAAGAAATTTATCGACCGCCGTCTTGCTGCACGTGTAGTGCGTAGCTGGATAGAAGACTTTGTGGACGAAGATACAGGCGAAGTAGTCTCTATCGAACGTACCGAAGTGATCATCGACCGCGAAACGCTGCTTACTGCCGAACACATCGATCAGATCATCGATTCGGGCGTCGAAAATATCCTCATCCACAAAGAGGAAATTGATAACATCGACTACTCGATCATCTTCAACACGCTGCAAAAAGACACCACCAATACCGAAAAAGAAGCTGTAGAATTTATCTACCGACAGTTGCGCAATGCCGAGCCACCCGATGAGGAAACGGCACGGGGCATTATCGATCGACTCTTTTTCTCCGACAAACGCTACGACCTGGGAGACGTTGGCCGTTACAGGATCAACAAAAAACTGAACCTCAACGTGCCCATGGAGACCAAGGTGTTGACCAAAGAAGACATCATCTCCATCATCGTTTACCTGATCGAAATGGTGAACTCCAAACGAGAGATCGACGATATCGACCACCTGAGCAACCGCCGTGTGCGTACTGTTGGCGAACAACTTTACGCACAGTTTGGCGTGGGGCTGGCACGTATGTCGCGCACCATCCGCGAACGCATGAATGTGCGCGATAACGAGGTTTTTACACCCACCGATCTGATCAACGCCAAGACCTTGTCGGCGGTGATCAACTCATTTTTTGGTACCAACCAGCTTTCGCAATTTATGGATCAAACCAACCCGCTCTCAGAGCTAACCCACAAACGCAGGGTGTCGGCACTGGGACCCGGCGGTTTGTCGCGCGAAAGAGCCGGCTTTGAGGTTCGCGACGTGCATTATACCCACTACGGGCGTCTTTGTACCATCGAAACCCCTGAGGGACCGAACATTGGTTTGATTTCATCGCTTTGTGTGTTTGCCAAAATCAACAAGCTTGGCTTTATCGAAACACCCTACAAACGTGTGGAAGCAGGCAGAGTGCAGATCAACGAAGAAGAAACCTACCTGAGCGCCGAGGAAGAAGAAAACAAAATTATCGCACAGGCCAACTCACTGATCGACGACGACGGCGACTTTATCCGCGAAAAAGTAAAGGTTCGTTTCCAGGCTGACTATCCTATCGAAACACCCCAGAATGTCGACTTAATCGATATGGCGCCAAACCAGATTGCTTCGGTTGCAGCCTCGCTCATCCCCTTCCTCGAGCACGACGATGCCAACCGTGCTTTGATGGGATCGAACATGATGCGCCAGGCAGTGCCACTCTTGCGCGCCGAAGCTCCCATAGTGGGTACCGGCATAGAAGAATCAGTAGCCCGCGACTCGCGCGTACTGCTGACAGCCGAAGGCGACGGTATTGTAGAATTTGTGGATGCCAACGAAATTATAATTCATTATACCCGACTTGAAAATGAAAAGCTGGTGAGTTTTGATGACGACATGAAAACTTACACCCTTACCAAATTCAAGCGCACCAATCAGAATACCTCGATCAACCTGCGACCTATCGTAAAAAAAGGACAAAAGGTTACCAAAGGTCAGGCTCTGTGCGAAGGCTATGGCACTCAAAATGGCGAGCTGGCGCTGGGGCGCAATCTTATGGTGGCTTTTATGCCCTGGAAAGGCTACAACTTTGAGGATGCCATTGTGATCTCCGAAAAAGTGGTGAAAGAAGACATCTTTACCTCGGTACACATAGAAGAGTTTGTGCTCGAAGTTCGCGATACCCGCCGTGGTGTAGAAGAACTCACCAACGACATCCCCAACGTAAGCACCGATGCTACCAAAAACCTCGACGAAAATGGCTTGATACGCATCGGCGCCGAAGTAAACGAAGGCGATATCCTTATCGGGAAAATTACCCCCAAAGGAGAATCCGACCCCACACCTGAAGAAAAACTGCTGCGCGCCATCTTTGGCGACAAAGCCGGCGACGTAAAAGATGCGTCTCTCAAAGCGCCACCTTCGATGCAGGGTGTGGTTATCGACAAGAAACTCTTTTCGCGTATCATCAAAGACCGCAAATCCAAAGGCAAAGAGAAAGACGAAATTGCCGATCTCGAAAAAGAGTTTAATAGAGATGCTGCTTCGCTCAAGATCAAACTTGTCGATAAACTGATGATACTGGTCAGCGGCAAAGTGTCTCAAGGTGTCAACAACAACTTTCGGGAGGAAATCATTCCGCGCAAATCAAAGTTTACGCAGAAAATGCTTCAGGGCATCGATTACCTTACGGTGAATCCCAACCGCTGGACCACCGACAAGGACAAAAATGTGCTTATCTCGCAATTGATCAATAACTATGTGATCAAATACAAAGAGATACTCGGCATCTTCAACCGCAAGAAATTCGTGGCAACCGTTGGCGACGATCTGCCTCATGGCATTGTAAAAATGGCCAAAGTATACGTTGCTAAAAAACGCAAACTCAAAGTAGGCGATAAAATGGCCGGACGCCACGGCAACAAAGGCATCGTTGCCAAGATAGTGCGCGAAGAAGACATGCCTTTCCTCAAAGACGGCACAGCCGTAGATATTGTACTCAACCCGCTGGGTGTACCTTCCCGAATGAACTTAGGGCAGATCTACGAAACAGTGTTGGGTTGGGCCGGCAAGAAACTCGGACTAACTTTTGCCACGCCTATCTTCGACGGCGCTGAGGTAGATGAAATAAACCAATACCTGGTAAAAGCTGGTTTGCCCGAAAATGGCAAGATCTACCTCTACGACGGCGGCACCGGCGAACGGTTCCATCAGCCAGCCACCGTTGGCTACATCTACATCCTGAAGCTGCACCACATGGTCGACGACAAAATGCACGCCCGTTCCATCGGCCCCTACTCGCTCATTACCCAGCAACCACTTGGTGGTAAAGCACAATTTGGTGGTCAGCGTTTTGGTGAGATGGAGGTATGGGCACTCGAAGCCTATGGCGCTTCAAACATCCTGCAGGAAATACTTACAGTAAAATCAGACGACGTAATAGGACGCGCCAAAGCTTACGAATCAATAGTAAAAGGCGATCCTATGCCCAAACCAGGCATCCCCGAATCGTTCAACGTGCTTGTGCACGAGCTTCGTGGCCTCGGATTGAACATCTCGTTCGACTAACGGTAAGACCAAAACCTACGGGTTTTCTTTTAAGATTTTGTTTTTAAATAATCATTCAAATACAACCAATTAATGGCTTTTAGAAAAGATAGTTTAATTGTTAAAAACGAATTTTCACAAATAACTATTAGCCTGGCCTCCCCGGAGACGATACTCGAGCGCTCGCATGGCGAAGTGCTCAAGCCCGAAACGATCAACTATCGTACTTACAAGCCCGAACGCGACGGCTTGTTTTGCGAACGGATTTTCGGGCCGGTAAAAGACTGGGAGTGCCATTGCGGAAAATACAAACGAATCCGTTACAAGGGCATCGTTTGCGACCGCTGCGGCGTGGAAGTTACTGAGAAAAAGGTTCGACGCGAACGCACCGGACATATTCAGCTGGTGGTTCCCGTAGCACATATCTGGTTCTTCCGTTCGCTGCCCAACAAAATTGGAGCACTGCTCGGACTGCAAACCAAAAAACTCGACACCATTATTTATTACGAGCGTTATGTGGTGATCACCCCCGGCATCAAAGCCGACGACGGCATAGCCTATCTCGACTTTCTTACCGAGGAGGAATATTTCGACATCATGGAAACTATTCCTCCCGAAAACCAATACCTCGATGAGAGCGATCCCAATAAATTTATTGCCAGGATGGGTGCCGAGGCTCTGCACGACCTGCTGGCCCGCATCGATCTCGACGAGCTTTCTTATGACCTGCGTCACAAAGCCAACACTGAAACTTCACAGCAGCGTAAAGCCGATGCTTTGAAGCGTCTGCAAGTGGTAGAAGCTTTCAGAGATGCCCGCAACCGCATCGAAAACCGTCCCGAGTGGATGATTGTAAAAGTAGTGCCGGTAATCCCGCCGGAACTGCGACCGCTGGTGCCGCTCGATGGCGGACGCTTTGCCACCTCCGACCTGAACGACCTCTACCGTCGCGTGATTATCCGCAACAACCGCCTCAAGCGATTGATAGAGATAAAAGCCCCTGATGTAATCATGCGCAACGAAAAGCGTATGCTTCAGGAAGCTGTAGATTCTTTGTTTGATAATTCGCGCAAAGCGAACGCTGTTAAAACTGAATCGAACCGCGCGCTCAAATCCCTTAGCGACAGCCTTAAAGGCAAGCAGGGGCGTTTTCGTCAAAACCTTCTCGGTAAGCGTGTCGACTATTCAGGCCGCTCTGTAATCGTGGTGGGACCGGAACTCAAACTCAACGAATGCGGTTTGCCCAAAGGCATGGCTTCAGAGCTATTCAAGCCTTTTATTATCCGCAAGATGCTCGAACGCGGCATTGTGAAAACGGTGAAATCTGCTAAAAAGATTGTCGATCGCAAAGACCCAGTTGTTTGGGATATTCTTGAAAACATCCTGAAAGGACACCCTGTGTTGCTCAACCGTGCGCCTACACTGCACCGCTTGGGAATTCAGGCCTTCCAGCCCAAATTGATCGAAGGTAAAGCTATTCAGCTTCATCCGCTGGCATGTACGGCCTTCAACGCCGACTTCGACGGCGACCAAATGGCAGTGCACGTCCCGCTGGGAAATGCTGCCATCCTGGAAGCCCAGATTCTGATGCTTGCTTCGCACAACATTCTTAATCCGGCCAACGGCGCCCCTATTGCTGTGCCCTCGCAGGACATGGTGCTCGGATTGTACTACATTACAAAGTCGAGAAAGAGCACTCCTGAGCTACCCATCAAAGGCGAAGGTTATAAATTTAATTCGCCCGAAGAGGTTATCATTGCCTACAATGAGAAAAAAGTTGACCTCCACGCCATAATACCGGTGTGCCTTCCCATGCGGCAGGAAGATGGCTCTGTAAAGCAGGTGCTCACCGAAACTCGCGTAGGACGCGTACTTTTTAATCGGGTGGTGCCAGAAGAGTATGGATACATCAACCAACTGCTTACTAAGAAAGCCCTTCGCGATATAATCGGCGACATCCTGAAAAAAACAGATACCTCCACCACAGCCAAATTCCTCGACGACATCAAGAATCTTGGATTTACAATGGCTTTCCGCGGCGGCCTCTCTTTCAACCTGGGCGATGTTATCATTCCTGAAATAAAAGGAACTCTGATAGCTGAGGCCAATGCCGAGGTAGATGAAGTGCTGCAGAACTACAGCATGGGCTTTATCACCAGCAACGAGCGTTACAACCAAATCATCGACATCTGGACACACACCAACAGCAAGCTCACACGCACGCTGATGGAGGAACTCGCCGCAGCCAAGCAGGGCTTTAACCCGGTGTACATGATGCTCGATTCAGGTGCCCGTGGTAGCAAAGAACAGATTCGTCAGCTTTCGGGAATGCGTGGTCTGATGGCCAAGCCGCAGAAATCAGGCGCTACCGGTGGTGAAATTATCGAAAACCCGATTCTGGCCAACTTTAAAGAAGGCCTGACGGTACTCGAATATTTTATCTCTACGCACGGTGCCCGTAAAGGTTTGGCCGACACGGCGCTAAAAACCGCCGACGCCGGCTATCTTACCCGTCGTTTGGTGGATGTGGCGCAGGACGTCATTATTTCTGAAGAAGATTGTGGAACCTTGCGCGGACTAACCATTTCGACACTAAAGAAAAACGAAGAGGTGGTAGAGACCCTTTACGACCGTATCCTGGGACGTACCACACTGCACGACGTTTATCATCCGCAAACCAACCAACTGATCATTGCTGCCGGCGAACAGCTCACCGAAGAGATAAGCCGCGAGATAGAAGAGTCGCCCATCGAATCACTCGAGATCAGGTCGGTATTAACCTGCGAATCCAAGCAAGGTGTTTGCGCCAAATGCTATGGCCGAAATCTGGCTACCGGACGCATGGTTCAAAAAGGTGAGGCTGTGGGCGTTATCGCTGCACAGTCGATCGGTGAACCAGGAACACAGCTTACCCTGCGTACTTTCCACGTGGGTGGTGTGGCCGGTGGCAACATCTCGTCGCAATCGCGCATCGAAGCACGCTTCGACGGCATCCTGCAAATCGACGAGATAAGAAGTGTACCGTATAAAAATTTCGAGGGCAAAGAATATCAGGTGGTCATAGGCCGCTCTGCAGAGATGCGGATTATCGACGAGGTGAGAGGAATTCCTTTGGCTTCCCATAATATCCCTTACGGATCCAACCTGTTCTTTAAATCCGGCGACAAAGTAAAAAAAGGAGATGTAATTTGCGTTTGGGATCCTTACAATGCCGTTATCATTTCTGAACTCGGCGGAAAGTTAGTTTTCAACAATGTGATCGAAAACAAGACATTCCGTATCGAATCTGACGAACAAACCGGCTACTATGAAAAGGTTATCGTCGAATCGCGTCAGAAGATCAAAAACCCTTCTATCAGCGTGATGAACGACGAAAACGTCGAAATTAAAGTGTACGACCTTCCGGTAGGAGCACATATTTCGGTAGATAACGGCCAGACGGTAAAACCCGGCGACGTGTTGGTGAAAATTCCGCGTGCCATTGGCAAGTCGGGCGACATCACCGGTGGTTTGCCGCGTGTTACCGAACTCTTCGAAGCACGAAATCCTTCCGACCCGGCCAAAGTATCGGAGATTGACGGTGTGGTTTCTTTTGGCAAAAAACTCAAGCGTGGCAACAAAGAGGTCATTATTACCTCCAAAACCGGCGAAGAGAAAAGCTATCTTGTCCCCACCACAAAGCAGATATTGGCGCAGGAAAACGACTTTGTAAAAGCGGGCACTCCGCTCTCGGAAGGCGCCCTTACCCCAGCCGACATTCTGGCCATCAAAGGCCCGATGAAGGTGCAGGAGTATATTGTTAATGAGATTCAGGAAGTTTATCGTTTGCAGGGTGTTAAAATTAACGACAAACACTTCGAGGTTATCGTGCGTCAGATGATGCGCAAAGTAGAAGTGGACGACCCGGGCGATACCAAATTCCTCGAAAATGAATTGGTGAACAAAATCGACTTCCAGGAAGAAAACGACTGGATATTTGGCAAAAAAGTAGTTGGCGATCCGGGCGATTCCACCTTCTTCAAGTCGGGGCAGATCATCTCGGCACGAAAGCTTCGCGAAGAAAACTCGCAGCTCAAGCGTAAAGACAAGCGCCTGGTGGAATCCCGCGATGCACAAACCTCCACAGCACGTCAGGTGCTTCAGGGCATCACCCGTGCCTCGCTGCAAACCAACAGCTTTATCTCTGCCGCCTCCTTCCAGGAAACTACCAAAGTGCTCACCAACGCCGCTATCATGGCCAAGGCCGACACGCTGAACGGATTGAAAGAAAACGTCATCGTCGGGCATAAGATTCCTGCCGGTACAGGCCTCAGAGAATACGAAGACCTCATCGTTGGCTCGAAAGAAGAGTACGAAACACTCATCCATCCGCGCTACGAAAAACCCGAACCGAAGGTTAAATAATTTTTAATGATTAACACCAAAAAGAAAAACCAGAAGTGCTACTTTTGGTTTTTCTTTTTTAATAAAAAAATAAAATACTATGGATCAAAATCAACCGAAAAAAGGACAACTCAACATCGATCTTCCCGAAGATATAGCCGAAGGCATCTATGCCAACCTTGCCATTATCACACATTCACGATCAGAGTTTATAGTCGATTTCGTGAAAATGCTTCCGGGCATCCCCAAAGCAAAAGTAAAGTCACGCATCATCCTTACCCCGCAGCACGCCAAACGACTGGCAAGAGCATTGCAGGACAATCTGAAGAAATTTGAAAGCATGCACGGCAACATCAAAGAAGCCGATACCGACATGCCCTTCAACATGGGCGGCCCCACGGCACAAGCATGATACAAGCGTTTCTAAAGGAAATACATTTTAAGAATCCCTCCCCGCTTTTTCGCTGTCGCCTCCAATATCAGTGACTGCGAAAAGACGGGGATTTTTCGTCCCATAGCCCCATTACCCGCAGCGGGCGACGGGGCTATTGATTAATAATCAAATCACAATTTTCAGATTAATTATTATGATCCGGCAAAGTGTTGTTTTACATTTTCCCGACACTTAACAACTTTTAACCATTGCCCAATAATTATAAAAAAGGGCGGGAGTTATCTTTGCCTACTACAAAAACTGACTATCAAAATGATCGAAACAAGTATCAGAGAAATCAACGAAAAGATTCAACAGGAAAGCGCCTTTATCGACCTGATCAATCTGGAGCTAAACAAGGTGATAATAGGCCAAAAGCACATGCTCGAACGCTTGCTTATCGGGCTGCTTGCCGATGGGCACATCCTGCTCGAAGGGGTGCCCGGGCTGGCCAAGACCCTGGCAATAAAATCGTTGGCCGGTGCCATCGATGCCGGATTCAGCCGCATACAGTTTACGCCCGACCTGCTGCCCGCCGACCTCATCGGCACGCTGATCTACAGCCAGAAAAACGAAGAGTTCGTGGTGCGTCAGGGGCCCATCTTCAGCAACTTTATACTGGCCGACGAAATCAACCGCTCGCCCGCCAAGGTACAAAGTGCGCTGCTTGAGGCTATGCAGGAGCGTCAGGTTACCATTGGCGACAGCACCTTCTTATTACCAGAACCATTTTTGGTAATGGCCACCCAAAACCCCATCGAACAGGAAGGAACCTATCCCCTGCCCGAAGCTCAGGTAGACCGCTTTATGCTCAAGGTGGTGATCTCATATCCAAAAAAGGAAGAAGAGAAAATGATCCTGCGCCAGAACAACAGCCTGCACCGTGCTCCGCTCAACAAAGTGGTGAGTCCGGAAAGTATTTTGCGTGCACGCGCCGTTACCCGCGAGGTGTATCTGGACGAAAAAATTGAAAACTACATCACCGACATCGTGTTTGCCACACGCTATCCATCGCAATACAAACTTGCCAAATTCGATGGCATGATCAACTACGGTGCTTCGCCACGGGCTTCGATAAATCTGGCGCTGGCTTCCAAAGCCTATGCTTTTATCAAACGACGCGGCTACGTAATTCCCGAAGATATTCGCGCCATAGCGCACGACGTGCTGCGTCACCGCATTGGCCTCACCTACGAAGCCGAAGCCGAAAATATCACCTCCGAGGACATCATCAACGAAATCCTCAACACCATAGAGGTGCCTTAGTCGGTTCCGAAAAAACGGACTAATGAAGTTTGCAATTTTTCCCGCCTATCATTTAAGACCAGGTTATGGACGCATCGGAAATATTTAAAAAAGTAAGAAAGATAGAGATAAAAACACGCGGATTGTCCAACCAGATATTTTCCGGACAATACCACAGCGCCTTCAAAGGGCGAGGTATGGCTTTCAGCGAGGTGCGCGAATATCAATACGGCGACGACATACGCAGTATCGACTGGAACGTGACGGCACGTTTTAATCATCCTTTTATCAAAATTTTTGAAGAAGAACGCGAACTGACCGTGATGCTGCTCATCGACGTGAGCGGCTCCAACGAGTTTGGCACCCGAAGCATGCTCAAAGAAGAAATGATAACTGAGATAGCTGCTGTTTTGGCCTTTTCGGCCATACAAAACAATGACAAAGTAGGGGTGATCTTTTTTAGTAATCAAATCGAGAAATTTATTCCGCCCAAAAAAGGCAGCACCCACATCTTGCGCATCATCCGCGAGCTGGTGGATTTCAAAACCCAAAACCAGCAAACCAAAGTTTCAGAATCGCTGCGCTTTCTCACCAACGGCATCAAAAAACGATGCACCGCTTTTGTGCTTTCCGACTTTATGGATAAAGGTTTTGATGAAGCGCTGCAAATTGCCAACAACAAACACGATGTGATTGCCATCCGTGTTTTTGATGAGCGTGAAACGGAGCTGCCGAACATCGGACTGGCCAAATTTAAAGATGCCGAGACCGGCAAAACCCGCTGGACTGACACTTCGAGCAGTACGGTGCGCCGGCAATACCGGCAGGAGCATCTCGACAACGAAAAATACCTGCGCCGGACGTTTTTGAAAAGCGGCGTTGATGTGGTGAACATCCGTACCGATCAGGATTACGTAAAGCAACTGATCGGCTTGTTCAAACGACGCGAAGCACGAGCCTGATCAAATTGATTATGAAAATGATGAACGAAAATATCAATAAAATTCTATTGTCGTTGCTGCTGGTGATAACGATGACAACCCAGGCTCAGCAGCCTGTGGCCAGCGCTTCGCTGGATACCAACAGCATGCTTATCGGCGACCAAATCGGTTTTAATTTGCAGTTGCAGCTTCCGCAAACCACACCTTTCCGGTGGCCTGTTTTTACCGATACCCTCACCGCCGACATCGAGATTATACACCGCGGAACCATCGACACCACGCGCATGGCTAACGGAATGCTGCGCATCGATCAAAAGCTTACCATCACCGTCTTCGACTCGGGGTATTATGTGATTCCGCCTGTTAGTTTTGCAACAGGCGCAGCCCTGGATACCATAGCAGAAACGGAGCCTTTCCTGCTAAACGTTTTTACGGTAGCAGTAGATACTACACAAGCCATCAAGCCCATCAAAGGTCCTATCGCTGCGCCGCTAACTTTTGCCGAACTGTTTCCGTGGATTTTGCTCATAGTGGCCGTGCTGCTTATCGGCGCCGCTCTTTTTTATTATTATAAAAAAAGAAAGAAAAAACAGCCTGTTGTGTTTGCGCGCCCGAAGCCAAAAATACCGCCCCACCGGTGGGCGCTCGATGAGCTTGAAAAACTGCGCAACGAAAAGCTATGGCAAAAAAACCTGATCAAACTATATCACTCGCGCCTTACGGAAATCGTCAGGCAGTACCTCGACGACCGGTTTGGTATTATGGCTCCCGAAATGACCTCTCAGGAGATTATGCAGGCAGCATACGACATCAATTTGCCGGATAAAAACCTGCGTGAGCTGCAGCAAATTCTCGAGCTGGCCGATCTGGTGAAATTTGCAAAATACACACCGATACCCGGCGAGAACAGCCAAAGCATGCAGCAGGCAACCGACTTTGTAAAGGACACCGCGCCGGCATCCGAAAACAAAACAGAAAAGATGAATGGTTCAAACGAATATACAAAGGAAGCCATCGCAGAGGCGGCTCCCACAGTAACCCGCAATGAAAGCTATGCTCAATAATATCGAATTTGCCAATCCTGAATACCTCTATCTTTTGCTGGTAATCCCATTGATGGGGATTTGGTATTGGTTCAAACACCGCCACAGCAAAGCGGAGATACAGATTTCGGGCACGAGTTTTTTTGCCCGTACACGCTGGTCGTGGCGGCAATGGCTGTATCACACACTTTTTTTGCTGCGCATAGTGGCTGTGGCCTTGCTCATTGTAGCCATTGCCCGTCCGCAAAGCACTTCCAGCTCGCAGGATATCACCATCGAAGGCATCGACATCGTGATGGCCATGGACATTTCGGGAAGTATGCTTGCCGAAGACCTAAAGCCCAACCGCATTGAAGCCGCCAAAAAGGTAGCCATCGACTTCATCAAAAATCGCCCGAATGACCGGATGGGACTGGTAGTATTTGCCGGCGAAACTTTTACCCAGGTGCCGCTCACCACCGACCATCAGGTGCTGAAAGAAATGTTTGGCCAGCTCAAAAGCGGCATGATAGAAGACGGAACAGCATTGGGCGACGGACTGGCTACGGCCATCACGCGGCTGCGCGACAGCAAAGCCATCAGCAAAGTAATCATCCTGCTTACCGATGGTGTGAATAATATGGGCGCTGTGGATCCGCTGTCGGCTGCCGAAATTGCCAAACTTTACGGCATCCGCGTTTACACCATTGGCGTGGGAACTATAGGAGTGGCACCCTACCCGGTTCAAACTCCTTTTGGAATGCGTTATCAGAATATGGAGGTAAAAATTGATGATGCGTTGCTGCAGCAAATCGCCGCCATGACCGACGGGAAATATTTTAGAGCCACCTCTAATCAAAAACTCGAAGCCGTTTATCAGGAGATCGATCAACTGGAGAAATCCAAAATTGACGTCACTGAATTTCATAAGAAAACCGAAGAGTTCTATCCGCTGGCATTGCTGGCGCTGGTGCTTTTTGGTTTGGAGATTTTATTAAAAAACACATTGTTCAGAAGCACACCGTAATTTGTTTCTTAATATTGAATAGTTACTTTTTTAGGTCTGATATAAAATTTTGTAACCAAAAGTTTTAGTGGGCTTTAGCCCAAAAAATGGGAATATTATGATGAATTCTTGGTTAATGTAAAAATCTCAACACCAAAAAAATTAACAACCCGACAACTTGACAACTGTTATTAAAAAAAGAATAAAGGCATGCAAATTTTAAAATTCGCCGAACCAGGTTATTTCTATGCGTTGCTGCTCATCCCTTTGTTCATCATTCTTTTTGTGGTGATGCGCAGCTGGCATCGACGCGCCATGCGACGCTTTGGAGAGCAGGTTTTGGTAAAGCGTCTCACGCCCGACATCAGCCGGAGCCGTCCGGTGCTGAAGTTTATTCTGCTCATCCTGGCGTTTGCTTTTATCGCCGCAGGCCTGGCCAACCTGCAGGTAGGCTCTAAGCTCGAAACGGTGGAACGCAAAGGAATCGACATCGTTATCGCCATCGACGTATCCAACAGCATGCTCGCCGAAGACATCAAGCCCAGCAGGCTACTTAGCGCACGGCAGGCCATTTCGCGGCTTTTGGACAAGCTTAACAACGACCGCATCGGCATCGTGGTGTTTGCAGGCAACGCCTACACACAATTGCCCATCACAACCGATTACTCGGCTGCACGACTTTTTCTCTCTACCATCAATACCGACATTGTGCCCACACAAGGCACCGCCATCGCTGCCGCCATCAACCTGGCTGCGGAAGCTTTTGGCGAAAACGAACACGAGAAAGCCATCATCATCATTACCGATGGCGAAGACCACGAAGGCGATGCCATCATAGCGGCCAAAAAGGTAGCCGAAAACGGTATCCGCGTTTACACCATCGGCATGGGCTTGCCCGAAGGAGCACCTATTCCGGTGTACGACCGGTATGGAAATCAAACCGGATTTAAAAAAGACCGCAGCAACAACACTGTCATCACGCGCCTCAACGAGGAGATGCTGCGACAGATAGCCGATGCCGGAAAAGGAGAATATGTGCGCGCCAATAATACGCAGGCAGGTCTGGAGGTTATTTTTGATGAAATCAATAAACTCGAGAAAACCAAATTTGAGTCGCGTGTTTTCTCCGATTACGAAAACCGGTTCCAATATTTCCTTACGGCTGCGTTATTATTGTTGTTGACAGAGTTCACCATTTTCGACCGTCGGGGAAAGCGTTTTCGCAATGTCAACCTTTTCGGTGAGAAAAAATAAATGTCAGAAGTGGAAATCAGAAAATGAAAAACACACATCACATCCTACAAACCATAATTATTGCGCTTACGCTAATGATGGCTTTTGGCCTGAAGGCGGAGGCACAGAATGAGAATAAATTCATCCGTCGTGGCAACAACGCCTATGCTGATCAGGATTTTAAAAAAGCCGAAATCGACTACCGTAAAGCGCTTGAGAAAAATCAAAACTCCGCCAAAGGGGAGTTCAATCTGGGAACTTCGTTGTATCAGCAGGAAGGCTACGAGGAATCGGTCAAGATTTATGAAAAACTTGCCGGCGCGCTTCAAACCCCTGAAGCCAGAGCCGGAGCCTATCATAATTTAGGAAATTCTCTGGTTCAGTCACAACAATACCAGCCGGCCATTGATGCTTACAAAAATGCCCTGCGCATAAATCCCGACGACACCGACAGCAAATACAACCTGGAGTACGCCCGGCAGATGTTGCAACAACAACAGCAACAGCAAAAGCAGGATCAGAATCAGGATCAGAAAAATGATCAGGATAAAAAAGATGATCAGCAAAAGCAAGATCAGGAAAATGATCAGGATAAGCAAGACGATCAGCAGCAGCAGAACCAAGAGCAGAAAGATCAGCAACAACAAGATCAGCAACAGCAAAACCAGGGCGACCAACAGCAGCAGCCACAGGGGCAGCAGCCTAAGCAAATCTCAAAAGAAGACGCCGAGCGAATGCTGCAGGCTTTAAAAGATAATGAAAAGAATACCCTGGAGAAACTCAAGCTCGAGAAGCTCAAGTCGGCCAAGCGCGTGAAGTCAGATAAAGATTGGTAGCACCTATGTTTAGTAATGAGATAATGAATAAGACCAAAAGAAATTTTGTTTCACCAAGCCGGATGGCAAAGACGATGCTATGGCTTGTCGCCGCCTGGCTGATGCTTGGCGCAGGCAGCGTTCGTGCCGACGAGGTGAAATTTACGGCAACAGCCAAGCCTGTAGTTACTTCAGGCGAGCGCTTTCAGCTCAATTATAAAATCAATGCAGAAGGAGCCAACTTTCGCGGGCCCAACATCACCGACTTTCAAATGCTCAGCGGCCCGAACACCTCCACCAGCAGCAGCGTGCAAATCATCAACGGGAAGGTGAGCCGCACGAGCGAGTACGTTTTTTCGTACATCCTCCAAGCTTCTGCCGAAGGCACTTTTACCATCCCACCAGCCACTATTGTGGTGGATGGAAAAAACTACACCTCCAACAGCGTTCAGGTAAAAGTAGTGAAAAATGCTGCTGCTCAACCAGGCACCGGCCAGCAAAAAAGCGCAGGAGCCACTGCCGGCGCCGACGACCTTTTCCTGCGTGCACAGATCAGCAACAGCACACCCTATCAGGGCGAGCAGGTAATCATCACCTATAAACTTTATACCAGCCTGCCCATTTCCAACATCAATGTCTCCGAAATAAACTCTTTCCCTGGCTTCTGGAGCAAAGACCTTTTTCAGAATATCAAAGAATACCCACAAACCCGCGAGGTGATCAACGGGCAGGAATTCGTTGTGGCAGAGGTGAAAAAACTGGCGCTCTTTGCCCAGCGCAGCGGCCAGATAGTGATCGAACCCGGCCTGCTGGAATGCGTGGCACAGGTGCGCTCCGCCTCACGCCGCAATAGCTCCGATCCTTTCTTCGACAGCTTCTTCAACGATCCTTTTTTCAACAGCCGCTACCAAAATGTCGAAAAAAAGCTCATCTCCAACAGCCTGAAAATTGATGTAAAACCATTGCCCACCCAAAATAAACCGACGGATTTCAGCGGCGCGGTGGGCAGCTTCTCGTTCGAGTCGGAGCTTAGCAATAGCGAAGTAAAAACCAACGAGCCTATCACCCTGCGCTTTAAGCTCAAAGGCCGCGGCAACATCGAACTCATCGATGCACCTAAGGTCGTCTTCCCGCCCGACTTTGAAGTTTACGATCCGGAAATCAGCAACAACATACAGGTAAACCTAAGCGGCGTTTCAGGCACGCGAACCTTCGAATATCTTATCATCCCGCGCAACCCCGGCAGCTACACCATCAAGTCGGTACCTTTTTCTTACTTCGACGTGAGCCGCCAGAGTTACGTAAACCTCAACACACCGGCCTACGACGTCACCGTGAGCAAAGGCGACGGCCAGGCCGCACAAATCACCTACCAGGGCGGCACCAACCAAACCGACATCCAATACATTGGCCGCGACATTCGCCACATTAAGCTACCGCCTTACCAACTGCGCCCCATCGGCACCTACTTTTTCAGATCGCCGCTTTACAACCTGCTGATGCTGGCAATCGCTGTTGTAGCTATTGCCATCCTCATTGTGTGGCGCCGTACCGTTCGCCGGCGCCGCGATGTGGCCAGAATGCGCACCCGAAAAGCTACCAAAGTGTCGCGCCGCCGACTGAAGCTGGCGGCTTCGTATCTGAAAGAGAAAAAAGAATTTGCTTTTTATAATGAAATCTCAAGAGCGCTCTGGGGCTACATGAGCGATAAACTAAACATCCCTCCTGCCGAGCTATCGATGGACAACGTGCGTGACATCCTTAACCACCGCAAGGTGAATCCCGAAGTTGCCGATCAGTTTATCGAAACACTCAACAGCACGGAATACGCCCGCTTTGCTCCGGGCGAAAAATCAGAGGTGATGGACAAAGTCTACCACCAGGCGCTCGACGTAATTACCAAAATAGAACGAGAACTTAAATAACAGCAAAAGAAAAATGAAAAAATTCCTTGTCATCCTTTTTTTGCTTAGCGCAACATTCGCGTGGGCCGACGACAACCAGCTTTTGATAGAAGAAGCCAACAATCTCTACAACCAAAACGAATATGAGCAGGCTGCCACACTTTACCAGAAGGTGATCGAGAATGGCTACGAGGCGCCCGAATTGTATTACAATTTGGGCAACACCTATTTTAAGCTCAACAATATGCCGCAGGCAATCCTCTATTACGAAAAAGCCCGCAAGCTCGCACCCGCTGACGACAATATTTTGTTCAACCTAAGCATTGCCAACAACCGCATCGTCGACAAAATAGAAACTGTCCCTGAAGCTTTTTACGCACGCTGGTGGAAAAGCCTGGTCTATGCTTTCTCGCTCGACGCATGGGGCTGGATAAGCCTTACAGTATTTGGCCTGACAATTCTCATGCTGCTGGTATTCTTACTCTCGAATATCGTCTGGCTTAGAAAAGCCAGCTTCTGGAGCGGCATCATCTTTTTGATCCTGTTTGGAGTATCGTTTCTGCTTGCCCGGCAAAAACACACCTCTTTCAGCCGCGATCATCAGGCTATTGTTTTTACACCCACAGTCACCATCAAAAGCTCACCCACCGATTCGAGCATCGACCTTTTTGTAATTCACGAAGGCACCAAAGTGCAACTTACCGACCATGTGGGCGACTGGTACGAAATAACAATTGCCAACGGCAGTGTAGGGTGGCTCAAAGAAGAAGACATCAGAAAGATTTAATACAGTAATTTTTTGATACAAAAAAATCCTGTTCCAACTTTAGGAACAGGATTTTCTTTTTTAAAAATAAATTTTTCTTTTACAAACCAAGGCCTTTGCGAAGCGCTGCCGGCATGGCATTTTTGTTAAGGGTAAGATGAATCGTGTTGAGGCTGACGTAAGCTTCCGACAAATTGACAACCTGGTCGCCGGCTTCGCACACCTTTTTCGCCTGGAAGTAGGTCTTTCCCTCTTCATCTTTTGCAATTCCAAAAATCAGGAGATAATCCTGTTCTTTGGAGATATTTTCCTCAAAAGTCTCCTGGCGCAGGTCAGCACTTACTTCCATTTCGGCGGTAGGTTTTTCTTTGTCACCTGCCGAAACCACAGCCATATCATCGCCAACCATAGCATCTTTATCGAGTTTACCATACCAAAGTACGGTGTAATTATTTTCGACAGCATTGTTTATGGTTTGGCTCAAATCGTTGAAAGCGACATTATAAAATTTGTAGTCGCCCCAGTTTTGTGCCATCTGCAGATCGCATTTTGTATTTTTATCGCTGCGCAAATCGGAGGTCATCATCAGGTAATCGTCAAAGTTGAGGCCTGAGGATTGGGCAAAGCTTACCGGTGTATAGGTAGTACCGTTGTAGTCGAAGCTGATCTGGCTTTCGCCGATGTAGCGCATCAGGGTGGTGTTATAGGTGTTTTGCCATTTTTCGGTAAAAACTCCCTTTTCTTTTTCCTGCACCAAGCGCAGGGTGCCACGCAAAATGGCATCCATCTCCGCAGTGTTAGGAGACATCAGGTCTTGCTGCGGATACATGTAGGCAGTTTCGGGAACAAAGCCATACACTTTGGCAAGTTTCATTACGTCGATGGCCGGCGACATTTCGTTTACCTTAATTTTGCCCTCCCAATCGAGGTAAGCCTGTGCCTTAAGCAGGTAAGCATTGTGCACAAAATCCATTACCGAAAGGTCGGCTTCAGGTTTTCCGTTGCGCAGCCACTCAGCCTCAAGGAGCGCGGTGCCGGCATTGCTCCAGCAGGAGCTTTGGCGTTTGAGGGCTTTGGTGTCGGCAGTTTTTACACTTTTTACGGTTTTAAGCTTAAGGTCGGCTTTCTGTGCTGTTGCATCAAATGTGGCCAGGCCAAATAGAGCTACCAGGCACCAGGTGAGGAGATTAATTCTTTTCATAAGTGATTTTCAATTTTTATTAATAAGATTGTGAATTACGTGTTTTGAAGAAAAGTAGGCAAATGTATTAAAAAGCTTTGTTGGCTTACAAATTCTATGCTATAAATTTTGATTTATTAATAATAAAAAACATCAGGAATTGCCATGAGAGGCGAAAATTGTGAAGAAAATGAAAATAAATTCAGACAAAAATGGATTCCCCATTGCTGAAACAGTACTTTTGTATTTTTTCTTTGGCATACTAACCAGCAACTATAAAAGGTGGATGTTACAAGTATTACCTACCTTTGTGGAGCGTATGGCAGGTTTTTTTTATTTAAAATGGTTTTGAATTGATAAAAAAGGATGGCTGGTTGGATTTTTTTTTCCAATTTTGTTCGTTCAAAAATTAAGATTTTTTAGGTGATGAAACGAGCAAAAACAGGCATTTAAACAGAAGCCGATAACTGATTCCAGTTGGCCGCACACTGATTAGAACGACGTCAAAATCAGGCCTGAAGCTACATTTGGAACTTTATTTGCAAAAGCAAAGCAATACATACTAATCAAAATAACACAACATGAAAAGTAAACTTTTACCACTTAGTTTATTTACCCTCATTTTAGGAGTAGCCTCGATTATTCTGGCCGGCGGTCTCACTGGTGAGCCAGCAGTGCCACAGAACGATAGCACTGTGGCCACCAAAAATGCGGCAGATTATTTAAACAAGATTCGCCGAAACCAGGTGACGCTGCGTGTGAACCCCAACGACGAGTTGCAAGCACATGCTACTGCCAACGCAATGATGGCACTAAAAGCAGGCAGTGAAGTAAACCTGAATTGGAAAAGCATGGGGCCCGACAACGCTCCCGGCGTGGTACGCGCTATGCTGTTCGACAATAAAGCAAGCAACAATTCATTGATTTTGGCAAGCATCACCGGTGGAATATGGCGCACCACCAATCAGGGTGCTACCTGGACAAAACTCAATCAGGCCAACCAAAACCTGAAGGTTACCAGTATGGTGCAGGACAACGATGGCAACATCTACGCCGGTACAGGCGATGCCTTCTGCACCGACAACGTGCAGTATGCGCAGAACAACCTCTACTACAGCGGTATTGTCGGCACGGGCGTCTACAAATCAACCGATCAGGATAACTTTACACTCCTTCCGGCCACTCAGCCGCAGGTAACTCAGGCCAACGATACCGTTGATTGGGCGTATGTGTATGATATGGAGTACGATGCAGCCAACGACCGCGTCTACACCGCCACCAACACAGGTTTGTTTTTCACCAACGACAAAGGCACGACCTGGCAAAAAGTAACCCGCTACGAAACCGACTCCATCACCTATGGTGTAAATATTCAGGTGGACACCACAAAAATGGTCAACAGTTGGTACATCGACGAAATTACCGGCCAACTGGTAATAGAAGGGCTGAAGAAAACCATTATCGATACGCTGCTTTACAACAAAAACGAAATAGCCCGCATTAATGCTGAAAAAACTTTTGGCAAGATAAAATGTGATGCTGTTGATGTTGGTCCAAACGGAAATCTTATCGCTTCCTTTAATAATATAGTGTATGTATCCGATGGCGGTGCCGATCCGGTATTCCGCAATATTTCGGGCAATCCCAAGAACTTCGATATGTTTGCCCGCGAAGACAAAAACTTCACAACCAATCTCATCGTGATCGACACCAACAATCAGATCTACAATCGTGGTGCTATCAATTACAACGTCGTTACCCCGTGGGATAACCTAAAAGTACCTGAAAGCCCATATTCTACTGCTACCAACGGTCGTTCGCAGGTTGCCATTGCACCCACCGACGAAAATGTGATGTACGTCACCAGCACGGTGAGCAACGGATTCATGGAGAATTTTTACCTCTCCACCGACAAAGGACTTACCTGGAAAGTGATCTTTCCGGGTGGTGCCAGCTCTACGATGAAAGTTTTTGACGGAACAGCATGCTACAACAGCGTTATCACAGTGTTTCCCAACGATCCTTACAGAGTGCTGCTGGGTGGCGACAACCTTTGGTACGGCAAGAAAACACCCTATGGCGGTTTCTACGACTGGGGTGCAGGAGCTATCTCTTCGGGAGCTTTCCCCGGATTCGACAATTACCTGCCCTATTATCATCACGATTATGTTTTTTTTCCAAATAATAACAACAAATTTGCCATCGCAACCAACCAGGGCATAGCCTTTGGCAACTTCAGCCAAAACGCTGTAGAATACACCCAGATTATCCGTGGTCTTTCCACAGCACAGGTTTACACCCTTGGCATTTCGGGTCGTAAGCACACCTTCCTGGCAGGAGTGCACGGTAACGGCGTTCAATATGTAACCGGAAACGGCAACACTCCCGAAACCGGTGAGCGCGTGTATGGCGGAATAGGATCATCGGGCGGATCGGCCAAAGTTTCCCTTATTTATCCGGCAGCCTTTATGGTGAGCGACAGCAGAGGGAATTTGGCGCGCACAGGCGACAAAGGTGAAAGCTTTTCACTGAACTTTTCACCCCCTACCACCAACCTTTTCATTACACCCTTTGCCTTGTGGGAAAGTTTTAATGACTATGGTTCGAAATTTTATACAAAATTTATAGCCGACAGAACTTACTATCAGGGCGAAACACTGCTGGTACGCAGCGTTAACAAAGGCTTTGAAGGCGACAAAGGCTATCCGTTTTATTATGTCCTTGATCAGGATTCACTGGTTGCAGGCGATTCTATCAGCGTTAAGGATATCGTGCAGAGCAAACTTTTTATTGCCAATCATAGCGCCGTTTACATGACCAATGATTTTATCAAATTCGACAGCACCATCAAATTTAATCCTGTTTACGAGGAACGCAGTAACATCTGGAAAGTGCTGCAAACCACCGGCAACTTCTCCAAACCCTCGTGCATGGCACTATCCAGTGATGCCAATCATCTTTTTGTTGGCACCGAAAACGGACGCATCTACCGTGTATCGAACCTCAAAGATGCGTACGATAAACGCTCCGGCGACATCGACAGCCCCTTCACCGTGTTGGCTGTGGCCGAAATAGCTGATAGTGCGTTTGATGGCCGTTACATAACTTCTTTATCTGTCGATCAGCAAAATCCGCAGCATATCATCCTTACCTTAGGCAACTATGGCAACGAAAATTATGTGTATCAATCGATGAACGCGCTGGCAAGCAATGGCACTATGACTTTCACCAACATCACCGGCAATCTGCCCAAAGCTCCGGTTTATTCTTCGGTAATCGAAATGAAAAACTCGTCGGTAGGGATCATCGGAACTGAATTTGGCATTTACGCCACCGATAATCTTACCGATAGCATTCCTGAATGGAGTTTTGCAAGCAAAGGTATAGGCAAAGCCATGGTGGTGAAATTAGAACAACAGACTACCTATACCGATCAGATTACTCTGTCAGGTCCTGACCCGCTGGTACCACCAGTAGTGTATCCCGCTGTCGACAACTATGGCGACATCTACTGTGCCACCTACGGACGTGGCGTTTTCCGCGACGATACCTATCATTATGTTGGTATTGATGATGATAAATATACAGACCCTACTGCCACAAGCAGCAATCTTGTAATTTCGCCGAACCCCGTAATGAACGAGGCAAGCATCAGCTACCAGCTCGATCGGCAATCTGAAAATGTTACCGTTCAGGTGTTCGACATCACCGGAAAGGTAGTAAGAGAATTTGCACTGAACAATCAATCCAGGGGCAACAACACATTCAGCATCGACTGTAGCCAAATGACAAGCGGCATCTATATGGTCAGCGTGTATGCTCTTGGTCAGTCGTTCAACAGCAAATTCATTGTTAAGTAGTTTTGTTAAATCAATAAAAAGCATACAACATGAAAAAGATATTATTAATAGCATTTGCATTATTCTTTACCACTACACTGCTTCAGGCACAGACGCGCGTGGACACTCCTGAATCAGTAGCTCCTGCCAATGAAGCCGTAAAACAAATGCCCGACGTTATCCTTGACTGGACGGCAGTAGTAAACGCTACCAGCTACGAAGTGATGGTGGCACTCGACGAAAACTTTACCGATGTGGTGGTACATGAATTTACGCCCTACTCGGCATACCAAACCTGCTGCCTGATGTTCCAGACACAATATTTCTGGAAAGCACGCGCCATCGATGGCGAAGACGTGTCGGGATGGACTGAAACACGCAGCTTTACCACCTTCGATTTTCTGGAGCTAAACAGCCCCGCCAATGGTGCTACCGGCGAAAAAGCCAACGTAACGCTGAAGTGGAAAGAAAAACTGACCGGAAACTCCAGCAAACTCTCAGGCTTCACACACTACCAGATACAAGTAGATACTGTTCCTTTTAATGGCACCAGCCCGATATGGAACGCCTTTCCGGCACAAAAAGGACAAAAAGAGTATGAGGTTAAATATTTATACTACGGACAAACCCATTACTGGCGCATGCGCGCCGTTCATGCTACCGATAGCTCTGCCTGGAGCGAAGTGCGCAGCTTCACCACCGATAATACCATAGCCCTGAGGAAACCCGACAATGGTGAAACCAATTCAAGATTGAATCACGAGCTGCGTTGGACAGAGTTTAAAGGCACGCAAACCTACAGTTATCAGATACACATCAACGAGAACTGGAACAATGCCCTGATGTATTTTGTAGATTCCATAAGAGTACCTACACCACCACTGAAATATGGTACTACCTACCACTGGCATGTACGCGGACAGAATATGCGCGACACAAGCGGCTGGTCAGAAATACGCATATTTACCACCGCTGCTGCCGTAAATCCTCTTTTTCCTGAAAATGGCATGGACAGCGTATCTACAAAACCGCAACTGAAATGGAGTCAGATAAAAGGCACTACTTCTTACAAAATTGAATACAGCAAAAATGCCGATTTCTCTGATTCTTTTGTTGCCTACAAACCTACCAGTGATGCTGAAACCTCCCCTTCCTATTACCTCATCGAAACATTGGCACACAAGACCGAGTATTTTTGGCGGATACGCGCTACCACCTCCTACGATACAAGCGACTACAGCGAAGTGTTTTCGTTTACAACCATGGGCGCTACCGGCATCGACGATTATTTTGCTAAAAATAATGTAACCTTGTATCCTAACCCCGCCTCCGGAAGCACTACGCTGCAAATGGTGGTTGATACTCCATCGCAAGCCTCATGGAGCATCACCGACCTTACCGGAAAGCTAATCCGCACGGGCGACGTAAGACTAAACACCGGAATCAATACCGTTGGCATAGACCTGAAAAATATGGCCAAAGGCGTTTACCTTCTTAATCTTGCCAACAAGGAAAGCATCTACAGCACCAAGCTGGTGATTAAATAATAATTGAACAAAAATGGCTATTAAAAAAGCCGCTTCCCATAAAGGAAAGCGGCTTTTTTTGTTGTGTTCCAGCACCAGCTAAACTTTAGCAGCCCAGCGTGGCTACCATCACAGCTTTGATGGTATGCAGACGATTTTCGGCCTCATCGAACACAATCGACATATCCGACTCAAAAACCTCTTCGGAAACCTCCAGAGATTCCATACCAAATTTCTGATAAATCTCCTCTCCCACTGCCGTTTCGCGGTTGTGGAAGGCGGGCAGACAGTGCATAAATTTCACTGCCTTGTTGCCTGTTTTCTTTACCATCTCCATGTTTACCTGATAAGGTTTCATCAGCTCTATGCGGGTTTTCCAGGCCTCGTCGGGTTCGCCCATCGACACCCAGACGTCGGTATAAAGAAAATCGACACCTTTCACACCTTCCTCTACATTGTCGGTAAGGGTGATTTTTGCGCCGGTAGTTTTTGCAATCTCCAGACAGGTATCCACCAGTTTTTGGTCGGGAAGGAACTGTTTGGGAGCCACGGCTCTGAAGTCCATTCCCATTTTGGCTGCTCCCACCATCAGCGAGTTGCCCATGTTGTTGCGTGCATCGCCCAGGTAGGCAAAAGATATGTTGTGCAGTGGTTTGTCGGAATGCTCCTGCATGGTGAGGAAGTCGGCGAGGATTTGGGTAGGATGAAATTCGTTGGTAAGGCCATTCCAAACGGGTACGCCGGCATATTTGCCCAGCTCTTCCACTATTTCCTGACCATATCCACGATACTCGATGCCATCGTACATACGTCCCAGTACACGGGCAGTATCTTTCATCGATTCTTTTTTACCCATTTGCGACCCTGCAGGGCCTATGTATGTAATGTGTGCTCCCTGATCCAGTGCCGCCACCTCGAAAGCACAACGCGTACGGGTGCTGTCTTTTGCGAAAAGCAATACTACGTTTTTGCCTTTCAGGCGCATTTGCTCGGTGCCGGCATATTTTGCCTTTTTCAGATCGGCTGCAAGATCGAGCATAAATTTGATCTCCTGTGGCGTAAAATCCAGCAGTTTCAGGAAGTTTCGGTTTCTTAAATTAAAAGCCATAATGAATAAGATTTGATGCGTTTTTATCAGTAATTATTTATGAATTTCTTTATTAAATCATCACCACACGGGTGCCGCCATCGTCCACGCCAAGCCGGGTGGTCTGGGTAATGATGGCATCTTTGCCGCTATGCTCCACAAAATAGATAGCCGCTCTGATTTTGGGTGCCATGCTGCCTTCGGCAAAATGTCCTTCGGCGAGATACTGCTTGGCCTGGGCAATGGTCATGCGGTCGATGGCTTTTTCTTGTGGGGTATTGTAATTAATACAAACTTTGGGAATATCGGTAAGGATAAAAAGCTTGTCGGCATTGATTTGTGCAGCCAACAGTGCCGATGCCAGGTCTTTATCTATCACAGCGTCGATACCCTGCAGCCGGTTTTCCTCTTTATAAAACACCGGTATTCCGCCGCCACCCACAGCCACCACAATGGTTCCTTCGCGTGCTATCTTCTCGATTGATTTTTTGTTGTTAATCACCAAAGGTTTGGGCGAAGCTACTACTTTGCGCCATCCCCTGCCGCGCGGATCAGGTGCAAACACCGACCCGTTTTCGGCAGTAATTTTTTCAGCTTCTTCTTTGGTGTAATAAGGACCAATGGGTTTGGTAGGATTGCTAAAAGCAGGATCGTCTTTGTTTACCAACACCTGTGTGATGATGGTAAGGATGTCGCGGTCGAGATCCTGTTGCAGCAGCACGTTGTGCATTTGCTGCTCTATAACGTAACCGATAAATCCCTGCGAATAAGCCACGCAAATATCGAGCGGCATCTCGGGCAGCCCATAGAGCTTGTTGCCGGCGGCATTATTCAAAAGCAGATTACCTACCTGGGGGCCGTTGCCGTGGGTAATTACCATGTTGTAATCGTTCTCGCGTATCAGCACCAGCAGCTTTTCGCTGGTTTCAAATGCATTTTTCTCTTGCTCGTCGATGGTGCCTTTTTGGTCGCCACGCAACAAAGCATTACCACCCAAAGCTACTACTACCAGTTTTTTCATGCGTGTTTTTTTTATTTTATTTTTTAATAAATGAATGAGTTGGCGGCTGTTGCCAAATAAAAAACAATCAACAACATGAAGCCGAAAACCGCAGCAAAACTAAACATTAAAAAACCAAATGTCCTCTATTGAAAAACTTAGCCGGCTAACACTATTTTACAAAATAAAATACTTTTGCAAGTGACTTCAGCCAAATAGAGCAATCCCTCATTATGAAAGCAAAAAATTTCGTTGGCTTTTTGCTTACGCCGCTGTTATGCTTGTGGCTCATACTATTTGTAACCCTCGACGCCAACAATCCGCTGGTGAGCTATACCCTTGCTGTGGCCCTGCTGATGGCTGTGTGGTGGATCACAGAAATAGTGCCGCTGGCCATTACGGCGCTGCTTCCGGTGGTGCTTTTCCCGATGCTCGGCATCATGGACGGCAACAGCGTTTCGGCCACTTATTTCAACCACGTAATTTTTCTTTTTATCGGTGGATTTATCATAGCGCTGGCCATGCAACGCTGGAACTTGCACCGCCGCATTGCGCTGCACATTCTCATATTTACTGGAGTAAGCCCCGGCCGTATTTTGCTCGGCTTTATGCTTGCCACGGCTTTCCTTTCGATGTGGATTTCTAATACAGCCACCGCCATGATGATGATTCCAATTCTGCTTTCTATCATCAGCAAGCTGGAAGAACTTATCGGCCGTAAAAATGTAGCGGGCTATACCACCGGGCTGCTGCTGGGCGTGGCGTATAGCGCCTCCATCGGTGGAATTGCCACGCTGGTGGGAACACCGCCAAATCTTTCGTTTTCACGGATTTTTCAAATTTATTTCACACATGCTCCGGAAATCTCTTTCGCCTCCTGGTTTGTTTTTGCACTGCCCGTGAGCATTGTAATTTTTAGTTTTACGTGGGGCTATCTTTATTTAATATTTAAACCTCGATGGGGGTGGGTTGACGTCGATAAGGATGTGTTCAGGAAGCAGCTTGTTATGTTGGGCAAATCGTCGTACGAAGAAAAAGTAGTTTTTGTGGCTTTTGTGCTGGTGGCGATGCTATGGCTTTTCCGTGCCGACATCGATACAGGTTTTTTTGTACTGCCCGGCTGGTCGGGTCTTTTCCCACAAAGCAAATACATCAACGACGGCACCAGCGCCATTTTGGTTGCAATAATTCTTTTCACCATTCCTACACGCAACAATACCGGCGCACGCATCATGGAGTGGAAGGTGGCGCGACACATCCCCTGGAACATCATCCTGCTTTTTGGCGGAGGCTTTGCGCTGGCGTCGGGATTTAAAGAATCGGGACTTTCGGTGTGGATCGGCAGCCAGATGATGTGGGTGACGGATTACCATCCGCTTGTGATCATTCTCACCATTGCTCTGCTGATGACTTTCCTCACGGAACTTACCAGCAACACGGCCACCACTGAGATGATCCTGCCCATACTGGCCGGCATGGCCATCACCACCGAAACCAATCCGCTGCTCTTTATGCTGCCCGCCACACTTTCAGGCTCGATGGCTTTTATGCTGCCGGTAGCCACACCTCCCAATGCCATCGTGTTTGGCACCAACCGCCTCAGCGTGCGACAAATGGCCGTCAACGGACTGGCACTCAACCTTGCCGGCGCCATCATCATCACACTGATGACCTACTGGCTGGGCAGCGTGGTTTTTGGCATCGAAATCAATATTTTTCCAGAATGGGCAAAGGTGGAATAATTAGACTGATGACTTGGGATACCGAACTTTTTGCTATCAAAATGCCGGCGCTATAAATAAGCGCTGCCTACGGTTCGAGTTCAAACTTTTTTTGCAGATAGAGCAGTGCCTGATTTTTGGCGGCCATGTGTCTGAATTTTTCTTCAGAGGTCACTGGCGGAGCATCTGTGGCTGGCACATCGGATACAATAACATCGAGTGTAACAAAACGATTGTTGAGCTGATCGCGCAAAAAGGGAACGATATCCTGCTTGTTTTCGCCTATCTTGGACTGCTGAATGGGATTGCTCACCACAAAAGTAACAACGAAATTTTCGGCAGGTTCAGGTTCGGCTGCCAGCAATGTTGAGCGCAGGTCGGGCTTGTCGTCAGGAATGTGATCAATCATATCGTGCCAGGCTGCCACCAACTCTTCTTTTCCAAATTTTGGTGCCAACCGGAATTCTTCGGAGTCAAAGTCGAATTGCTTCTCCTCCTCATCTTCCTCTTCATCGGCTGGTTCAATATCATCTTTGATAGAAATAGAGCCTGGGATAAAACCGTTGGTAGCAGGTTGATTTTTTGGTGGCGCTGCCTTTACCGTTTCCTGCACATTCGATCGTTGAGCAACAGGCGTGGCATGCACAACGGTGCTGGCAGCCGCGGGCGTCGGTGGTTGAGCTGGCTTAACTG
>JAAYIU010000153.1 GCA_012523265.1 Bacteroidales bacterium | reverse complement strand
GCGGCAATTTATAAAATATTAAAAACCAGCAATCTAACGCTTCAGCAATAAATTTTAGAATTTAATTCTTTCTATTTACGTGCTCACAACAACTCAACCAGCTTCTCCGCGATGCCCTGGAGTGGCAATATCAGATCGGGTCTGGCCAGGCTGATGGCGGCCTGCGGCATGGCGGATGCTTCGGCGCTGCCGGGAGTTTGCACGATGGTGAGGCCGCCACATAGTTTGATGCGCTGCAGGCCGCGGCTTCCGTCGTCGTTGGCTCCCGTAAGTATGATGCCGATCAAACGGGAGCAGTAAGCATCGGCGGCACTCTCGAACAGCACATCGATGCTGGGACGCGAAAATTTAACCCGCCCTTCGGTGGAGAGCGAGAAGGTGCGGCTTTGTTCGATGAGCAAATGATAATTGGGCGGAGCAAAATAAATGGTCCCCGGCTGCAGCGGTTCTTTCTCGTCGGCTTCTTTCACTTTCATGGGGCAGAGGTTGGCAAAATAGCGCACCATGTAGTTATCGCTCTGCGGGCTGATGTGCTGCACTACCACCACCGGCAACGGATAGTCGGCGGGCAGCAACGGCAGTATTGCGGTGAGCGCTTGCATCCCACCCGCCGAAGCACCTATTACCACAGCATCGTATTTCATGAGGTTTTTATATTTAGTGGCGCTGGGCGCATGGCGCATGGCGTGTGGCGCATGGCGCGTGGCGCATGGCGCATGGCGCGTGGCGCGTGGCGCTTTGCTCTCAGCTCTCCGCTCCCTGCACCCAGCACTTTGCTCTTTGCTCTCTGCGCCAAGGTCCCAGCTCCCTGCGCCCAGCTATTCCATAAATTGCTTTCGATAAACCCGCTGTTTCTCCGAAATAACTTCAAAGCTGCCGGCGTTGGCCGCAAAGCGCAGGCTTTCTTTGCTGCCCAGGCACAGGAAGCCGCCGGGCGTAAGGCTTTCGAAAAACAGATTTAAAACTTTGTTTTGTAATTCTTTATCAAAATAAATCAACACATTGCGGCACACCACCAGATTCATCTCGCCAAAAACGCCGTCGGTTACCAGATTGTGATCGGCGAAAACGATGTTTTCTTTCAACTGTTTGTCGAGCATCACCGAGTCGTAGTGTGCGTTGTAGTAATCCGAAAACGACGACTTGCCGCCAGCCTGTTGGTAATTGTGGGTGTATTCTTTGATGCGGTCGATGGGATAGATGCCCTGGCGCGCTTTGTTGAGCGCGGCCTGGTTGAAGTCGGTGGCGTAGATTTGCGCTCGACGCAGCAGGTTTTCTTCGTGCAGCAGGATGGCCATCGAATATACCTCTTCGCCACTGGCGCAGCCGGCATGCCATATTTTTATAAAAGGCCACGTCTTGAGCAACGGGACCACCTCCTGACGCAGCGTCTTGTAAAACTCCGGATCGCGAAACATCTCCGTAACGGTGATAGACAAATCCTGCAGTACTTCCTGATAAAAATGCGGATCGTACAGCAACTTATGTATCAGCGCGCTCACCGACGGCAGTCCCGACACCGACATACGATGACGCACCCGCCGCTTGATGTGCGCCTTGCCATAATTACGAAAATCGTAACCATACTTCAAAAGCACAGCCTGCAGGAAGAGTTCTATCTCTATGTCCTCTGTTGCAATACGTATTTCTGCCGGAGATTTCATGATTGATAAAGCCACACTCTAAGCAGCGAAATGAGTTTGTCGGCGTCCACGGGTTTGGTCAGGTAATCGTTGGCGCCTGCTTTAATGCACTTGTCGCGGTCGCCCTGCATGGCTTTGGCTGTGAGTGCTATGATGGGCAGCTTGCGGTATTGCGGCATCTGCCGTATTTTTTGCATTGCTTCGTAGCCGTCCATCTCGGGCATCATTATATCCATCAACACCAAATCCACATCCGGCGTTTCCTGGAGCTTGGTCAGCCCTTCTTTTCCGTTGCGCCCGACCACCACTTTAAGCCCGCGCTCTTCCAGCAGACTGTTTAGCGCAAACACGTTGCGCATGTCGTCGTCCACCACCAGTATTTTTTTGTCTCTGATAATATCTTCCTTCTGATGGACAAACCTGAGCATTTTTTGTTTCTCTTCGGGCAGCCCCGATTCCACGCGATGCAGGAACAATGTGGTTTCGGCCAGCAGCCGCTCCGGCGATTTTACACCTTTTATAATAATGCGATCAGAATATTGCCGCAGTTGCTCGTCGTCTTCGCGCGACAGTTCGCGGCCGGTGTAGATGATTACCGGGATGTTGCCACCACTGCCTTTCTTACCAATTTTCTTCAACAGCTCGAAACCCGAAATATCTTTCAGTCCCAGGTCGAGGATCATACAATCGAAATGCTCGCTTTGCAGTTGCTCCAGCGCCTGTGCTCCGGTAGACACGCTGGTGATATCTACATCATCATCGGCGATAAGCTCAACGATGGCGCGGCGCATATCATCGTCGTCCTCTATTACCAGCAACTTCTTGAGCGGCTTAGAGATGTAGTTTCCTATTTTCTGAAAAGCTGCGTCGAGGTCTTCTATGCTGATGGGTTTGGTAAGGAAGCCGATGGCACCTTTTTTCATCGCTTCAATGCTTTTGTCTTTGCCCGACATAAAATGCACAGGGATATGACGTGTTTCAAGGTTTTCTTTCAGGCGGTCCATCACCTGCCAGCCGTCGATGCCGGGCAGTCCGATGTCGAGGATGATGGCATCGGGTTTATAATAATCGGCGTAATGCAGTCCCGTTTCGCCGTTGGGAGCTATCAGGCATTTGAAACCTTTTTCGTGTGCCAGATCGTAAAGTATCTGTGCAAACGAAGCGTCGTCTTCGATTACGAGAATAAATTTATCGCCTTTGTTGATAATCTTTCGGTCGTCTTTCACTGATTCGTGTGTGCCGGGATGACCATCGCTGCTGTTGCTTCCGTTGCCCGGCCGTAACGTTTTGGTGATGGTTTGCTGTGCTGCGCTTACTTCAGGGTGTGCCGCTGTGGTGCCGGTCATTACCAGTTGGCGTTGACGCATTTTATATTTCAGCGGCAGCAGGAGCCTGAAGGTGGTACCATTGTTTTGGTTGCTTTCCATGCTTATGACGCCGCCCAGAATGTGCGCCAGGTTTTGCGAGATGGTAAGTCCCAGTCCGGTGCCGCCATATTTTCGTGAAGTAGTGCCGTCGGCCTGCATAAAAGCCTCGAAGATGGTTTGCTGCTGATGTACCGGGATGCCGATTCCGGTATCTTTCACTTCAAAAGCGATGGTCGTTCCCGGCTCCAGTCCGGCCTCGCGCTGCGACGCACTGAGCGTTTCGGGTTTGTAAACGTGGAGCGACACACTGCCCTCGTGCGTAAATTTGATGGCGTTCGACAGCAGGTTGCGCAGAATTTGCTGCAAGCGCAGGCTGTCGGTATGGATGGATGCATCATGGCCGATGCTCTGTAAGATGTTAAGCTCCAACCCTTTTTCGGTAGCCAATGGCCGGAAGATTTCATCAATATTATCCAAAAACGACTTCAGTTCCAGGCGCTCTGAATTTACCTCCAGCTTTCCTGATTCTATTTTGGAGAGATCGAGGATTTCGTTGATCAGCGACAGCAGGCTGCTGCCCGACGAATAAATGGTTTTGGCCGACTGCACCTGTTTGTCGGTAAGGTTTCCGGGTTTGTTGTTCCCAAGTATTTGCGAAAGCACCAGGATGCTGTTGAGCGGGGTGCGCAGCTCGTGCGACATATTGGCCAGGAATTCCGTTTTGTAGCGGCTGGCGCTTTCCAGGTCGCGGGCTTTCTTTTCTATCTCTTTTTGTGCCTGCACGAGGGCGTCGTTTTTGGTGCGGATGTCGTCGCGTTGTTTTTCGATGGCGCTGGTGCGTTCTTCCAGCTCTTCGTTGGTCACGCGCAGCTCCTCCTGCTGTGTTTGTAGTTGCTGCTCCGATTCTTTGAGGGCTTTGGTTTGCTCTTCGAGTTCTTCGTTGGCCTGGCGCAGCTCTTCCTGCTGCACTTGCAGCTCTTCGGCTTGCTGCTGGGTGCGCGTCAGGAGATTTCTAAGTTCAGTGCGTCCTTTGCTGGCATGCAATCCCACGGCAATGTTTTGGCTGATGAGCTGCACAAAATCCAGTTGCTCATCGGTAAACTCCGCAAAACTTCCCAGTTCAATCACAGCCACCACAGTATCATTAAAAACACATGGCACTATCAGCAGGTTGCGTGGCGTAGCTTCGCCCAGCCCGGAGTTGATGGTGGTGTAGTCGTCGGGAATGTTGGTGATGATAATGGTCTGTTTTTCTATCACCGCCTGACCTATCATGCCTTCGCCGGCTTTGTAGGAAGTAGGAATATGCTTACGCTGACGGAAAGCATAGCTGCCGGTTAGCTTGTAGGTCTTCTCCTCTTCCACATAAATGGCGCCCACCTTAGCCTGCACGATGTCGCACAATTGGCTGACGATTTTTTGGCTTAACGCAATAATTTCCTGCTCGCCGCGCATGGCATCATTGAGTACCGACTGGCTGCTTTTTTGCCAAAGCTGGCGCCGTTTATCTTCGTTGGAAATTTTCAGGTCGGTGGTCATGCGCAGCAGTGCAGCACCGAGCTGGTCGTTTTCGTTGCGTAGGTTTATGGTGGTGTTCAGGTCGCCGCGTGCAATGCGGTTGGCGCTTTCTACCACTTCGCTAAAGTTATCTACGATTTGATTAATAGAAAAAGCCAGCTCATCGTTTTTGCTGCGGGGCTTCACCTTGTGGGTAAAGTCGCCGTCGGCAATGGCTGCCGAAATGGTCGACTTTTCCTTCAGGCTGTTTTGCAAATCAATATAGGAAGCATTGAGGCGCCCGATTTCATCGCGGGTAGTTGCTTTCACTTCCGCCTGCAGATTTCCTTCGGCCAGATTCTTCAGATTTCCCACCATAACCATGATAGGTTTAGAAATAGTATCGGAGATAAGCCGCGACGAAACGAAAGTAATGATCATCAGCAGCAAAGCAATGGTGAGGATGCTCCAAAGCAGCAGATTGATAACGAAACCGCTGAGTGCGTCGATGGCAGCCGAGAAACGTTTTTCCATATCCGACATACGCGTTTTGGCTTCCTCCAGCTGCCCGAAGAGCGCTGTTTCTTCAGGATTTTCCAGATAGTTACGAATGGCGGTTTTTACACCCATCACATTTTGGTAAGCTTCGTGGCTGATAGCCACCGCCTGATTCATCTGCGGATTGTTCACCATGAACATCAGCTCGAAACGATTCACCAGCAATTCGGCTACACTACGCTGGTAGTTGATGGTGGGGCCGTAGGCTTCCAAAATCACATCCACATATTTATCGTGGGTATACTGCTCGTAATATTCTTTCGATTTACTAAAAACCTGCGCAATGCGTGCTGCCGAGTCCAAATGGTGATACGACTGCTCAAGTGTTTGTGGATTGTTGTCGTGCAGATATTCGTAAAACAACTGCAACCCGGTGCGATAGTTTACGTCGTGGATGCGCTGCTCGGTGAGCACCAACGTGAGCACGCGCGTGGTTCTGAAAAAGTAATACGAAGCGTAGCCCACCAGCAGGATGCTTAGAATCGAAATGGTAGTCATCGTGTTGAGCCTGTGCTTGATGCGCAGATTAAGAAACCATTTTTTCATGATTTTATTCTTGATAATTATTCGTTCAATTTTTTATAGCAAGTTTAATAATCACCTCCGTCACGGATTTCATGCTGATGGGTTTGGTGACGTACTCGTCCATGCCGGCGTCGATACACTTTTCGCGGTCGCCTTTCATGGCATGGGCGGTCATAGCTACTATGGGTGTGTGGCGCCCCGATTCTTTCTCGGTGCTGCGGATAATGCTTGTAGCTTCAAAGCCATCCATCTCAGGCATTTGAATATCCATGAAAATGAGATCGAAGGTTTTTTCTTTTAATAACGCTACTGCCTCGCCGCCATGAATGGCCAGCGTTACATCATAACCCAGATTGGTCAGCAGCCCGCAGGCGAGCTTTTGGTTGATCAGGTTATCTTCTACCAGTAATATCTTCAGTTCCTTTGGCAGATTAAGATGCCCGACAGGATTTGCGGGTTTGGTCTTCGCGGTTCCGTTAGTGTCAGTAAGCTCGTTGAGGATTCTTATCAGGTCGTTGTTAAAAATGGGTTTTATTAATACCCGCTCAACACCTGCCATAGAAAGATTGGAGCGGCTCAGCGTGACGTCGTCGGACGAAAGCAACACGATTTTGGGCATCGGGAACTCGGGATTTCCGGCACGTAGCTTTTTTAACAGTTGCAGTCCGTCGAGGTCGGGCATGTGGTAATCGAGCAGCATGATGTCGAAGGGCGCATCTGTTTGTTGCCTTTGGCGCAATAAATCGTAAGCCATCATGCCGTTGGTAGCCAATTCGCACTGTATGCCCAGATGGCGCAAAAGCCCGGAGAGAATCTTGCGGTTGGTGTCGTTGTCGTCCACCACGAGTATTTTTTTTTGGCGCAGCGCCGGCAATACTTTGTTGCTACTGAAGCGCGCAGGTTCTGTTTTTAGAAGCCGTATTACAAAGCTAAAAGTACTGCCTTTTCCCGGTTGGCTGGAAACATCGATGTGGCCATTCATCATCTCCACCAAACTGAGCGAAATAGCCAGCCCCAGGCCGGTGCCGCCAAACTTTCGGGAGGTGGTGCTGTCGGCCTGGCTAAAAGATTTGAAAAGGTTGTCGAGCTTATCACCGGCAATGCCAATGCCGGTATCGTGGATGGCAAAATGCAATGTCGCCTCCTCGTCCTGTTGCTCCATTGTGCGTACCTCCAGGCGCACTTCGCCCTGCTCGGTAAATTTGATGGCATTGCCCAGCAGGTTAAACAAGATTTGCCGCAGCCGCACCGGGTCGCCGATGTAGTTGTCGTGTACCTGCTGGTCGATGTCGAGGATAAGTTCCAGATTTTTCCGGGCAGTTTTGGTCGAGAGCGGGCGCATCACTTTTTCGATAACGCCACGCAGGCTAAAGGTGATTGCATCAAGCTCCAGCTTGCGGGCTTCTATTTTCGACAAATCCAAAATATCATTGATAATATCGAGCAGCGACTCGCCCGAAAATTTCACCGCCTCGATGCGTTCGCGTTGGTCAGCATCGAGTTGTCCCATCAGCGCCAGCTCTGTCATGCCGATGATGCCGTTGAGTGGCGTTCGTATTTCGTGGCTCATGTTGGCCAAAAATTCGCTTTTGGTGCGGCTGGCTTGCTCGGCGAGTTTGCGTGCCTGCTTTATCTCCTCTTCGGCCTGCTTGCGTTTAGACACATCGCTGATAAAATTCAGCAGCGCCTGCCCGCCATCCCAGCCGATGCTTACCGTGTTTATTTCTATCCACTTGATTGTGTCGCTGCCAGTTACAATTTTTGTTGTGGTCTTTCGGTCGTGAAGTGTGTTTTCTACTTTATAAAAATGATCCTCCAGCAAAGCCTTACGAAACTGAGGGTGGATGAAATCGATGAAAGATCTGTTGAACAGATTACAAGAGTTGCCGCAGAGTATTTCGCAGGTTTTGGGATTATAAAAAATGATCTTTTTCTCTTTTAATATAAAAATGCCTTCGTTGGCATTTTCGAAAATATCGCGGTACTTTTCTTCGCTCAGCTTGAGTTGCTCGCGTGAAGCGATAAGCTCCGAGATGGTTTACTCGAGCTTGCGGGTAAGCTCCTCCAGGGTATTGCGCTGGCGATACAAATCGATGAATACATTTACTTTGCTGCGCAAAATGCCGGCATCGAACGGTTTAAAGATATAGTCGACCGCGCCGGCATCGTAGCCTTTGAAGATGTGCTGTTTTTCTTTGTTAATGGCGGTGATAAAGATGATGGGGATGTGGCGCGTCTTCTCGCTGCCACGCATCAGGGTGGCTGCTTCAAAGCCATCCATGCCGGGCATCTGCACGTCGAGCAGCACGAGCGCAAAGTCGTAGTCGAACATCAAACTCAGCGCCTCATTGCCCGAATTGGCGCGAACAATATTGACCTCATCCGCCTCGAGAATGCTCTCGATGGCCAGCAGGTTTTCTGCTCGATCGTCTACAGCCAGAATGTTGATGGTTTTTGCGTCACTCATAATTGTAGTTACCCGGCATTGACATTATT
>JAAYIU010000136.1 GCA_012523265.1 Bacteroidales bacterium | reverse complement strand
GTGCTGGTACTTACCGAAGTACAGCTTCAGGGCAAAACCATCGAGCGCAAATGGATGAAGATCAGCAACGCGCAGCAGTTGATCGAGATTCCGATCAAAGAAGCATATCGCGGGAATTTTACCTTTCAATATATTTACGTCATCGACAATCATCTCTACCGGAATTCGGTGGTGATTGAAGTTCCCTACACCAACAAGCAACTCGACGTGGCTTTCGAAACCATGCGCAGCACGCTTGTACCCGGCAGCAAAGAGAAATGGACAGTGACCATCCGAAGCAAAAACGGCGACAAAGTGGCTGCCGAAATGCTTGCTTCGATGTACGATGCTTCGCTGGATGCTTTTGTTCCACACCAGTGGAATTTCAATCTTTATAATCCCAACAACCGGATGGAAGCCTGGGGAGCCGCCGATGGCTTTGGCATTGCGCAAGCCAACCAGTTTTATCCCGGCTATGGTGGATCGGAGGCGTATCATTTTCAGAACTACGACCGGCTCAACTGGTTTGGCTTCGACAGGTACAACCGCGGGTACGACATGATGCACTCCAAAAGCAGGATGCCAATGACCAATGGGCAGGTGAAGAGCGAAATGGTTGCCCAGGAGGAAAGTCCTGGCGAGGAAGTGGAGGTGGATATTCCTCTTTTTCGTCAAATTCAACCACCAGCGGCAGACTTGCAGACGGTGCAGTTGCGGCGCGATTTTAACGAAACGGCTTTCTTTTATCCCCAACTCAAAACCAACGAACAAGGCGATGTGGTGATAGAATTTACGCTGCCCGAATCGTTTACATGCTGGAAGTTTCAGGCGCTGGCGCACACCACAGATTTGATGACGGGCATGTTGCAGCAGGAGTTTACCGCTGCCAAAAAGCTGATGGTGGTGGCCAATGCACCGCGCTTTTTCCGGCAAGGCGACACCTTGTATTTTGCTGCCAAAGTAACCAATCTTTCCGACGAAAACCTTGCCGGCCAGGCGTCGTTGGAATTTACAGATGCCCTTACGGAAAAAAATGTGACGCAGGAGGTGCTTCTCGAAAATTCCGGACAAAGCTTTTCTGTTGCCGCTTCTGAGAGTGCGTCGCTGCGCTGGAAGATGGCCGTGCCGAAAGGATTGAGCATGGTCAACTACCGCATCAAAGCTGCCGCCGGCAACTACACCGATGGCGAAGAGCGCCCGGTGCCGGTAGTTACCAACCGCAAGCTGGTGACCGAAGCGATGCCCATGCCTGTGGGCGGCAACCAGACGCGCCGCTTCACGTTTGACAATTTGGCGAAAGCCGACAAAAGCACTACCCTCGAAAATTACCAGCTTACCCTGGAGTTTTCGTCCAACCCCGCCTGGTATGCCGTGCAGGCGCTGCCGGTAATCAGCGAGCCGACCAACGACAACGCCATCGCCTGGTTCTCGGCCTGGTTTGCCAACAGCATTGCGTTCGATATTTCCAACAAAAACCCACAGATAAAGCGGGTGTTTGAAGAATGGAAAAACAGCTCGCCGGAGGCTTTCCTGTCGGCGCTCGAAAAAAATCAGCAACTCAACGAGGAGGTGCTGCAACAAACGCCATGGGTGCTGCAGGCGCGCAACGAGAAAGAACGCAAACAACGCATCGCCCTGCTTTTTGACATCAACAACATGCAATACCGCCTGCAACATTCCATCCGCAAGATGCTGGCGTTTCAGAAACCCGAAGGTGGCTTTGGCTGGATGAACGAGATGCGCCCCAGCCGCTACGTCACGCAGATGATTGTGCAGGGCGCCGGCAAGCTCGACCACCTCGGAATAAAAGATGCCATCGGCGACGACAACCTGCGCGGCATGATGAACAGAGCCGTCCGCTACCTCGACGGCGAGATACAAAATGATTTTGATAAATTAAAAAAACAAGAGAAAGCAGATCTGTCTGAAAATCATCTTACGTCGGTGACGATCCAATACCTCTATGCCCGTAGTTTCTTTAACCACATCATGCTCAACCCGTCGCACGAAAGTGCCAGGAATTTCTACCTGGAACAGGCTGTCAAATACTGGCCGGAGCAAAACAACTACTTGCAGGGCATGCTGGCGGTAGCCTTGCAGCGGGCAGGTAAAGAGCAGGCAGCAGCGCTTATTATCAAATCGCTGCGCGAGCAATCACTGCATAGCGAAGAGATGGGCATGTAGTGGCGCTCCGAGCCGCGATATTTTTGGTATCAGGCGCCGCTGGAAACGCAGGCGATGATGATAGCAGCTTTTGATGAAGTGGCCTACGACGGCGCCGCTGTGGAACAGATGAAAATCTGGCTGCTGCGCCAAAAGCAGGTGCAGGACTGGGAAACGTCGCGCGCCACCACCGAGGCCATTTATGCGTTGCTCGGACGCGGCACCAACCTGCTGCTGAATAATGAGCTTGTAAAAATTGAAGTCGGCGGCAAAGAATTGTCAGCAAAACAAATGGGCGACACGCAGGCCGGCACCGGATACTTCGCCACCACCTGGAATGCGGCGGAGATTACTCCCGCCATGGCGCAGGTTAGCGTTACCAAGCCCGACGACGGGATAGCCTGGGGCGCCATGTACTGGCAATATTTTGAGGACCTCGATAAAATTACCACGGCCGCCACGCCGCTACAGGTGGAGAAAAAACTCTTCGTAGAGCGCGACTCCGCCACCACCGGGCGCATGATTGTTCCGGTAACGGACGGCGACAAGCTGGTGGTGGGCGACAAGTTGGTGGTTCGCATCATCATGCGCACCGACCGCGACCTGGAGTATGTGCATCTTCGCGACATGCGGGCTGCGGCTTTTGAGCCGGTAAATGTGTTGTCGCGCTATAAATACAGCAGCGGCCTGGGCTATTACGAAACCACCACCGACGTGGCCGTGGATTTCTTTTTTGACGCGCTGCCCAAAGGAACCTACGTTTTCGAATATCCGCTGGTAGCTACCGTGCGTGGCGATTTCAGCAACGGCATCACCACCTTGCAATGTATGTATGCCCCGGAGTTTTCGGCACATTCGGAAGGCATTCGGGTGAAAGTGGAGGGGCGGTAGGCGCGCGGGCGCATGGCGCGGGGCGCGGGGCGCAAGGCGCAAGGCGCGGGGCGCGTGGTTACCCGATGTGATGCAAATATTACACAAGAATCATTAACAGTTAATTATGAAAAGGTTTTTGATTTACATTTTGCTGGCGCTTACGATGAATTCTTTCTGTCAGACCGGAATACTAAAAGGAAGTGTTCGAAATGGAGTTGACCATACTCCTTCACGATTCATAACAGTAGTATTGTATCAAAATGACAAATTAATAACAGGAACAAATTCTGATTCAACAGGTCATTTTGAAATTAAAAATATTAGCCCGGGAGAATATGAATTAGAATTTTCTTTCGTTGGGTATCAGTCTTATGTCATTCCAGGTCTTCAGGTGTTTAACGATTCAACCGTTTATTTACAAACTAATTATCCTTGTCCAAATAGCCAAAATAAATCAAAGAAAATTTGTCCATTTGGACATAGCGATGAAATTATCCCAATAGTTTATGGACTTCCAACTCAGAGAACATTAGAGAGGGCAGAAAAAGGAAGGTGTGAATTAGGCGGCTGCATGGTTACCGAATGTGATCCACAATGGTATTGCAAAAAACATAAAATTAGTTTTTGAGGAAACAGGAAAAAGAGTATAAATTTGAAGTATTTCGAAACACTGCTACTCAAACCAACGAAGTTTCCGACTTTGAAGAAAAAGTAGATACTCACCTTTAAAAAATGATATTTGCATGGAAGTAATTCAGCAAAAAGAGATAGAAAACAGGATATTTACAATTAGAAACGTACAGGTTGTTTTGGACAAGGATTTAGCTTCTTTCTATGAGGTTAAGCCAATCAGACCAAGAGAGCAGGTAAAACGAAATGCCAATAGGTTCCCTGATGATTATGTTTTTCAACTCGATGAAAATGAGGTGGCTTTTTTGGTATCGCAAAATGCGATACCTACGAGACAATCTCTTGGTGGCTATTTGCCTTATGTGTTTACCGAGCAAGGTGTAGCCGCGGTTTCCGCTGTTCTGAAAAGTGAAAAGGCAGCCAGGGTAAGCATTGTAATTATGAGAGCATTTGTTGCAATGCGACGGTTTCTTTTGCAAAATGCAATGCTATTTGAAAAAATGAGCAAAGTGGAAATAAAATTACTCGAAAACGACAAAAAGTTTGATGCTATTTTCAAGGCATTAGAAAGCCGAAATCCAGATCCCGATAAAGGTATCTTTTTCGACGGGCAGGTTTTTGATGCCTATTTGTTTGTGAACGGGTTAATTAAAAAGGCAGAAAGCTCGATTATATTAATCGACAATTACATCGACGAAACCGTTTTAGCCATATTGAGTAAACGCAACCCAAATGTGGAGGCTACAATTTACACAAAGCAAATTAGTAAACAACTGCATTTGGACGTGAGCAAACACAACGAACAATATCCTGCTATCGCAATTAAAGCCATAGCAGATTGCCATGATCGTTTTTTGATCATCGACCAAAAAGAACTCTACCATATTGGTGCTTCACTCAAAGGTTTGGGTAAAAAATGGTTTGCATTCTCGCGCATGGACTCGCTGATTGTTGAAATCTTGAAAAGAATTAGATGACAAGGGGAGTTACAAAAACCTAACATATCAAAATTTGAAGTATTTCGAAACACTGCTACTCACGGTTGCCATACTGTAAACTGGCTGGCTGCGGAAGCCAACTGGGGACAGAGGAGGCACAGCCTCGTCCGTATTATTCTTACAGGCTCCTGCCTGTTTTCTCAGATATCCACTGGGTTTAATCCAACACCAGGCGAGATTAGTGCGGCTTCGGGCGATGATCCTGAATAGTTGTTGTGGCGTTGTGTTTTTCTAAAGTTCCTCTATCAATTCTTTAATGGTAAGGATTTTCGTTTTGTTTAGGTTTTTTATTTCGATATATTTATCCAAAAAACTAAAATCTTTAGTGATAAGAAAGCTAATCCATAGATTTGTGTCAAGAACGACCTTTCTACTTTTCATATCGAGCTTTTCTAACCGACTCAACTTCTTTTGTGATTTCTTCTAAAGAAGGGGCTTCTTCTGACTGATTTCTAAATTTGGTAAGTAGTTCAGAAAAATCAGATTTGACCTGTTCCTTTTTTATCCTGATTAGTTCCAGGTCGGCCAAGTTTTTAAGCAACCGCTTTGCTTTTGGATTAATTATTTCAATTCTTAAAGATTCCATGGCTATATATAATTTGAGTGCGCCGCAAAACTAAAAATTATTTCAATTGGAGCGGTTTTAAATTTCATCGCTTTAGGATTTCGCGGGGAGCAGGGCGCGTGGCGCAGGATGCAGAGAGCTAACATTCAGAAGTAAATTCTTACGTGATGTTCGGGATGAGGCTGTGGCTCGTCCGTATTATTCTTACAAGCGGGGCATAAATCTGCCATTCCTTGTCCTTCTCGTAATTCCTATCGGGCAAAATGCAATCTTTAACCGCATCCGTTAAAACTAACCAGTCCGGCTTGTTTTCTAAAGGTGTCGAATTCGACATTTGAGATTTCCTTGTCATTTTTTCTTTATTGTTTTTAATAATTCATCAATGTCTTCTCGTATTTCATTAGATCGCTTTGCTCTTGCTTTAACAATATTACCGTTTTGGTCAATTAGAACATGTGTTGGTGCAGAATTCAATTTATAGGCACTGATTGCTTCATTTCTAAATTGTTTTTCTGCTACTAAATGAACACCAGGAAACGGTTTGTGATGGAGTAATTTACCAAATCTCGAATCATTTCCGGAAATAAATTCTTTCCAGCCGGCAATATCTGTGCTGTCATACTCCAATGCCACATAAAGAAATGTTACCGGTTCATCCTTTGCGTATCTTTGTTGTAAAACTAATGCATCGGGAATTTCCTGAATGCAAGGATAGCACCAGGTTCCCCAAAAATCAATGTAAACTACATTCCCTTTAAAATCGCTTAGCCTGTGCATATTACCACTTGAATCAGGTAACGCAAAGTCAGTAGCTGGTTTTCCGGGTGCCAAATTCTTGTAAGATGTAATATTAACCTTAAATAAATTTTTGTTTTGACTGTTGAAAAACTTATCTTTGAACGCATTATCAAAGGTTTCCAAATCAATAAAAAAATCATCCCTCATAAGTCCAAAAGAATAATCTCTTATTGTACTTAACGCAAGTAAGTCTGTCCACAAGGATTTGGGCTGGGCAGAAACAAATTTCAATTTCCAACTCAAACTTTCCTCCCACCATTCTTTGTCGGTTTTTGATTTGAATGCTTGTCTGGCAAGATAATTCAGGTAACTATTTGTCAATAATTTAGAAGCAGTAGTCTTTGAAAAATCATTGTCAAAATTAATGCTGTCAAGAAAACCGACATAACTTTCGTCAGGATAATAGTAGTCGGGCTTTTGCTTTATGTAATAGTTTCTTCTTTCCAAATGTTCTAATAACAACTGTGCTCTTTCGGCATTCAAAGTGTTTAAATGATGATTTCTTAATAAATCCGGAATATCCTTGAATGATGTCAGGGCATCGACTCTTTCAAAATGTATGCTGTCTATAAATCTTTTGAAATCAAGTTCAGTAGAAAAATAGTCGCTCCTGATTTTATCATAAAATGATTTATTCTTTGGGAATATTAGACAATCTTTTTCTAAATGTTTAAGCTTATCGCTTCCTTTTCCATCAATTAGAAACTTTGGTTTATCTCTCCATGATGATTGATCTACAAATAGAGAATCGCCTGGTTCAAGGTAAATATCAGCTCTTAACTGATGGTAATTATTATTAATAATTTGATAGAAACAGGAGTTCGTTGTTGTAAATCGAAAAAGATACTTCCCAAGGCTATCCGTCTTAACTGTAGGATATGTGCCCACCATTGTTAATCCCGGAAAATAATCTTGAACAGGCACTAAAGTAATCGTTTCATTCTTTAAGTCAGGCAAAATGCCATTAAGAATCGTTTGGGCTTCTTTTTTTTCATTCTTGCAAGCTCCAAAAAGACTCATTAGCGCTATTAAAACAATTAGTCTGGTTTTCATATCTAATTCCTTTTATAAATGAGCTACAACGTCTGTGAATAGTGGACATCCCGTTTATTTCTTCATTACCACTTGCAGAAGGTGCATCTACACAGCCAATCCGGGTAGGTATGTTTACTTTTTGCAAACTTCGCCGAAAGATGACCCCAAAACCCTTCACAAAGCTCAGGCTCCCCACCGGAGTTTTTCCGTGGGAGTCGATAGCCGATGTGATCGCAGGATTCCTCATTTGCCTGATTAATTTAAGTACGCCGCAAAACTAAAAATTATTTCAATTGGAGCGGTTTTAAATTTCATCGCTTTAGGATTTCGCGTGGCGCGGGGCGCGTGGCGCAGGATGCAGAGCGCTAACATTTAGCTGTGAATTCTTACGTGATGTTCGGACGAGGCTGCGCCTCGTCCGCATTATTCTTACAGGCGGCGAGTTCGAAAATTGGCGATTTCCGTAGTCAAGATAAAAGCTAATGCGTTATATTTTTAATATTTTCAAATCTCTATGTCATATCAAAATCTTCAATCTTCAATTACTCTCTTCGTTCAAATTCTTTTTGCCGGAATAGTTGATGTAAACATCGTCCGATATTTTTTTCAATGTTTTTAAAAAGTCCTTTTCATCCAACGCTTTTTTCTGCAAAGTGGCAATACCTTTCAGTTGGCTGAATCTTTCAGTCTTGTCAATATTATTACGAATCAAAATGGAATTCAGGCTTTCTAAATTCGCAAGAACTACCAGTTCATTGATGCTGGCAAAATCCCTTATGTTTAACCCTTTCTTTGCATGTTCAGGGTTGGCATCCCGCCAGTCTTTTGCCGTGCAATTAAATAATACAACATTCAATAAATCGGCTTCTTCCGCATAAACCAGCCATTCCTTGTCCTTCTCGTAATTCCTATCGGGTAAAATGCAATCTTTAACTGCGTCCGTATGAATTTGGTAATTCATTTTTGTAAGTATCCGTTTTACGTTCCACTCAAGGTTGTACTGGTTACTTTCAATTTCTTTTAATCGCTGATATTCTTTAATGAGCAGCAATTTGAACATGGGGCTTATCCATAAGCCAAATTCAAAGGCTAAATCTTTGTGTGCGTAAGTTCCGCCATAGCGGCCGGATTTTGAAATCAGTCCAATGGCATTTGTTGCTTCAATCCATTTTTTAGGTGTCAGGTTAAAGCTATTCAGTCCGGCTTGTTTTCTAAAGGTGTCGAATTCGACAGGTTTAAAATTCGGATTGTTTAAGGATTCCCAAAGGCCAAGAAACTCAACAGTGTTCCGGTTTCTCATCCAGTTGCGGATATGGTCGGAACCTTCTTCACCGCGCACCATGTCAGTCAGGCTAATAAAGTCCTGGTCGTTTTGCTGAACAATCGAAATCAGTTTGTTTTTCAACCTCTATTTGAGATTTCCTTGTCATTTTCTCACATTAATTCAGTAAATCAGATTTATTATTTTTCATCAAAACCCACCCTCCCCACCGGAGTTTTACCGTGGGAGTCGATAGCCGATGTGATCGCAGGATTCCTCATTTGCCTGATTAATTTAAGTACGCCGCAAAACTAAAAATTATTTCATTAGGAATAGTTTTAAATTTCATCGCTTCAGGATTTCGCAGGGCGCAGGGCGCGTGGCGCGTGGCGCGTGGTGCAGGGCGCAGGAAGCAGGGCGCTAACATTTAGCTGTAAATTCTTACAGGCTCACTGGTTGTGGCGCGTTGGTAGTTATTTCAAATCATAGTTCATGTTGTCTTCTAATATTCTCGGTCTGGCAAAATCAAAGTCTTTATTGAACACACTCCTTTTGCTGATAAATTCTTCACAACCAATGTCATTCAAATCTATAATTGCATGAAACAAATCATCGGTAATAAAAGGCCGCTCTTTATTTGATAAAATCGTTTTCTGTTTGTCGGGGTAAAAATGTTGATATCCGGATGAAAGCCAAACGATAAAAGGAATTTCGACATTTGATTTGGGCAATGATCCTGAATAATCATGGCCTACATTGTTGTTTTCGTCATACACATTTTCGCCATGGTCAGAAAAATATATCGCAGAAGATATGATATTACGATCTCCCAAACTATACGAGTCTAAAATGCTCAACACGCTGTCGACAACAAAATCGTTGTAAAGAACAGAATTGTCGTACTCGTTTATGATACGTTCTTTGTCAGAATTATACGTAGTGAACTTGTCGAATTTTGAAGGGTATCTTTTCGCATAGGCAGAGTGGCTGCCCATTAAATGAATAACAATGAATTTATTCTCTGCTTTTTCATCTAATACCGAGCAGAAGGGCTGGAGAACTCTTTCGTCGTAGGATGATAAATAAGTGCTTTCAAAGGATGTGTTTCCTTTGTTGTTTACAAAAATTGTGACATAGGAGGTGTTAGCTAAATTAAAAACGGCATTGTCCCAAATGCCAATGGGTGACTGATTTGACAGCCAAAATGTTTTAAAACCCAACGAATGGAACACGTCAATTATGCTGGTGCTTTTATCAAAACTCATCTTGTTTTCGAGATTGGATTCGGTCAGGCCGGATAGTAATGAACTCAAAGTGTTAGAATAAGGACTGACAACATTTGAATAGGCGACAATATCGTTTCGTTTCTCCAGCCTGGGATTGGTTTTTCGATGATAATTATATAACGACATGTGATTCCTGTTACAGGATTCTCCAATGATCAATACAAATAGATGCTGTTTTGATTCTCCGGAAATCAGTTCAGCCTCAATGTTTGCAACTTCCCTTTTCTTTAAAGCATTGTACGACTTAAGCTCCTCGCCAAAAGAGATCAGCGCTTTGGCAGTTTGTGGAATAGCCTTTCGGGTCAACCGCCCGTTTATTAAATTTTCCGAAAGAAATACGATTGAGAAAAGCATTACAATCATTACCACCCATTTGCTTTTGGGGTAAACACGAACGGAATAGGTATTGCGATAAGCAATAAAACCGAAGAAAAAATAGGGGATGATTAGCAAAAACAACCAGCTGAATTTCAACTCCATAAACTCTTTAGCCTCATTCACATTGGTGTTTAACAATACAAAAAGGCTTGATGCTGTGATGGGGCCTTTTAAAATTAATAAGTGGCATAAATTGATAAAGCCTTCGATAAAAAAAACGGTAACGGCTATTTTGTAAAATACTTTCTTTCCAAAAAAATAGTACGGTAATGTCAATATCGGAATCCAGCAGAGATAGATAACCAGTTCACGACTGTCGAAAATGTCGTAATTGAGTAATAATGATATTATTTGCACATAAAGTATCATCATCAACAGGTAAGGAGGAAATAGTTGTCGTAGTGTTTTCATCGGATAATCTTAGTGTGCGCACCACATCTGTGTAAATGTGCGATTGGATTTGTTTCTTCCTTACGCTTTGCGAAAGTGTTAATCCCGGCACAGGCAGCTCCTTTGGTGGCCGTTACCGTGGCAATCGGCGCAAAATCCCTCACAAAACGCTGCCTCACCGTCGTGGTGTCGCGGTGGGTATCGAGAGCCGATGTGATGACTTGATTTCTCATTTGCTGCGTAACTTAGAATTCACGGCAAATTTAGAAATATTCCAGTTGGAGGGTGGGGGGATTTCATCGAATCGGGGAAGCGCAGGGCGCAGGGCGTGAGGCGCAGGGCGCATGGCGCGAGGCGCTGGATGCAGAGCGCTAACATTTAGCTGTAAATTCTTACGTGATGTTCGGATGTGGCTGTGCCTCGTCCGTACCTGCCTGTTTTTGTTGCCGAAGCATCAACTTTGGATGCTTCCCAGCCGATCATGGCAGCTTTTCGGGTTGTTCCCCACATATAGCCGCCAAATACACCCGACGACTGAATGACCCGGTGACACGGAATCAGGAAGGCGACAGGGTTGCTTCCGATAGCTGTTCCGACAGCTCTTGCAGCTTTTGGCTGCCGGATGATTTCTGCAATATTTCCATAGGTTGCTAAACCTCCCATTGGAATTTTCAAAAGTGCTTCCCACACTTTTAGCTGAAAATCGGTTCCTTTCAGGTGTAGTTTTATTTTATGAATCTTGCTCCAATCTTGCGTAAAAGCGTGCAAAGCATTTTGTTGAATGTCGTCGGCTTGTTCGATGAACCGGGCTATTGAAAAACGTTTTTCCAGGTTTGACATGGCAGTTTGTTTGTCGTCAGAAAACGCCAGATAACAGATCCCTTTGTGGGTAGAAGCCGCCAAAATGCCACCAAATAAGCTTTCGCTAAAACTATAATTTATGGTGAGACATTCTCCTTTGTTTTCATATTCTGCAGGAGTCATTCGCTCGATTTTCGTGAATGCATCGTGCGATCCTGCAGTTCCCGAAATTCCGGGTTTGGTTGGGGTTTCAAATAATGTGGGTTGTAAATTGTTCAGGATTTGTTTTGCGCGCCGAACGCTTATGTATTCCTGGAATTTTTCAGGGGTTACACCCGCCCAATCGACAAAAAGTTTTTCAAAATCAGTAGGGCTTAAATGTACTTTTCCCGCAACTTCTTCAGGGGTTGGTTGCTCCCCGGAGTTTTGCTGTATGTATCCGACAGCTTCTGCTATTCGACCGTAAATGGTGGTTCCTTGATCGTTCATTAAAATCAAATTTTGTGAAAAAAAAGCTCACCTTTTCTCAAATTCAAACGCGAATTCCTTTGAATAGCTATGTTCTCTGTTCATAATTTCAGCCATCTGCTTTGCGATTTCCGGATTGTCATGAGCCACATTATTTTGCTCGCCTTCATCCTTTGCCAGATCGTACAACTCGATAGCGGCATCGGGATTATTGCCCATATCCAAACGTATTGCTTTCCAATCGCCCACTCTCGCCGCTTGCTTTCCGCCTCCTTCATGAAACTCCCAATATAAAAAATCGTGCGCTTTTTGTTCTTTACCCAACAGTTCCGGCAGGTAGGAAATGCCATCAATATTCTGAGGAGGACTTATTTGGGCTATTTCACAAGCTGTGGGCAAAAAATCATAAAATGCAGAAATATGACCGGAAGTGGTTCCCGGCTCGATTTTCCCCGGCCACCAGGCAACCAGCGGCACACCGATTCCACCTTCGTACAAATCCCGTTTCATTCCCCTGAAATTTGCATTGCTGCCGAAAAATTCAGGATCGGCACCTCCTTCCGCATGAGGCCCGTTGTCGGAAGTAAAGATGATGAGGGTGTTGTCGGCGATACCCAACTCCTCCAATTTCTCCCGGATTTCGCCCACCTGATTGTCGAGCAAACTCACCATTGCAGCAAATGCTGCATGGGGTTCGGGCTGGGAAGCATAGCCGCCATTTTTGTAGGTTTCACCTTCATCTACTCCCGCATAGGGTGTTTCCGGAGCAAATTGCGCACGGTATTTCTGCATATAGCTTTCAGGAGCCGCCAATTCAGCATGAGGAATAATGGATGGGTAATACATGAAAAAGCTGGTGTCCTTATTAATTTCAATAAAAGCAAGTGCCTTTCGATGAATAATTTCCGGCCCGTAGGTGTTGGTTTGTTTCAATTGGTTGTCGTCGAGGATTACTTTCGTTTGGTTGTGCCACAAGTGGTAGGGGTAATAATTGTGGGCCAGCCTTTGGCAGTTGTATCCATAAGACTCATCAAACCCCTGGTTATTTGGGTCGCCTTCCGAACCCGGATATCCGAGACCCCATTTTCCAAAAATACCGGTTACGTAGCCCTTCTTTTTCAGAAGTTCTGCCACAGTGGTTGCTCCCGATTCCAGCGGGTATTGCCCTTCGGGATACACCTCCCGGTTTCCGCGAATAAATGTGTGTCCGGAATGCATGCCGGTCATCAGCGATGAACGCGCCGGACTGCACACGGTGGAGGCCGAATAGTGATGGGAAAAGAACATTCCCGCCTGTGCCAGCCTGTCGATATTGGGGGTTTCAAATTTTTGCTGCCCGGTAAGGCTCAGATCACCATACCCCAGATCGTCGGCCATGATGTAAATGATGTTGGGCATTCGGGCAGCTTCATTATTGTTCATGCTCTTTTGGCCGTTGCAACCCATCAAAAGGATACCTGCAAAAACCACAGCGGTAATCCACGTCTTAAATAGTTCTTTCATAAAAGTTGGTTTATTGTTTTTTATTTTATTTTGTTAAGCGTCAGTGAAAGTTGGTACTCGAATAATTCAAAGTCAGGCAAAAATTGAGTCGCTGTTTTTAATTCTGAAGTTATTTCTCTTGCTACAATTATTACTCTAACCTTGTTCTGTTTAAAAATTGTCTTGATGCTTGATTGATAAAAAAGCGTTTGCCCAACTACTCTTTCGTAGCCAAGACTCACTTTTAATTCAACAACAAGATTTTCAAAAAACTTAATTCTGGAATTACCTTTCTCTGTCAGTCCTGAACGCCAAACTGTTTTACAAAAGTCATCAAGCAATTTATTGTCGCGAAGTTCTTTTCGGCTATATGTTATTAATAATCCCATTCTCCGTGACTTACTGGTAATCTGTTTAGTTCTTCTTTAAAGAATTTCCATTGAGGAACATGTTTATCCATCAAAGCCATAAATCTTTCGTTGTGATGCCTTTCAATGAAATGAATCATTTCGTGAACCACAATGTATTCCAGACAATGAATCGGTTTTTTAGCTAATTCCAAATTTATCCAAATCCGTTTTTTTTCAATGTTGCATGTTCCCCACTTGGTTTTCATTTGTTTAACCTGCCATTCGGAAACCTTTACCCCAATTTTATGCTCCCACTTTTCTATGATTTCCGGAATAAGTTTTTTTAACTCTGAACGGTACCATTCATTAATTGCAATTTGCTTTTGTTCTGTGCTGCTGTTTGGCCTGATAAATAAGTCAATATACGTTTTTGTTTTTATCTCAACTCGTGCGGGGGCTTCCTGTTCTGTTATTCTTAATAAAAATCTTTTACCCTGAAAATAATGGCTTTCCCGCTGTTTATATTCCCGGGGCGATTGCCTTTCCTGGGTATTAAAATGCCGTTGGTGCTTACGAATCCAAGCAATTTTTGAAACGGCAAATAACCTGACAGCTTCGTCATTTACGTTTAAAGGTGTTGCAATACGAACCCTACCGGTTGGTGGATATACAGCCAAATGCATATTTTTGATGTCTTTTCGAACTACATCAATGGATAGATTTGAAGAAATATGTAAAACTTTAACTTCCTCCATTTTATTTATACTCGTTTTGCTGTTTGATTATCTCAAAAATGGGGTCTAAAACTTCTAATTTGTTATAATCTGCCAAAACAGGTTTCACCACTTTGTTTTTAAGGTGCCTTTCTTTGGCAAAATTACCTTCCCAATTATCGTATTTTCCATAAGTTACCGCGCTATCCAATGCAACAGTTAAAGGTTCATCCTTTTTCAAATTATCATATAAAGCCCTTTTTGCCTGTGTGTTTATACTTGTTGGATATTCGCTGCTGGTTTCAGGTTTTTTAATCTTTACAGCCAGTTCAACAATTCTTTTTAAATATTCTTCGTAGCGTTCCGCCTCATCATTTCGCATTTTAATTAACTCATCAAGCAGAACGCTCATTTTTTCATAATAAATCGGGTTGGCAGGGCTTTCTTCAATAATCACTTTCCGCATATTATTCTCGATGGTTTCCGCCATTGCATCCTTATTCGTACGGATATTCTCAGGAATTTTATCCAATGCTTCTTCGCCATCTTTTACTAAAAGTTCAACCAGACTGAAATCATCTAATGCCGAAATCTT
>JAAYIU010000233.1 GCA_012523265.1 Bacteroidales bacterium | reverse complement strand
CTCGGATGGAGCGCATCACTGAGTAAAACTCGATGTTTTCGTGTACGCGGCTTTTTCTGCGCAGTCCTGCTGTATCAACCAGATAAAAGTCGAAGCCGAAGCTGTTGTAGCGCGTGTTGACAGCGTCGCGCGTGGTGCCGGGAATGTCGGTGACGATGTTGCGGTCGTCGCCCAGCAGCGCGTTGATGAACGACGACTTGCCAACGTTGGGGCGGCCAATCACTGCAAAGCGTGGCAGGTCGTCCAGGTTGTCGTCGGGGATATCCTGAAAGTGTTTTACGATTTCGTCGAGCAGCTCGCCGGTGCCACCACCGTTGATGGCCGATACCGGGAAGAGCTGATCCAATCCCATCGAGTAAAATTCAGCAATCTCATGCACGTTTTTGGGGATATCTACCTTATTTACCGCCACAAAAACTTTTTTTGGTGAGCGCCGCAGGATGTTGGCCACGTCCTCATCCAGAGCTGTGAGTCCTTCACGGGCATCCACCACCATCAGAATTACATCGGCCTCCTGCATGGCCAGATCCACCTGTTTGCGGATCTCTTCCTCGAAGATGTCGTCGGAGCCTATCACATAGCCACCTGTGTCGACCACCGAAAAACGCTTGCCGTTCCAGTCGCTTTGCCCATAGTGGCGGTCGCGCGTCACGCCACTGGTTTCTTCCACGATGGCGGCACGCTGCCCGGTGAGCCGATTGAAGAGTGTCGATTTGCCCACGTTAGGCCGGCCTACTATTGCCAGGATATTTGCCATGTTTTATTTTTTAATTTTAAAAAAAAAGTCATTCTTATAAAATTGCTAATGATTGCCGGTTGCTGAGGTCTGTTTATTTTGAATACCCGAAGCGTCGCAGTGCCTGTTCGTTGTCGCGCCAGTCTTTGTCGACTTTTACGCTAAGCTGCAGATAAACCTTCTTGCCCAGAAATTCTTCGATATCTTTGCGCGCCAGCGTTCCCAACTGCTTGATGGCTTTTCCGCCCTTGCCCAGAATGATGATCTTCTGCGTTTCACGGCCCACATAAATAAAAGCCTCGATGTGTACGAGTTTTTCCGTTTCTTTAAATTGATCTACCACCACTTCCACGGCATAGGGCACCTCTTTGCGGTACAGCAGCAAAGCTTTCTCACGAATGATTTCCGAAATAAAAAACCGGTAGCTTTTGTCGGTGAGTTCATCTTTGGGATAGTAAGCCGGGTGTTCGGGAAGCTTTGCCACGATTTGTTCGAGCACCGCGGCGATGTTGAAGTTGTGCAGCGCCGACACCGGAATCACCGTAGCGTTCGGAAAAATCTCCGCCCAATAGTTGATGGCTTGCTGCACCTGCTCCTGTTTTTGTGTGTCCACCTTATTAATAACCAAGATGAGCTGCTGGCCTTTTTCGGGGTCGAGGGTTTTGATTCCTTCTGCCGGTTCTTTTTCGCCTGGTTCCACAATGTAGAGCACGATGTCGGCATCGTCGAGTGCCTCGCGCACCTGATCCATCATCGATTCGTGTAGTTTGTAATGGGGCTGCAGGATACCGGGGGTGTCAGAAAACACAATCTGGTAGTCGTCGGTGCTCACGATGCCTTTGATGCGGTGGCGCGTTGTCTGCGCTTTGTTGGTAATCACCGCAAGTTTTTCGCCTACCAGCGCGGTAAGCAGCGTCGATTTGCCCACGTTGGGCTTCCCGAGCAAATTTACAAATCCGGCTTTGTGTGACATAAGTGTGCTTTTCTAATTAACTCTTTGCGTCGTTTTTGGTTTCAGATTGTATTATCAAATCCTTTCGCTTTGCGCAATTGCATAGAACAAAAAAGCCGGTAACTGTGATGGTACCGGCTTTTGTTGTTGTAGTAGCGGGGGGCGGATTCGAACCACCGACCTTTGGGTTATGAGCCCAACGAGCTACCACTGCTCCACCCCGCAATATATTTTTATCTCTTTTAAAGAACTTTTCTTGTGTCAATTGGGCGGCAAAGATACTATTATTTATTAAACTGGCAAATTTAAATTTTAAAAATTCCGCATTGCTGTCCGCGAATTGCCGCTAATTATGCGAATTAACACGAAGGTTATTTAGTGACAAGTCGTCTAATTCGTATCTGTCCATAAAGTCGCCCCGCCCCTCGCTGGGATTGCCAAAGGCAATCCCAGCGAGGGGCGGGGCGTTGACTACGCTTCATTTTAAACCCAGGCATAAATGCCTGGGCTACGGATTCATAAATGGCTGGGCTACGGATT
>JAAYIU010000145.1 GCA_012523265.1 Bacteroidales bacterium | reverse complement strand
GTCGAAAAAAGGGCAGCGCCGCATTGGAGGCCAGGATCATAGAAACCATCTCACAGCTTGGGATGCCCGACGCCCGGCTGAAAGTGGAAATAACACCTGCGCGTCAGCTTACCGAAAACGGGATGGATACGGTGGCTTTTCTTTTTAATGCCAACAAGGGCGGCACGCTGATGGAGATGAGTAAGATCGCTTCGGGCGGCGAGCTTTCGCGGCTGATGCTCTCCATAAAATCGCTGATAGCCTTCAAAAACTTTATTCCCACCATTATCTTCGACGAAATCGACAGCGGCGTCTCGGGGGAGGTGGCCGGAAAAATGGCAGCCATCATGCAAAGTATGGGCGGACGCATGCAGGTAATTACCATTACCCACCTGCCGCAAATTGCAGCCCGCGGCGCCACACATTATTACGTTAGCAAACGTACCACCGGACAAACCACACAAACTACCATCAGCAGGCTCAGCCAGCAACAACGCGTGACGGAGATAGCCAAGATGCTCTCCGATGCCACCATCACCACCGCAGCACTTACTGCCGCCGCCGAACTGATGCAGAATTGATGGCCGCAACACACGCCATCTCCTGTTTTTAAATAATCTTATTTTTGCCCGTCACTATTTATCCATTAAAACTTAAAATACCGCTATGGCCTATAATTTATTAAAAGGAAAAAAAGGGATCATCTTTGGTGCCCTCAACGATTTGTCGATAGCCTGGAAAGTGGCCGAACGTGCCCACGAGGAAGGCGCTGAATTTGTTCTTACCAACACCCCGGTGGCTTTGCGGTTTGGCGAACTCGACGAGCTGGCCACCAAAACCGGCGCGTTGGTGATTCCTGCCGATGCCACCAGCGAGAAAGACCTGGAGAATCTCATCACGCAGACCATGGAGCATTTTGGCGGCAAGGTCGATTTTATCTTGCACTCCATCGGCATGTCGATGAACGTGCGCAAAGGCAATCCTTACAACAATCTTAACTACAACTATCTGATGAAAACCCTCGACATCTCGGCGGTTTCGTTTCACAAGGTGATGCAGATAGCTTATAAACGCGATGCCATCAACGACTGGGGATCTGTGGTAGCTTTGTCGTATGTGGCAGCACAGCGCACGCTTTATCGCTACAACGACATGGCCGACGCCAAAGCACTGCTCGAAATCATTGCACGCAGCTTTGGATACATCTTTGGCCGTGAGCGCAGAATCCGCGTCAACACTATTTCGCAATCGCCTACCCGAACTACCGCAGGCAGCGGTGTAAAAGGCATAGAAGGCTTGATGGACTTTACCAACCGTATGTCGCCGCTGGGAAATGCCACTGCCGACGAATGCGCCGACTACTGCGTGACCATCTTCAGCGACCTGTCGCGCAAAGTGACCATGCAAAACCTCTATCACGATGGCGGTTTTTCGAGCATGGGCATGAGCTACAACGCCATGCAAATGTACACCCGCAGCCTCGAATGCAAAGAGTGCCCCGAATACAGCGAAGAAGAACCCCCAATAAGCGATTAGCTCACGAAGCGAATCAAAACATCTTATTATTAAAAAAAAGCAACCTCAGAGGGTTGCTTTTTTTATGGTTTTTATTTAGAATACAAATAAATTACATCGTTTGCACAAAACGTTTGTTCATTATTTCCCGTCGTTAATCAATGTTTTTCAGGCGTTTACTGTACTTTAACCCGCCTTCGTCATTTTCTTTTTCTGCAGTTAATTTTTCATATTGTTTTAGGGTTTGTTTTTTTCATAATTTTAACAGCTCAAAATTCCACCCTGGAAACCCTAAAAATAAGTGCTGTTCTTATCATTTTTTAAGTGCAAAAAATAATACGAGTAGATATGAAAAACCTTACTTTTATCCTGTTGCTGCTGTGTGCATGTATGTATGCCGGCACCCTCAATGCGCAAGCGACGCTCATCATGAACCCCGTTGACGGCCACTATTGCCAAGGGTCTCAGCCGGCGGGTGTGCAAATTCTAATCGAAAACTCCGTAAATGGCCAGCTCTACTTTTTGAAAAAGCAGGGGACGCCCGGCAACATTGCTCAGGTGACGGGCAATGGGGACACTGTACCCTTTCCGGGATTTCATCCTTCAGGCACTTATTTCACTATTCCGCCAACCAACAACGTTATAGTAGTGATGGATCCTCAGCCAACGGTTTTTCCTGTTACCATTACAGATGGGGGCATATTTTGTAACTATCCCAATGCTGCAGGAATAACCATTGGTATGGCCAATTCGCAACCCAATGTTAAGTACACACTTTACAAAGGTCTTGTTGAAATTACGAATGCAACCCCCGGTGGTGGTGGTTTTGTCTTTGGCAATTATACTGATCCCGGTCAATACCGTGTGGTGGCCGAAAACACTGTTACCGGTTGTAGCCGACAAATGGGGATTGTAACTATAATCCGTAACGAGCCTCCCACGGCTGATTTTTCGGCAGCACCCCAAAACCAATGCGCCAACGATCCAGTGATATTTACAGATTTATCTGTCGCCAATGCACCAGGGTCACAAATCGAATTATGGGAGTGGAATTTTGCTGATCCCGAGTCAGGTAGCAAAAATACCTCCACGCTGCAAAACCCGCATCATACCTTCGAAGCATGGGGCAATGGCAGTCAGACTTTTGATGTACTACTTAAAATCATCGACGACAATGGCTGTGAAGATTCAATAACCAAAGCCGTTACTGTAAAGCAGAAACCCGATGCGCGCATCACCGCTTCCGGGCCGGGAATTTCTACAAAAATTGTTGACGATACCGTAACGTTTGCCTATTGCGGTGCAGAAGTTTCGGCAATTTTTACTTTTACCAATGCAAGCACCACCCTTGCTACCAATACCTGGTACACCATTAATTGGGGCGATAATACGCCGGATTATTCTTCCGCCCAGTTCGATGCGCCTATCAGTCATCTTTATAATGGACTTGGTTTTAAAACACTCACCTACACCGTTAATGGAGCCAACGGATGCAACCACGTTAAGAAGTATTACATCTTTATCGGCAGTACACCTTCGGGCGGCATCGCCAGTCCGGGAAATACATGGGGGGTTGCTCCTTTTACAGTCGATTTTCCTATTTCTCCCGAGACCTATAACAACACACCGGGAACACGGTATGATATCGATTTCGGTGACGGCACCTC
>JAAYIU010000247.1 GCA_012523265.1 Bacteroidales bacterium | reverse complement strand
CTAAAATCTCATTCATGTCCCATCGAAATGATGCCGTATAGGTTCCCCGATCGTTTTGACTGAGCTTAAGTTGATCTTGTAGTTTTGAAACGATAGCTAAATCGGCAGCGTCTTTCATGTTTACCTGCGTTCTTACAAGAATCATTACATATTTCGAACCTGTTTGCTCCTGGCTGATAGTGTATTCGCCTGGTTCAGTAATGGCCATTGGATTGTAATGTTCTTCTGTTATAAACCAGGCACTTTGATAGCGTCCATTGGTTTCAGGCATATTTAATACTGCGTCTTCAGTTAGATCCAACACGACATAGGAATATTGGGTGTCGAAATTAACCCTCATTATTGTACGATCTGCAGGGTCGAGCGGCTCTTTAACGTGCATAAATACCCCGACACCATTGGTGTTTGTTTTGGCAGCAATTCTATTAACATAATCGGTGAAAATTACCTGTGTTTCGGCCAGCGCATAATTTTCGTCGGTGACTTTAGTTGTCGCATCCAAAGATTCAGATTTATCACAGGATGACAACGACAACACTGCAAATACCAGCAAAATAGTTTTTAATCTTCTCACAATTTCATTTTTTAAGTTATTTATTAATTGCATACAACGGCTGATTTGTATGTGCAGTATCCAAATTAGACGAACCTTTTCTTTCCGTTTATCACAAATTAATTCCATTAATTAGCCTTTGAGCAACCCGATGTCCTGCTTTTGATTTGTAGTAGCTGAAAATATCGTTAAGCTTGTCCTCAGCAATTTGAGTCCAATAAACCTCTAACTCCATTTTTTGATTTTAGCTTTTAAATCAGTCACTTTAATCAGTCGTCCATTTTTTGAATCATCCAAAGCCTGGTCAATTTCTGCGTTAAATTGCTCTGTACTCATGGGGGTGAAGTTTTTTTCAATAAGCTCAACCTTTCTTTTATGCAACATTTTTTTCCAATCCTTCGACTATTTCAACATGCTGCAGTCGAAGAAATTCCTGTACAAATTCTATTTTCCGAGCTTCTAAATTCATCTTATTAACCTTTTATCAAAGACGCGTATTCTTTATTTTAATTGTTTGGCAAATATAGAAAAATCCGCCGGAGGTGTGTGTTTTTTTGTTGTCTATCACAAATTTAAAAACTACAAAATTTGCTGCTGAATATTTGCGCCCCGCGCCCTGCGCCCCGCATTCAAAAAGCCCCTTGCATCGCCAGGATGCAAGAGGCTTTTTTCGTATCAGGATTAATTCTCTATGGATACACCGGTGTGATGCCCATGTTATAAAACATGAAGGAGTAGATATCGGCGTACTCTTCGATGACCTTGGTAGTGGGTTTTCCGGCGCCATGCCCGGCTTTGGTTTCTATGCGGATGAGGGTGGGGTTGGCGCAGCTTTGATTGGCTTGCAGCTCGGAGATAAATTTAAAAGAGTGTGCCGGCACCACGCGATCGTCGTGGTCGGCAGTGGTGACAAGCGTGGCGGGGTAGCAGGTGCCGGCTTTGATGTTGTGCAGCGGCGAATATTTTATCAGGTATTCAAAGTCGGCGGCCTCGTCGCTGGTGCCGTAGTCGGTGGCCCACGCCCAGCCGATGGTAAACATGTGGTAGCGCAGCATGTCGAGCACACCCACTGCCGGGAAAGCTACTTTCATCAGGTCGGGGCGCTGGGTCATCACGGCGCCAACCAACAGGCCGCCATTGGAGCCGCCCTGGATGGCGAGATAATCGGGCGAAGTATAGCCGGCGTCGATGAGATATTCAGCGGCAGCGATAAAGTCGTCGAACACGTTTTGCTTCTGTTCTTTGGTGCCGGCCATGTGCCACGCTTCGCCATATTCGCCGCCACCACGCAGGTTGGGCATGGCAAACACGCCGCCCTTTTCGAGCAAAATAAGCCTGCTGATGCTGAAGGAAGGCGTGAGGCTGATATTAAAACCGCCATAGCCATACAGCAGTGTAGGATTGGTTCCGTCGAGGGTGATGCCGGCTTTGTGAACGATAAACATCGGAATCTGCGTGCCATCTTTGCTGGTAACGAAAACCTGTTTGGTTTCAAAATTCATATCTTCTATCACTACTTCAGGTGCGCGATATATGGTAGAGGTGTCGGTTTGGATGTTGTACATATAAATGGTGCTAGGAATGGTGAAAGAGGTAAAAGCGTAAAAGGCAACATCTTCATCTTTCTTACCATTGAAGCCCGACATGGTTCCTATGCCAGGGATGTCGAGCGTGTCGATGAGGTTGCCCCACATGTCGTGGATGAAAGCCTGCGAGTAAGCATCTTTGAGATATTGTGCCACCATTTTGCCACCGATCAGTGTTACCCTTTCAAGCACCTCATCTTTTTCCGGTATCATTGTTACCCAGTTTTTAGGCTGCGGGCTTACCGGATCGATCATCAAGAGTTGATATTTGGGTGCATTGTAGTTGGTACGCACCAGGAACTTTCCGTTGTAGTCGTCGACCACCGTGAAGTCGTTGTCGAAACCTTCGACGATAGGGATAAAATCCGATTTGGATTTCCGCAGGTCTCTAAAATAAAGGGCGTTGCCGGAGGTGCTTTCGGTTTGGTACAGAAGCAGAAACTCCTCGTCGTCGGTAACGTCGGCGCTATAGTTGCGCAACGGGAAGTTTGGGTCTTCAAAAACCAGGACATCACTACTTTGTGGCTCGCCTACTTTGTGAAAATAAACTTTGTGGTATTCATTTTTGCCTGATAGCTCACTGCCGGTAGGTTCGTCGTAGCGGCTATAATAAAAACCGTCGTCTTTCCAGGCCATCCCCGAAAACTTCACCCACTTCAGGTGGTCGTCGAGTTGGTTGCGGCTGTCGATTTCCATCACCTTTATCTCATTCCAGTCGGAGCCGCCGCGCGCAATTGCGTAGGCCAGGTATTTGCCATCTTTGCTCACATCCATTCCGGCAAAGGCTACCGTGCCGTCGTCGGAGAGTTTGTTGGGGTCGAGCAGCACCTGCGGCTCGGCGTCGAGGCTTTCCTGCACATAGAGCACGCTTTGGTTTTGCATGCCGTCATTTTTAAAATAAAAATAACGATCACCTTTTTTGAAAGGAACGCTGTATTTAGGGTAATCCCAAATCTCTGTGAGCCGATCTTTGATGTCGTTTCTAAAAGGAATCTTCGAGAGATACCCGTCGGTAACTTCATTTTGTTGTTTCACCCACTCGCCGGTTTCGGCAGAAGTGTCGTTTTCGAGCCAGCGGTATGGGTCGGCAATAGCCTGGCCGTGAAGGGTATCCACCACATCGCTTTTCCGGGTTTCGGGGTACTTGATGCGCTCATCCTTTTGCTGGCAGCTTTGTGTAATCATTACGCCTGTAATAAATAGTACATAAATCAATTTTCTCATCACGTTAAATTTTAAGATGTTTGTCAAAATTTTGTTTTGCAAAAATAGGAAATCATTTATACTTTAGAAAAACACTTTGATGATGAAAAAAGTAAAATCGCAGAAAGCTTTTCGTATTGATGTAGCGCCGGAAACGGACTTTGAAGAATACCGCGATGCCGATGGTGTGCAGCATAGCAGCGCCGTTTACAACGAAAACGGACACTTGCTCACCGACATAAAATTTGATAATTATGGCCAACCCACCGGAACCTCGGTTTACAAATACAACGAGAAAGGTTTTTTAATTTTTGAAGAAACCCAGGATGAAGAGGGGCAGACAGAAGAAAAGGTGAGCTGGGAGGTGGACGAAAACGGGAAGATTCTCAAAAAGTTTGTGCACTACCTCGACGATACTATCGACACAATTCATTACCAATACAACGATGAAGGACTTTTGATGCAGGTAATCCAAAAGGATGAAGACGGCGAAGAAGAGCACCGCGAAGAGTATGATTATAAAGATGGGAAACGCATCGCCGAAAGGCACTTCGAATACGGTGAGCCGGAAACGGAAAACCTTTATGAATATGATGAAAATGGCCACCTGACCGAAGTGACGCTGAACAACCCGGATGAAGAAGCTACGCTGGTGAATGAATACGACGACAAAGGCAACCGCATCAAAACCCTAAAATATGATGCCGCCGACAAACTCATTGCCAAGCAACTGATGACTTACGACGAGCACGGGCGACTGACAGAGATGAGCGAGGAGACACCCTACAAGAAAAACAATATTGTGATGGAGCTGGACGCCGCCGGTAACGCCACCCGCCAAACGGAAACCGACCGCAACGGCCAGTTGGTGAGCCTTGTGGAACGCGAATACGACGCCGACGGCAATGTACTCCTGGTAAGCGCCACCATTGCCGGCCAGCCCGGCGCCCCGCACCGGAAATACATCCTGAAATACGTTTATGAGTTTTATTAGAAAGCGTGGGAATACCGTTTCGATCCCATTTAGGCAGAGTTTGATTTTGGGGAAGATCCCGTAATTTGTTGGTTCATTGCCAATCACCAATTCAAAAATAATAAGCTAATAAGGTTGTGACATCGGGTGGTTCAAGTTTCCCACTAAGGTTAAAAAATGATAAGGTTTTTTCATTTTTGCCGGAAGCCTTCTGCAAAAAACCCTGGCAATCGCCATGGCAAAATGAGCCGCAAGGCAGCGTTTTCCTTTTTTCATTTTAATGAAATAAAATCCCGCTAAAGAATGAAAACCTTATTTTTACCTACCCAAGCTTAGTAGAAAAAATCGCTCCCCTGATCACATTAAACCTTATTACCTTATAAAACACTCCGTTCTTACTTGCCATTCTACTCACAAAACTCCCTGATCCGACTAAGCGCCGGCACAAAGTTTTTAATAGCCGCCTTTTCCCAATAACCACAAGCATCATCCATGCGCTCCAGTTTCAGGCAGCATTGGCCGGCGTTGTACCAGGCGTTGGCGTCGCCGGTAATTTCGGCATAGCGTGCATAATCCTGCAACGCCTCCTCGTAGCGCTGCATCCCAAACAGCGCATTAGCCCGCAGCATCAGCAATACATGCTGCGAAGCATCGAGGCGAAGCGCTTCATCAAAATAATGGATGGCTTTTTTTAAATTTCTCTGTCGATAAAAAAGCTCGCCAGCTTTGGCGTAGTTTAAATAATTGTCCGGTTCTAGGCGCGTCAGGTGCTGGTAACTATCAATCAGTGCGGCGGTGTCGGCCATCTTTTCGAGCACCATTATTTTCTTGCGATAGTTTCCGGCCTCCGCGTTGTCCATCGCGATAAGCGCATCATAATCTGCCACTGCCTGCGTATAATTTTCTAAATAAAAATGAGCCGTTGCCCGGTTGTTGATCGCCGAAGCGTAACCAGGCTGAATTCGAAGCGCGCGATCAGCATCTTTTAAAGCACCGGCATAGTCGCCTTTGATGCCCCGTACCGACGCACGGTTGGCAAAAGCTTTGGCGTCGGTGGTATCGCGCAGGATACTTTGGTTGTAGTCGTCGAGCGCCAGCTCCATTTTGCCCTGCTGATACCAGGTGATGCCGCGGATCAGGTAAGGATGACCACGGTCGGGTTCCTTTTCTATCAGATCGGTAAACAGGGTGATGCTGTCGCTCCAGTCGGTGTTGCGCTGCCGCGTCATTATCACCAGCATTACCAACCAAACTGCCAGCACGATTATTAATGGGTTTCGCCATTTGCGAAAGCTAATATTTTGGGTGCTAATAATTTGCCAGGAGCTTACCGCCAGCACGTAGGCCAGCCCGACATACGAAAAGTAGGTGTAACGGTCGGCAGCATAGGCGCGTCCCGCCGGAACTATTTGCAATATAAAAAGTGTCGGCACCACAAAAATTGCCAGCCCCAGAATCAGGTCGTGCTTCACGTTACCCGATTTTTTTATTAATAAAATAACCATCACCACCAGCATCAGAAGAGTGGCGGCAGAAACGTAAAAACGCAGTGGCAGCACGCCCGAAACAGTGGGCGGGTAATAATGATAAATTTTGAGTTGGATGGGAACAAGGAATTTCCAGAGATACATCAGCACGGCATCGGCAACGATGAAGGGCCTGTGCAACCACGAGATGTCGGGTGTGGAAGTGTCGGCGGCAGTGCTGGTAAACCAGATACCCAGCAATCCGATGACGGCGCTTAGCGCAAAAAATGGAATCTTTTCTAACCATACGCGACGGCTTGTAAGGCTGCGGCCAAAGTACCAATCCAAAGCAAGCAACAACAGCGGCAGCGATACCGCAATGGTTTTGCTGAGCAACGACAACACAAAAAATCCCAACGTGATCAGGTAATTGCCGGCACTATTTTTACGAATGTATCTGAGATAAAAGCTGGCTGCCGCCAAATAAAACAGCAGGTAGAGCACATCTTTCCGTTCCGAAATCCACGTCACCGATTCCACATGCATCGGGTGCAGCGCAAACACCAAAGCCACCAGCGCGGCCACATACGTATTGGGTTTTATTTTTAATATTAATAAAAAAACCAGCCACACATTGATGAGGTGCAGCAGCAGGTTGGTGAGGTGATAAGCCGTGGCATCCAGCCCGAAAAAATGATATTCGACGGCATAGGTGAGCATGGTGAGCGGCAGATACAAACCCACGTACGACGTGGTAAACATGCGGTAAAGGTTGTGGGAGGTAAGTGCCTTAATGTCGGGATTGTCGGTAACATACAAGTCGTCGTCGAACTGATAAATAAAATCGTTGTTGACGGCATTGGCGTACGCCAGCACCGTAAGCAGAAGGATCAGCGCAAGCCACAGCCATGCGTGGCGGGAGCTTTCCGACGCAGACTTTATTTTTTGTTTTTGCTTTAGCGGTACCTTTTTCATGGTTTGCAAAAATAATAATTTCAAATCCGCGGCCTAAAGCCCGCGTGTACTTGTTCAGGGCGCATTGTTTACGGATTAGTGAATGATTTCATGTGGGCGCACCATAAATATTCTCATAAAAAAAGGCCATCCCCTTTCTTGACAGAGGATGGCCGGAGGAGTTATGAAAAATGGAATTTGTTAATCTACTGCTTTGCGTATCAGCAGTATGGTGTAATTGGTGTCGAGCCATTCGTTGACCAGTGCGCGCAGCGCAGGATAATCCGCCGGCGCTATCACGCCTTTTTCGAGGCGCAGCTCGCGGCTGACGGTGATCTGGTTATCCTTCGGGCTTAGCTCTATCTTCACCGCGCCGGCTTCGTTTTTCAAATCCACACGCTGTTTCATCGTCACCAGCTCATAGCCGTCGGGCAGAGTGATGGTGTAATTGTAGCTTTCGCTGATGGGGAAAGGCAAAACAAAGTCGGCATCGCGCTGACTGTTGAGGAAACTGATGTGCCACCCGCCAAAGCCACTCGTCATTTGCGGCAGCTCCAACTGCATGATCTTGCCGGCATCCTGCAGGGCATATTCTTTATAAATCTCTACGACGATCTCACTTTTTTCGGCATTGCTGTTCACCACTTTTACAGCGTCGTCGGCTTTGCTAACCATATTTTGCGTAAGCTGCGATTTGAATTTTGTGGCGTCATTTTGCAACAACAAAAATGGATTGGGTTTTCCCTGCAGCTTTATCGTTAAATCACCGCTCATTGTCTGGTCGTAGGCCAAAACCAGATTTCCTTTTACGTCTATCGCATTTTTCCCTTCCGGTAAAGTGATGGGGGAAATGTCGGCATTTTTGTAAAGCGGCATCAGCACCTGACCGCCCGACCCGTAGTCGAGGCTCTGGTCGTTGGTGGAAGTAGCGCTCAGATAGAGCGTGCCGTAGTTCTTGGTGTTCACCTTCACAAAACTCTCATCAAAAATCAGGAGGTCGCCCATATTCTTATCGAAGAGTTTTTCGGGGGCAGCCATCACGTCCACGGCATGAAAGTCGGCCTCATTGAGCAGTGTGGCCAGCAGCACCGATTTCTCGAGCTGGGTGCCGCCATTGCTTTGCCACACCTCAGCGGGCGTGCGCACCCGGTAGCCGTTCCATTCGGGCGGCACGCGGTCGTATGCCATTTCTTTAGCAACCAGATTTTGCAATGCCAGCAGCGTCTTCATCTCCTCTTGCTTTTCAGATTTAACGGTGGCAGCATATTTTTTCAGGGCATCGGTGGCGTGGTAGTCGAAAGCCGGCTGGCGCGTAATCCAGTCGATAGCCGCTCCGGCCTTGGGCGATGTGCTAAAGAGCAGCCGTGGCACCGAAAGTTGGTCGCCCTGAAAATTATCTTGTGGTCCGGCAGCAATTCCTTTAAACGTCCAGGTGTAAATTTTCTGGTTGCCCTGCACCACCATCTCGGGAGCGGTGCGCAGATTCGTCATCCGGTGTTGCAACTCCACAGCGGCGGGAACTTTTACAACAATCTGCATCTGCTCTATGGGCGACGATTCCTGGATAATTTCGTTGCCCATGAGTGCCGGCAAAAAATCTTTTTGGCTGTTGAGGGGGTAATCCAGATAAATGGTGGCGCCGATTTCGGTGGCGGTATGGGTCACCACCAACTCGCGAAGGTTATTGAAAGCTGCCGAGTGTGCGGCGCCCCGTGGCAGCACTTCGTTAAAAGCATTTTCGGGCGTCTCCACCCGCTTCCCGTCGGCCATAATAGTATAGGCCTCGTTGATAGTGATTTGCTGGAAAGTCGGGTCGTAAATGATGAAGGTTTCGCCATAGATCCTGTTGAACGACAGATGACTTTGCAGCCGGAGCTGCTTGTAATAGCGCATGCTGGTGCTGCCGTCGTCGTTGAGGGTAAAAGTTTTGGTGATCTTGCCGAACACCGCATCGGCGTCGTTGTATTGTGCGCTGGCCGCCGTGGCAAACCATCCGACCAACAATATCAGAAATGTCTTTTTCATCTGAATAATCTTTTTCTAAATTATTAATACCTGAATTATTTACTTAACACGATGGGCTGATCGGCCATATTTTTCTGGGCTATGACAGCTTTTTTTACGGCAGGCCAGTCGACAGGTTCATACACCCGTTTTTCGAGGATAATCTCCTGGCTCAGTTCGAGTGTGTTGCCTTTTTGCTGCAGCGTTCCATTGTAGGCAGCGGCTTCGCCATCATGATCTACCTTTAAAGGATCATTCACCATTAAATAGCCGTCGGGGATGGTAATGGTTTCGTTGATTTGCACCATCCGGCTGCAACGGTCGCGGAAGCCATACTGGCGGTCGTCGGGAACATTGGTGTTAAGATAAAGATGCGACATGCCGGCAGGAAAAATGCGGGTGGCCAGCAGGGGCGTAAACACCAGCATATTTTTACCAACGGCAGCATATTGCGGGATGCGGTATTTCACGCGTATCTCGATGGGGTCGGCCATGTGGTCGATGGGATCGGCGCCGTAATCCATGCTTATAATTTCCGCTTTGGGATTGATGCGCAGCAGCTCACGCTCCAGGTTTTTGTCCCACTCTGTTTTGTAGGCTCTTGTAAAAATACCCCGAATGGAGGCGTCGGTTTGTCCTTCGGCGGTTACGTATAGCTCACCCTCCAGGGTTCCGTCGGGCAGCAGGGTAGATGTTCCGGTCATTTTCAGATAATGATCTTCGGGTGGTGAAATGGGCGTAATCATCAGATCGGCGCCACCGGGCACACCCATCAGCACATTTTGCTGCTGTTCGGCGCTGCTCCAAAGCTCGCGTACAAAAGGCACCCAGGTGGGGTCGAGCAGATGGTATTTTCCATCGGCGAGTTTCACCACCGTCACGCTGTGGTTAAACTGGTCGGCGGGGATATCTTCGATGCGTGAGCCTGCCATGGTCATAGCCGGATACGACTCGAAACCTGCCGCCCGCAAAAAGGCGATCAACATACTTGCTTTGTCTTTACACACACCGCAGCGGTCGCGGAAATTCATCTCGGCGTTGTGCAGCGTGTAGCCTTCGCCTTCGCCCATCGAAATGCCCGAGTAGCGCATATTGTCGGCTACCCAATGCGTAAGTATCGACACGCTGTCGGCCTCTGTTTTGGCGCTTTTCAGCAAATTATCTACAAACTCCTTTACCTCGGGTGTTGGTGTAAAGCTGTCGTAGTCTTCGTTTACGCCATAAAACCACAGCGACTTGGCTTCCCAGTCGGGGCTGGTGGTCATCAGCAGCTTGGGTGCAATGTCGGAAGCATCCACCATATTCGATTCGCGCTTCAGCGGCGTTATGTTGTTTTTGGAGAAAGTATAAATGTGGCGGTCGCCTTCGAAACGCAGGGACGACTGGCATTCGCCGTGGTAAAAGACAAACTGCAAGGGTTTTTCGGCAGGCATGTTTACGCTATACACTTTGCTGAGCATGTGCTGGTCGCTCCAGAAGGGGACGATGTCGTAGAAATGGCCGCGCATGGGCGGGATGTATTTCTCTTCGTCGTCCTGCATCAGCAGTGCATAGGTATAGCCTTTTTTAAAAAGCACCAGGTCGATGGCGTCGCCGGGCTGTAGCCTACCGGCTTCGATAAGTTGTTCGCGGGCACCCCAATAGATGGCACGAGCCGGCGCCGGATAGTCGCGCACCTCGGCCAGGTCGAGCTTTTCGCGGCTGCCGTCGGCGCGGTAAATAGTAGCTTCACGAATCTCCACGTAAGCAGAGAACGGGTCGTAGCCGTACTCGATCACGCGTTTGTCGAGAGCGCCCTGTGGGGTAAGCACTTTAAACATCTGGTGCATAAAAAAGTAGCCCAGACCGGTCTCCTGCACCTCCACGCGGGTGCTGTCGAAAACCACCAAAAAGTCGCTGCCCGGATAGTCGGCGGCAGTGCCGGTAGTTTTGAGTAGTTCCTCCACACCCTGGGCTTGCAGCAGCAGCCCCGACAGCAGGAGGGTAAGTGTGATGAGCATTTTGTTGATCATAAAAAAATAGCTTTTTTGTTTAAAAAAAATAGACGGTAAAAGTATTGAAAAAATTCATTTCAACAGGAAAACTCCGTGAGGCGGTATTTTTGAAGGGTGAAATCTGTCCATGTGAACAAGATTCCAAATTGATGAAACGGATTGACAATTCCTCTTTTGCTTTTTTGGAGAAAAGATCAGCGTCATTAAAAAACAATTGTATTTTTGTAACCATTGTGTAAGGTTTAACAGGATGGTTATTTATGAAAGAATTTTTGTCGCTGGCAGAAACCGCCGAATTACTTGGAAAAAGCAAAGAAACCCTGCGCCGCTGGGATAACAAAGGGATACTGAGCGCAGTGCGGGAGCCTGTTTCCAACTACAGGGTCTATCGGAAATCTGATGTTCAGACATTGTTTGGGTCGCTGTTCGATGAAATTAAGGTTGATGAAACATCCAATTTTGTTGCCCCAATAAAGCAGTTTTCAGTGTTGGAACTTTTTGCAGGCGCAGGCGGTCTGGCTGTCGGTCTTGAAAAAGCAGGATTAAAATGCGTGGCGCTCAACGAAATTGACAAATGGGCTTGTCAGACACTTCGGCAAAACCGGCCGCAATGGAATATCCTTGAAGGTGATATCAAAGATTTTTCTTTTCATGATTATCATAATAAAGTGGACGTTGTTACCGGAGGATTTCCTTGTCAGGCTTTTAGTTATGCAGGCAAAAAACTGGGGCTGAATGATGCACGAGGTACTTTGTTTTATGAATTTGCACGCGTTGTGCAGGAAGTCAATCCTTTGATTTGTATTGGTGAAAATGTGCGCGGCTTGCTTAGCCACCAAAAAGGCAGGACATTGCAGGGAATGATTTCGATTCTTGACGAAATAGGTTATCGCGTCGCTCCCATCCAGATTTTAAAAGCCGTTCAATACAGGGTTCCGCAGAAGCGTGAAAGGCTTATTCTGGCCGGGATCAGAAAAGACATTCCACTATCATTCGAATATCCCAAACCACACCATAAAATTTATAACCTTGAAGATGCTTTGAAAAAAGGCGCTCTTTATAATAATGATGTCCCCAAATCGGACGGAGCGCAGTATCCCGTTTACAAAAAGGAAATTTTGGAGATGATTCCTCCAAAGGGTTATTGGCGCGATCTTCCTGTGGAAAAGCAAAAAGAATACATGGGCGGAAGCTTTTATTTGGGAGGTGGGAAAACAGGTATGGCACGACGCATCGGCTGGGACGAGCCTTCGCTTACGCTTACCTGCAGCCCTGCCCAGAAGCAAACCGAACGATGCCACCCCGACGAGACGCGACCATTTACCGTAAGGGAATATGCCCGGATACAGACCTTTCCGGATAGGTGGGTTTTTGCCGGATCGGTGGCGCAGCAATACAAGCAAATCGGCAATGCTGTCCCCGTTAATTTAGGTCAGGAGGTCGGGTATTCTGTTGTTAAATTTTTAAACGAATATTACAGCTTATCAAAACCTACGTAGAAACTGTAGTTTTCAAAAGTTATCTGATCCAAAAGCGTGCGACTGCTCTCTTCCGAGTTTTTCCTGATTTCATCAAGAGCGGAATTTTGCTGATGAGTTTCGTCCTTGCTGATAGTTTTCATAAAATCATCGATAGCCAAAGGAAGCACTTTATAAAGATCGAAGAAAGCGGTTTCGCTGCCTGATAATAATGTGTAAAACTGATCGCCCGAAATTTTATAAACCCGGCTATGACTATATTCCTTGCCGTTGATGTCGGCTGCCCATTTTTCGTTGAAACTGCCTTTGGCCAAAATTTGCACCCAGTAGCATTTGGCTTGTTTATAGGTGTCGGCGTAGCGTGCCAGTTTTTGAAATAAACTCTCAGCTGCACTGCTGTTCATTGTGTTATGTTTGTTTTTAATATCGGCAAAAAGCGTATCATCAATGGCTTTGATGTCGAATCCGCTTAAGTTGCCCACTTCATAACCCTCTATTCCACCTAATATCTGTTCGTGAAAAGTGCCAATAGAGTTGTTGATCGACTTGTCGATTTGCCGAAGTATCTCTGATTTTAAAATCTCCACCTCATTTATTTCGCTAAACCTCGCATCGAAAGTCAGCTTTATGGTGTCTATTTTATTTTTATAAAATCTTTTTCTGGGAATGTTCTCTTTTGCGCGCTGATAGGATTGATAAAGATTTTCGATGCTCTTCAGCAAATGCTCGTCTGAAATAAAGTTGACGTATTTATTAGCCATGTTTTTTATTTTCAAAATTATGCCAAAGATATTAAAAAACATTGTTTCCCTGTAAACGCAATTCCTCATAAAATAGCGAAGCTCTGCCGGTATTGGCTAAATCGCGGTTATCTTTTAGGCCGGATCACACTTTTGGTTTTCCAACGCCCGGTGAGATAATACAAAAAAGCCAGGATAAATCCTGTGCCCCACCCCAGCGGTATGGCCCACCAGATGCCCGTGACGCCCATGCGGTCGGCCAGGAAATAGGAAGCCGGAACACGCACCACCCACAAGGCAATAAGGGTGGTAAACATTGGGATGAGTGTGTCGCCGGCGCCACGCATCACAGAGTTGACAACGAATAGTGATGAAAATACGATATAAAAAGAGCTGACGATGACCAGATAGCTGCTGCCAATGGAAATCACTGTGTCGTCGGGAGTAAAAATAGCCATCAGGTTTTCTCCAAATAGCACCACCACAATGGTTATTGCAACAGAGATGCCCGAAGTAATAATCCAGGTAGATTTGAGGCCGGCGCGCACCCGCTCAGGTTTTTGTGCTCCGAGGTTTTGACCAACGAAAGCCGACAATGCTGAAGCAAAATTCATCGCCAGCAAAGAGGCAAAGCTGTCGATACGCGTGGCAACGCTATAGGCAGCGATGGTTGAGGTTCCAAATTGGTTGACGATGCCATAAAGCGCTATCATGCCCACCGCTACAAAAGTTTGTTGCAAACCCGATGGCAAACCAATGCGGATGCTGTTTCTGAATATTTCGCGATCGAAGACATATTTGCGAAAGCTAAGATTTACAACTTCATGACGCCGGTTGAGGTAGAGCGCCGCTGTAATGAAAGCTCCCGCTTGTGAAATCACTGTGGCAATGGCAGCACCTTCGATACCCCATTTAAAAACCACAACAAAAAGCAGGTCGAGCACTACATTGGTGAGGGCGGCGACAATCATAAAATAGAGTGGCGTCTTCGAGTCGCCCATACCGCGCAATATGGAGCTGGTACCACTAAATCCAAAGAAGAACACCGAGCCGGTAAGATAAACGATAAGATAGCTACGCGCCTGTGGCAGCACGTCCTGCGGCAGATCGGTAAGCCGGAATATGGGCGTGGCGAAAGCAATTCCAAGAATGGTGACGGCAATAGCTGCAAAAAATAAAATGATGTAGGTGGTATCGATGGTGCGCTTTACCTTTTCGGCGTTGCGCGCACCAAAATATTGTGAAACAATAATCGTAAACCCCGAACCTACACCTATCACCAGCGAGATGAGCAAAAAAATAATCGGATAGGCAGCGCCTACTGCCGCCAGGGCTTCCTTGCCCAGGTAGTTGCCGATGATGATGCTGT
>JAAYIU010000235.1 GCA_012523265.1 Bacteroidales bacterium | reverse complement strand
CGAGCGAAGCGAGGATAAATTACGCCGAGCGCAGCGAGGCAAATTACGCCAAGCGCAGCGAGGCAAATTACGCCAAGCGCAGCGAGGCATCTCACGCGAAGCAATTTCCGAATGATGGATAAAAACGATTCGACCCGGCAGAACGATTTCGATCCGCTGGACATGCACAACTACCGAATAGAGAAACTGCCCAAACGCTCCAAATCCAGCGTCGAAAAGTTTCTGGCTACTCTGGGGTCTCCTCTGGCGGTACTTGGTTTTGTGTTGATTTATTTTGTGTTGAGACCCGACTATCTTATCAATATTGAACCCGAGACGTTGGGTAGCTTTGCGCGAAATATCTACGAAAAAGTGGGTGCTGTCGAATTTTCGCGCATGAACATTGCCATGATGGCCATCTTTGTTGCTGCTGTTATTCTTTGGATGACCGAAGCCCTGCCAAATTATCTCACCTCACTCATCGCCATTATTGCGCTGGTGCTCACCGGCGTACTAACCGAAAGGGAGGCCTACGCCCAACTGGGGCATCCGGTGATGTGGCTCAACATTATGTCGTTTGTGCTGGCAAGTATGCTGGTGAAAACCGGCCTTGCCAAGCGCTTTGCCCTGTGGTTTATCGTGCATTTTGGCAAACACGCTTCCTCCATTTTTCTCAGCTTTTTGTTTATCAACGTGGTGCTTTCGGCGTTTATCTCGGCCACCACAGCCAAGGCGGCCATTCTGCTTCCTATTTTTATGGTTATTGCAGCCATCTATGGCGCACGGGGCGGCGACAAAAAAAACAACTTTGGCAGAAACATCGTCCTTCAAAACCTTTTCTATATCAACATCGGCGCAAGCGGCTTTATGACCGGTTCGGGCGCCAACCTGCTTGCCGTTGCCCTTATCACGGGAGCTACCGGTTCTACCATCTTTTTTGCCGACTGGATGAAAGCCAACTTTGTAGTGGCCATACTGCTGATGTTTATCGGGTATCTGGTGGCTACACGCATATTCTTCCCGCTCAAAAAAGAAGAGCGCATCCCACAAATCGAAGGCGGAATGAAGCGCCTACGGGATGAATTGCATAAGCTGGGCAAATTGAATTTTCAGGAGATAAAATCGGGTGTGCTTTTTATTGCCATTCTGGCCTTTTGGTCCACCGACAGGTACCACGGCATCAGCCCAACGGCTATTGCTTTTATCGGAGCCATCATTGCTTTGCTGCCGCGCATCGGAATTTTAAAATGGAACGACGTGGATATTCCGTGGCATCTGATGCTTTTCTCGGCAGGTGCCTACACGCTGGGAGCAGGATTTAAAGTTACCGATTTGCCTTCTATTTCCGTCAACGCAATTTTTAACGGACTTGGCTTTGGCGAAAACACACCGTTTTGGGTGCTGTACCTCTCGCTAACTTTTGCTATGGCTTTCAGCGCGCTTTTTTTCCAATCCAAAACCATGCGCACCATGATTTTTATCCCCATCGCCATTGGTGTGGCCAACCGTTTTGGTTTTAGCGTTATCAGCCTGGCGTTGCCGGTAGCCTTTCTCATCGAACATGTATATATGCTGCCCTTCAACAGCAAACCCGCTGCTTTGCTTTACGAAACCGATCAGTATAGCCTTACCGATACCTTTAAGTTTGGATTTTCGATGCTCGTTATTGGCTGGCTGGTAAACATCCTGATGGGCGAAACCTGGTACCGCTACCTCGACATTACGCCCAACGGCGTTTTTGGGGTTTTTTAAAATCAAAGTTTTGTTTTTTAAAAATCCATAAAGAAAATTCCAAACAAATCAGATTTAGAAAATTAAGCAAATTTCAAACCGTTAAAGCAGGAATGGCGCGATCCAAATTTGCATAATTGTAGGTGATCAAATAGTGGTTGCTCATGCCAATATCCGCTGACAACTTTTCCAGCTTTCGCAATCAGGCGTAATGAAACAGAAAAAAAGACAGTTGATGAATTACGAAAAATTCGTGATGACATTAGTAATGATATTAAGGATTTATCGTACGAACAATTGATAGAATATTTGGAGAAAAAGAAATCTCTACATCCAAAACTAAAAAAACAAAAAGTAGTGGATGCTTGATTTTTTAAAACGAGGTAGCAGTGGTCTCACCTTTAATCATTCT
>JAAYIU010000285.1 GCA_012523265.1 Bacteroidales bacterium | reverse complement strand
CACCTCCAAAGGCGCCGGCACCGATCTGCATGCCTTGCGTCCGGCAGATGTAACTGTAAATTCAAGCCGCGGCAACAAAGACTTCGACAATGGCGGGACGCCGCACCCGGAAGCCATCGGCTGCTACAGCGACGCCGACTCGTGGGAGCCACGCGACGCCGTGAAAGGCGACATTGCCCGCGCTATGTTTTATATGAGCACGCGCTACGAAGGCGACCACACCGGTGAGCCTGACCTCGAAATTATGGATCACGTCACCGGAAGTTCATCTAATGGCGTAGGATATTTGGGAGTGCTTACCGCAATGATGGAATGGCATATTGCCGATCCGGTGGATGCAGCCGAAACCGAACGCAACGAAATTATCTACAGCCTCTATCAATACAACCGCAACCCATTTGTCGATCACCCGGAATTTGCCGGACTCATCTGGGGCGACGGTCTGTTGCCCGAGCCTGCCAGCTATTCTACCGGGTTTTCGTCGCAAACCATCACTTTGCAGTGGAAAGATGCTACCGGCGACTTACTGCCTGCGGGCTATCTGGTGCGCATGAGCCCCACCGGTTTCGACGACATCACTGTGCCGCAAAACGGTGTTGCTTTCCCCAACGACTTCTTCGACAAAAATGTAGCCTATGGCATAGGAAAATGCATCTTTGGTGGCCTTACTGCCGGGCAGAGGTATTATTTCAAAATCTTTGGCTACACCGGCTCGGGCAGCAACATCCGCTATAAAACCGGCTCAGGTGTAATGCACGTGGATGCTGTGGCAAGGTAAAAATCCAGAGTTTTAATAATTAAAAAAAAAGATAAGATAAAACATTAAAACGACTTCCAAAGACAAATCATAACATGAAAAAAACGGCACTACACTTACTCCTCCTGCTGGCAATATTTTCTGTACAGCCATTCCTGTATGCCCAGCCTCCTGAGGGCTATTACGATGCTGCTGCCGGCAAAACCGGCGCCGGGCTAAAAACCGCGCTTTATAACATCATCAAAGGACACACGGTACGAGGTTACAGTCAATTATGGACCGATTATCAATCCACCGACAAACGCGCCGACGGCAAAGTGTGGGATATGTACTCCAACTGCAGCTTTACCTTTGGCACCCATGAATGTGGGAGCTACAATAAAGAATGCGATTGCTATAACCGCGAGCACTCGTTTCCCAAAAGCTGGTTCAATGAAGCTTCACCAATGAACACTGACCTGTTTCATCTGGTGCCTACTGATGGTTGGGTAAATAATAAAAGAGGTAGTTTTCCTTTTGGTGAAACATCCAGCCCAACCTTCACTTCATCCAACGGCAGCAAAGTTGGCTCGTGCAGTATTTCGGGATATTCCGGAACTGTGTTCGAACCCATCGACGAATACAAAGGCGACTTTGCCCGCATCTATTTTTACATGGCCACCCGCTACGAAAATGTGATTGCCGGATGGTACAGCAACTCCGCAGAAGCCAACGCCGTACTAATGAACAATAGCTTTCCGGTGTACGAAACCTGGTTTTTGGAAATGCTCGGCGAGTGGCACGAAAACGATCCCGTTTCACAAAAAGAAACCGACCGCAACAATGCGGTGTTTGCCATTCAGGAAAACCGCAACCCATTTGTTGATCACCCTGAATGGGTTTACCTCGTCTGGAATGTAGGCGCAACCTTTGCCCCCGAACCCACACACCACGCCACCGATTTCTCAGCACACTGCATCACCCTGCACTGGACGGATGCCACCGGAGATACCAAGCCCGACGGATATCTGATACGCATGAGCAACACCGGTTTTGAGAATATTGAAATGCCTGCTGACGGCACCTCCGTGAGCGACGACTTTTCCAACTTAAATATCAGTTACGGAGTGGAGAAAGCCATCTTTGGCGGACTCAATCCCGGCGAATTGTATTATTTCAAAATCTTTGGATACACTGGCAGCGGCGCCAGCATCGACTACAAAACCGATGGCACCATACAGCAGATCAGCATCCAGGCCAGGTAGGGGGTAATGATTAACTGTTCAGTGTTCATTGTTCATCGTTCATTGTTCGTTGTTCATTGTTAATCGTTCATCGTTAATTGAAACCGAAATCTCAAAACAATTTCAGTTTTCGCTCATCGAACTTGAAACAGTTCTTGAAGGAGTTTGAATAGAAACAACATTACGTCTGCGGTGACTGGGTCTGTCGAAGTCCGGTGGCTGCGGTGGTGTTGCACCTCGTCCACTTTATTTTTACAGGCTTAGCCTGTGAAAATTCATGCAATTATATTTTCTCAAGCTAAAGCCTGCGGCTATTCAAAAGGAATTTGTATTTTTGAAGCCAAAACAAAACACACAGCAAAATAAATTTAATGCAACTTGCGCTTTGCGCTCTGCAAAAACAAACAAAACCGTACTACTCATGCTTAAGGAATCATTAATACACAAGACCCTAAATAATTTAGCCCGGCTTCCCCATGATAAAGTACGCGAAGTAGCTGATTTTGCCGACTTCATTCTTAAAAAATATGAGGAAGAAGTTTTGCAAAAGGGAATCGAAAAACTGGTGAGCCAATCAAAAACCTACGATTTTTTAAAGAATGAAGAAAACCTCTATTCTGTCGAAGATTTAAAAGAAAAATACTGATGCAGAAAGGAGACATTGTTCTTATTCCGTTCCTTTTACCGATTTATCAGGTAAAACCAACCGATCAGCCCTGGTGCTTGTAGATGGCGAAATGGACTTAACTTTAGCTTTTATCTCCACACAGCTAAAGTGGAAGGACGAAACCGACATCGTTTTAAAACCTTCTGTCAGAAACGGGCTTAAAAAAGAATCGCTCATCAGGCTTTCAAAAATTGCAACCATTGATAAGCTACTTGCCATTGGATTATTGGGAAAAACAGATAGTAAGGTTATGAAACAGATTAACAATAACCTGATAAAACTTTTTAAACTTAACGAATAAATAATTCAGTGTTCATTGTTCGTTGTTCATTGTTAATCGTTCATCGTTAATTGAAACCGAAATCTCAAAACAATTTCAGTTTTCGCTAACCGAACTTGAAACGGTGCTTGAAGGGGTTTAATTTGGAAAGTGTAAAATACCCAATTACGATAAGCCACAGAGGCAGCGGAGAAGACACAGAGGGAGCAGAGTTTTTCTCTGTGTTCTTTGCGAAGCCTCTGCTTGCGCTGCGGTAAAAATTATGATGGGAAAAAACCACAGAGATAACAGAGAAGCCTCAGAGGCATCGGAGTTTTTCTCGGTGTTCTCTGCGAAACCTCTGATCGCTCTGCGGTAAAAGGTCTAATTTTAAAAAACCACAGCGGCAAATCAAAAGGAAATTGTAAATTTGTGGCAAATTATTTTTTGAGGGAAATTAACTGCGATGACCGACTTCAAAGCAAAATACATCAATCCTTTTACCGATTACGGTTTTAAAAGGCTGTTTGGTGAAGAACCAAACAAGGATCTGTTGCTTGATTTTCTGAACCAGGTTTTGCGCGATGTGGAAGGCGAAATTGTTGATTTATCATACCTGCCCGCCGAAAAACTCCCCCAGGACTACGATAGCCGAAGAGCCATTTTCGACTTGTACTGCACCAACGAAAAGGGCGAAAAGTTCATCGTTGAGCTACAAAAAGCGAAACAGAAATTCTTTAAAGACCGCACGGTTTATTATTCCACCTTCCCCATTCAGGAGCAGGCCGTCAAAGGGCAGGATTGGAATTTTGAATTGCGCAATGTGTATCTCATAGCCATACTCGATTTTGTGTTTGCCCAGGACCAGGCGCAGGCCGAGAAGTTCAGGCACGATGTAAAACTCACAGACCTCGAAACACACAAGGTCTTTTACGACAAGCTCACCTTTGTGTATTTTGAAATGCCGAAGTTTAACAAGAAGGAACAAGAGCTGAAAACCAAATATGATAAATGGCTATTTGTATTAAAAAATTTAAATAAACTGGATCGGATTCCGGTAGAATTAAAAGAAGGGATTTCTATGAAACTATTCGATACCGCCGAGGTGGCAAAATTAGACCCGGAGGAATTCACCGCCTACCAGGCAAGTTTGAATGCCTATCGGGATATGAAGAACTCAATTGATACCGCTCTTGAGGAAGGCGAGATGAAAGGTATAATTAAAGGCAAGATTGAAGTTGCAAAAAATCTTTTAAAAAATGGTGTTT
>JAAYIU010000163.1 GCA_012523265.1 Bacteroidales bacterium | reverse complement strand
GCAACATATCTTCTTTTCTTTTGCAAGCTTTGCCAACACTCATTGGTTCTGGCTTCTATTTGATTTATATGAGCTTTTTTTAATAAACCTAAACCTTAAACGGAGGGGATAAACTGATGCCAAAACAAATCAATTCTTTTTCCGGAAAAAACGAAAAGGGCTTTACACTGGTAGAGATTCTGGTTTCATTGGTGATACTTCTTATTTTAGTAGTCGCATTTGTGCCTTTATTTACATTCGTCGCCCAGGCTGTCAGCAACAATACCGCTAAAGATACTGCCACAGCCCTGGCCAATCAAACCATCGAAGATTTACGCAGCTTACCTTTTATCGTCAGAAACCCCGAAGACGGTTTAATAGCTACCAGCTCCGATATTCCGCAACTGGGTTTAAAGAATGGCAACCCGCCCGGCAGCGTTGATCCTGAATTAAAAAAGACAGTTAACGGGAAAGAATTTACAATCAAAACTGATATCAAATGGGACAATTCCATGTATTATAAAAAAATATCAGTTTCAGTCGAGTATCCTGGTGCCTTCAACAGCACCAAGGTTGTTTCAAAGTTTTTTACTGCGGCAGCAGAAGAAGGAGATTTAAATCTTCCGGAGGCAGGTTATATCAAGGTTAAAATTTTAAATCAATTTGGGGAACCTTTTACGACGGAACCAATTCATGTAAAAGTAGAACCCGATGCAATTGGCCAGGCAACTCTGGATGCAGACACCGATGATGGTGAAAACCTCTTCGGATTGATCGAATCTGGCAATTACAGGGTCTCCTCTTATGTGGGAGATAAATCTTACTCCCCCGAACAGATAATAGTCAGTGGCTGGCTGATCCAGGAAGACATCGAAGTCTTCGATAAAGAAACTACCGAAGTAAATTTCTTCATTGATTATCCAGCCAAGATGAAACTTCAACTGAAAGATAACAGCAACAACTCTATAAAAGGAAATGGAATTTTGGAATTGAGCTGGTCTAATGGCACCCACACCAAGCTCTTTCCGCAGGTGGAATTCGATGAAGATAATTTTGTTAACGATTCCGGTAACGATTTCCTTCCTGATTCCTTGCTGGGCAATTTATGGCCGGGCGGCACCTATTCGATAAAACTGCAAGATGTCTTGGACAGCACAACTCTCAGAGCTTATAAGGTATATGATATGGCAGAAGACGGGATTCTTAAACCAAAACTTAATGGTTCGACATGGAACGGCAATCTTACTGCTAATGAAACTGCTTACCTTAAACTTGAATATTTCACCATAGCGAACTCATTGCTTAAAACCCATTTGATTCTCGACCCTAAAATGATCCATGACTTTTCTTTAGGTGCTGGCTATGTAGAATTTGATCAAACGACAATGCGGGTCACAAGATGGCTGGACCAAAGCGGCAAGAATAATCATGCCACAGCACCCGCAGATATTGCACAGCAACCTGTTATCAACGGTGATACAACTGACAACCTGACCTGGATAACATTCAACCGTAACAATCATCAAATACTGGATATCGCTTCTGCGAGCGTGTGTGCTGACAATTTCACCATATTCATTATGGCAAAACCAGATGCCAATCAAACCATTGTCCAGCCAGGCGAACCCTCGAATACAGGAATCACTGGTACTTCAGGCCAATACTACTTATTATGGCCTGAATGGGGAGGTGGTCAGGGCGGGGATGGCAAGTCCCATGCCGGGCAAGGCTTATCACTTGGAACAAATGGTATCTCAAACTATGAACACGCAGATGGTTTTTTACCTGCTACTGCTTTATTCACAGGCAATATGACACCCTGGCGTGTCATAGCTGTAAAATATGAGGAGAAACGCCCTTCTATTTACATAAATAGTCTTTTAAAGGCAACAGGCAATCAATCCATCAGACCGGGAAGTATCTATACACCGAGTAGAATTGGAGGCCCCGGTGCTATGGTGGACTGGGGGGTCTTAGTAAATGCCAGTTATTCAGGTTCAGTAGCAGCCGTTATGATATACGATACGGCTCTTAGTGAAACTAATACTAAATTGGTCAATGATAGTTTACGCAACAGATTCAATCTGCCGGAGGAGGTCAATTAATATGCAGGGCAAAAAATTTGGGTTTAAAAATCAAAAAGGTTTTACTTTAGTGGAATTGCTGATAGTTTTAGCACTTCTGGGCGTAGCCATGGCGGGAGCATTCCAATTCTTCCATTACACTCAAAAAAGTTATGCCCTGGCCGATACTCGCACTGCTGTTCTGCAAGAAATCGATTTATTTTTTCTCCAGCTGGAAAAAGATATTCGCTCAGCTTCTGCTCCCAATAGTTCTACCAAGGCTGTAACAGTATTGAATGAAGGCAAAGCAATAGATGTTTATTCATCTCGGGAAGCATCTTCTGCCGGTAATTCCTCTGTATTCACCAAAACTTCCTATCGCCTTAATGGCACAGATATACAAAGGGGGTTTGCTACTACCGATGATGCTAGCAAGGTGGTCGGGCTGAATGTTGATAACTGGCAAACTCTTGTATCCTATATCCTACCCGGAGATAAACAGATTTTTAATGACACACGCAATGATGATGTCAGTGTCCGGCGTCTCATAGATGTAAACGTCATAGTGCAACACCCGAAAATACCAACCAGTATCAGTATGCAAACTGCCCTGCTCAGCAGAACTGGTAAATCGACAACTTCCATCGTAGAATCTGCTGCCAGCAATACTTATGTGCCAGTCGAAAGTATTACTTTAACACCTGCTTCGCCCTTGAACTTACAAAACAGGAATGCGACGACACAATCTTTTATAGCAACGGTAGTCCCAGCCAATGCAACCAATAAAAACTTGATCTGGTCACAAGACGTTGGCTCGGCTTTTAAAGTATCTTTTCACTTACCGATTATAGGAGAAATAGTCTTAAGCGAAGCTTTAGTTACTTTTACTGGTTATAGTCTGGTTTATGATGACGGTACGTTCGAGATAGATGATATCGATACAAAACTGGACCTAATGTTTGATAGATTTACAACTCGTTCCGGACAGAGTGTGCAGATTAAAGTTTCAAGAAACCCTATTAATCCGTGGTTTGGTTTAATTCCAATCAACTATGAGAGAACAGCTACCATAAAGGTGCGTTCACCGGATGGACCGCAATCCACCCTTAAAATAAAACAGCCAAATAACAATCCATAGATGATTATTACATTTGGAGGGATTTGTTGCATGAATAAAATTAATAATCAACACGGTGCTGTTCTGCCCATGGTATTAGCCATTATTTTGATTGTAACGATACTGGGTTTTGCGGCTATGAGTGTTGCTGAAAACCAAACTCTTATGGTTTCGCGACACCAGCAAAGGGAACAAGCCCTTCATTATGCCGAAGCAGGGATAAATTGTTATATGGCTGAATTGAATAAAAGCCCCTACACCAATTTTGCACCACCTACTGGTGAAACTGCATATGAAGATGGTTTTTACCAAATAGCTGTCACGGCACCAGATGTAGAGAATCCCTATGTCCGTGTTTCCTCAACCGGCTGGCATAAAAACAGCGATATAAAAAGAACAGTTGAAGTAAAACTTCACAAGAAACAGTTTGTACAAAACATAATGACATCTAACATAGGCAATGATTTGATCTGGTATACCAGAAGATTTATGCGCGGGGATGTAATAAACGGCCCCTTGCATATAAATGGGGACTTAATTATAGACGGGTACCACGGTGAAGGACAAGACGGCCCCGTTTTTACAGGGCCGGTCACATATTCGGGTGACTACAAAGCAATTAGTGCGGTTGGTCAATTGCTTAATGTAATTGATTTTTTTGATTTGTTGCCGGATCTTAAGAACTCCGTGCGCTTTCTGGCGGGCGATCCCGTAAAAGTCGACCGGATGGGTATGCCAACCAGCACCACGAACCTTCAGGCTAAGGCAGACTATGTTTTCACCGGAAGGACATGTATGCATTTAGAAGGATCAAACATCAAGGTTAAAG
>JAAYIU010000216.1 GCA_012523265.1 Bacteroidales bacterium | reverse complement strand
GACCCGGAGGGTGATCCTTTGACCTTCGATGTATATTTTGGCACCTCTGCCAATCCGCCGCTGCTCCAAAGCGGAATAACCGGCGTTACCTACAACCCCGGCACGCTGGCATACGTAACTACTTATTACTGGAAAGTGGTAGCCCACGACACGCAGGGAAACGCCACCGATGGGCCGGTATGGAGTTTTACTACCAAGAGCCAGGGTGGCATTTTTAAATGTGGCGATGTAGTCACCGACCCCCGCAACGGTGAGACTTACAGTACTGTGCTCATTGGCGGACAATGCTGGATGGGCGAAAACCTTAACGTCGGAATCAGAATAGATGCTGCCACGCAGATGAGTAATAACGATGTCATCGAGAAGTATTGTTACGATAACAACCCTGCAAACTGCGATGTATATGGCGGATTGTACCAATGGGACGAAATGATGCAATACACGACTACACAGGGAGCTAAAGGCATTTGTATGGATGGGTGGCGTCTGCCGACGGATAACGAATGGAAAACGCTGGAAGGCAATACTGACAGTGAGTTTCCGGTGGATGATCCTGAATGGGATAACTGGAGCTGGCGCGGCTCGGATGTGGGTGGTAATTTAAAAGAAATTGGCACCAGCCATTGGCAAAGCCCGAATGCCGGAGCCACCAACAGCAGTGGCTTTACTGCCCTTGGCGGCGGTTACGCGGCAGGATCATCCTTTACCAACCTGAACAAAATGGCTATGTTTTGGACCTCTACACAGCTTACGGAATCTAATGCCATCATGCGGGGGATGCATTACGCATCAACCGACAACATGCGCAATGATTATGGAAAAACATTAGGAATTAGTGTGCGATGCATTCAGAGTAACCAGGCACCTAACGAACCGCCTGCAACACCCTCCAACCCAATTCCGCAAAACGGGTCAACCGGCCAGTCAATCGAATCCTCTCTCCAATGGACGTGCACCGATCCGGATGGTGATCCGCTGACGTATGATCTCTATTTCGGCTCGCAGGCCAACCCTCCGCTGGTAGCTTCCGGAATCTCTGAAAATATTTTTGATCCGGGCACTCTGGATTATTTTACGCAATATTTCTGGAAGATTGTTGCCCACGATGACCACGGGAATTCTAAAGAGGGACCCATATGGAATTTTACCACCACCAAGCTTTTTTTCGCCGTAACCTTCGACGTGGTTGACGAAAATCAAAATGCGCTTGAAAATGCGGTGATAACTTTGGATGGCGTAACAAATGCCTCCGGCAATTACCAGTTTAATGCGGTGCCCACAGGCACTTTTGATTACTCTGTAGAACTTGACGGTTATATTACCACTTACGGACAGGTTACGGTTGTCGATCAAAATGTTACCGTTACGGTTGCTTTGCCCATGCTGGTTATTGTTGACGAATTTCCGTTTGTCGAAGAGTTCACAGGTGGCACGTTGCCGGAAGGCTGGAGAAACACCATTGAGACAGGAACATTTGGATGGGGGTTTTCGCTTACACCTCTCCCGCACGCATTTATTCATAACACAAATCGCCCGGCTGTTGGCGCCAGCCTTATTACCCCGATGCTCGACGCTTCCGATATCGGTCAGGTAATGCTTGGCATCAACCAACGGTTTCTGACGGAACTTCCCGGAGGAACAATTTCGATAACCATCAGCGAAGATGGGCTAACCTGGCATACCATCGCCCAATATTCCACAACCATCGGAACAGGTAATTTTGAATACATCGAATTTGACATTACTAATTTGGCATCAGGCAAAAATGTTTTCATTGCTTTAAAAGCTGACTTCCCAAATACCGATGCCAATTACGAAGCTTCTTGGGAGGTAGAGAGCCTTACCGTATTTGAACCTGATTATTCGGTCTCCTTTGAGGTGATAAACGCCACAGGAGTTGCAATTAACGACGCTATCATAACGCTGGACGGAGTGGTAAATCCGGCAGGAAATTATTTTTTTAATGATCTTGTTGCCGGCACTTACCAGTACATGGTGAAAGCCGCCGGCTACCTGGATAATTATGGTTTTGTAACACTGATCGACCAAAACATTTCAGAGTTGGTCACTTTGCGGCAAGCCATCACCATTGATGAGTTTCCTTACACGCAGGATTTTGCTGAAGACACCCTTCCCGAAGGTTGGAATAATATCACCCTTGGCGACCCCGAAGGTAACTGGAGATTTATTACCGGCCAGGCACAAATTCAAAGCAGCTGGGGCGACCGAACACATGCGTTGCTGGTTTCGCCGGCTTTTGACTGCAGCGATCTTGAGGCGGTAACCATTGGTATCAATCATTATTACGACGATATTCTGAGCACGGGTTTTGCCGAAATAGTGCTGAGCACCGATGGCGAAACCTGGACCACCATCGAACATTTCCAGGGTGAGAACATTGGCAGCATGGACTTTCCCTATTTTGAATACTATGTTACAGAATATGCTGCCGGACAACAAACGGTTTACGTAGGATTGTTATACGACGATATGGCCAGCACGGAGTTCTGGTGGCTGGTGGATGCTTTTACCATCTTTGAGCCGGCGCCTTACGCGGTTTCTGTCGAAAATCTTACTGGTAATAAATATGCCTATGAAGGCGAATCGGCAACATTTGAATTTGAATTTGTAAACAGAGGCAGCCAAAACGACACCTATTCGCTTGAAGTGCTGGATGCTGCGTGGCAGTTTGAACTTTCGCAACAAAATATTACCATTGATGCAGGACAAAAAAATACCGTAATGGTAACCATGCATGTGCCCTATGATGTGAATATGGGTGAGCAGCATATCGCCGCTCTAAAAGTTAACTCGCTGGGTGATCCTGCACTTGCCCAAAGCGCACCCTTTATCACTGTAGCTGTTTCGACTATTAAAGACAACTATTTTGAAAATTTCGATTTGGTGACTGCACCTGCTTTGCCCACAGGGTGGAGCAAAGTTCAACAAAGCACCTCAACACAGTCGAGGGTTAAAACAGTACGCTCAACCATAGAGCCGGTTTCGAAACCAAACAATATCGAAATTTATGCAGGGAACGATCTCAATCCTACACTGATTTTAATATCCCCCAAAATTGACGACAGCAGAAGCGTCAGCGAATTCAGGGTGGTGTTTTGGTTGCGTGCGGGCTCGGAAAATGCGCTGAAAGTTGGAACGATCTCTTCACCAGCGGGTCAATTTACAGAGCTGGGAACTTACTATACTTCAAATCACTTTACCTGGGAACAAAAGATGTTCTCCTTCGAAAATTACCAGGGCAACGATAAATACATCGCTTTCAAACTCGAAAATATTAAAATCAATACCGGACTTTATCTCGACGACATCAGCATCGAAATTATTCCTCCTCCAATATTGGCGGTATCGCCCGACAGTTGGGATTTTGGGGAATATTGGGTGCGGTACCCATCGGAAGTGCCACTGGAAGTGGATGTGAAAAATATTGGTCATGATTTCCTGAAAGTGAATAATATTTATCTCGATAATCCGGATGATTTCCTGTTGGATTTCGACCATGCGCTGCTTGGCACTAAACTTTACTGGAATAATAATAT
>JAAYIU010000380.1 GCA_012523265.1 Bacteroidales bacterium | reverse complement strand
GCGAGAATCTCATCATAAGATTTAACGCCGTTGACGTAAGTATTCGCTTGCTCTTCTACGAATTCTTCCGGCGCAAGTTCTAATAATCGGCCTTTCAGGCGCCGAATTTCCGCGGATTTGTAACCAAAAGGATCAGGGGCACCATTCAATGATTCGATTTTAGCTTTAATTTTCTCGACTGCGTTTTTATCGTCTGATCTGATTACCTTATCACCGGAAACAATAGATTGAATTTTCCATTCAATATTCTTGAATTGTTCGTATTCTTCCCAGATTTTGCGCTCCCGGTTCAAATATTTTTCGTGCGCTCTCATATTGTAGTTAGCAGGGCCGGCAATCATAACGCTAACATGACCTGCGTTGTTGCTGTTGCTTTTGTTTATCCAGTTGGCATAATTTCTTGTGTAAGAGCTTAAAAGGTTGTCTAAGCGCTCTTGTGCTTCTGGCGATACCCTCACTTTGGCGGTTTCAATTAAAGCCTTTACCCTTGCTATTTCGGCGTTAAATTCTGCGGTTGCGCTGCCTGCTTTGTAATCGCTAAAACTCATGTTTTCTTTTGCCCTACGTGCTAATGTTTCGTTAATCATTTTTTTATCCTCCAATCTTGATTCTGGAGGCCGTGCAGTGTATAATATTTACACGGCCTCTGTGCCTATAATCCCCGGATGCTTGCGACGCAGAAGGGGATTATTTTTGTGCGGCTGCGAATGTCATTCTGTTTATGCCTGTGTGCTTGCCTAAGATTTCGTATTCACCTTCGTAATGTGTTGGCTCTGTGTAACCTTCCAACATTGCCTCCTTTGCGCTATCAAATACCTTCTCGACCTTCACGGTGCAGAATCTTGGTGTTCTGATGTAATCGCCTTTTTTCATTCCCTTTCCCTCCATCAATTTATTTTGCGGTGGGGCTTGTGACAACCGCTGCCGCATTACCGGGCTTGCGCCCGTCACTCTGCTATTAATCAATCGTGTACCCTATCAGTTCAAAGTCATCTTCTCCACGCTGCCTGTGCTGCGGCGTGATTGTCATTCCGTCAACCGTCCAGCATTCGCCGTTCCAGTGTCCGATCTGATAGAGTTGCTCAAGCGTCTGAACCCCGACTTTTTCAAGCATTTCTTTCTCGTTATACATCTTTCTTCCCTCCATTCCGCCCGGACTTGTGACCGGGCCGTGCATTACCGGGGCAACGAATGCCCCGTCACTCTGCTATTGCTCTACATATATCCACCAAACGCCTTGTCCTTCGCCTGGCGTTGCGAGATAGTCGAGTTCTTTTGCTGCTTGGATGGTTTCACTTTCTTCGCATATACCTGCGAAGTCAATTTCAATCTGATTGTTCTCGAATCCGCGTTCTTGGATCTCGTCCTGAATATACTCTTTTACCATTTCAATTTTACTGTTCATTATTTTAAATCTCCTTTCTGCCGGTATTAGCCGACCGGCTGCGGCAACATTCTTTTTTAATTCCTGGCGCAATAGCCATTCAATCAATCCGGCCAGCGTCCGGCCGGTGTCGGCGGCGTGTTGTTTCGCCGCTTGCTTCAAATCTGATGATACCCTGATGTGTATATAACTGTCTTTTGCCATCTTTAAACCTCCTTAAAAATATCGTAGTATGAGACCGTTCGCCCGGTTACGCTGTCATGGTGAGTTATAAACGTAAACCCGTATTTATCCATATCCTCTCGATGTGACTTGATGCGACACTCAACATATTCCTTGCCCCGTCCTTCGTGGCGGTCATACTTGGTATACCGCTTTAAAAAATCTTCCAGGCTGTCGGCTTTAACTTCGTATTTCTTAAAACTTTCATAACTTGTCATGTTGGCAACCTCCCTTTGTTATGGTATCTCAATGTTAGCACGTTGTATTGTCGTTGTCAACACATATTTTTAAAAATAGGACTTTAGTCCTATGTAAAGCGGTTTTGCTTGACACAGTATTGCATGGATATATCAGGGGCTGCGGTATGATCGGAGTAGGGAAAAATATTTTAAGATTGGAGATGATACCATGCCAGCAGGACAACCAAAACATTGGAGCAGGCCGGAAGATATGGAGCGGGATTTCAGTAGGTATATAGAGGATTGCAAGACGGAAGGAAAGCTTCCGAATATTGCAGGCTTCTGCTGCTTCTGCGGAATTACGAGGGAGACATTTTATACATATAGAAGCGATTATGTGGACTTCTCTGACACAACAAAAAAGATCGAACAAACCCTGGAGGAAGTCAGCATCCAAGCTGGAAGCCAGGCCCGGAACCCTGCATTTATGATTTTTTATCTCAAAAATAAGTTCGGTTGGGCGGATAAATGCGAGATTAATGCCAATATTGAGCAAAAAACCACTATATCGGCAGCCGAATTAGAGACAAAACTCAAAAAACTAATTTCGCAATACAAAACCGATTCCCCGTAACCCGCTATTTTAGCGGCTTTGCAGGATTATTAAGTTCCTAATTCAGCGAAACTGTATTTTCGTCCAATTGCGATTAGTAGCCGGCGGCAGCCAGGGCAGGGCAGCAGGGCAGGGAACGGGTTGACCCCCGGCCTCTGCTCCACCCCTACCTATATGCAATCGCGACACCAGTTTTACCCTCACAATTTTCGCTACCCTCTTGTCTCTTATAAATCCCGGCAAGGGAACGGTTTATACCCCCACCCTTTTTTAATCAAGTACCCGTAAAAATTTTCTGTAATTTTGTGCTACTTCAAGGCTGAATGAAGATAAAGATACCCCAGTTTAGCATTGCAAGCTTACGGGGAGTAACGTGATATGCTTAAAAAAAACAATCAAAATTGAGTGTATTTGACGAAAAAAACAATCAAAATTGAGTGTATTTTAGGGGTGAAAGGCTGATATATGGGGAGATATGTTGTTGAGGATGGAGTAATTACGCAAGAGGCATATCCTGGCGACAGGATAAGAATTGAGCGCAAAAAGACATTAGAATTTTTAAACGAAACATTATCTTTTAAAGAGGTTAATAACGGTAGGGTGTTCACTTCTTTTTATAACGGTTCTTTAGTTGATGTTACGAAAATGCTAACCTCACAAGAAATGCTTGTCTTTAATTACATGATGGAAAGAACGTGGTTACGTTCATACCATGTCGCTTATGGCAATAGCAGACCCGTAACAAGGAGTAGTATTGCCAATGCCTTGAAACTCAATGTAACTTCCGTAGACAGGATACTTAATAAACGTATAAACGAGAAT
>JAAYIU010000349.1 GCA_012523265.1 Bacteroidales bacterium | reverse complement strand
CGGGCCGAAAGCGGTGATGGCGAACGCAAATACACCATCGAGATAAAAACAATCAACAGCAAGCAATTTGATTTGCAAATGCGCATGCCCTCTTTGTTTAAAGAAAAAGAGCTGGAGCTGCGCACATTTCTTTTGCAGCGTCTTGAGCGTGGAAAGGTGGAGCTGACCATTCAGGTAGATGCTTCGCAGACTGCCGAAAATTTCACCATAAACAAAGCCCTTGCGCACAGATATTTTGAGGAGATCAGGCAGTTGCAGCGCGAACTCAACCTCGACGAAAAACAAAACTTCGTCGACGTTATTCTTCGGCTGCCCGAAGTGGTTCAGCCGGCGCCTGAGGTTCTTGCCGACGACACCTGGCACGTGGTGCGCGCGGCTGTGGATGAGGCCGCCGAACACTGCGACCAATCGCGCCAAAACGAGGGACGCCTGCTACAGGCCGACTTCGAGCTGCGCATCGGGCTTATTCAGGATTACCTGCAAAAGATCGAACCCTTTGAAATAGCCCGCATTGAGCGCATTCGCGAAAAACTGCGCAAAGACCTCGAGAAGTATTTCGAAACACAAAACATCGATCAAAACCGCTTTGAGCAGGAGATCATCTATTATCTCGAGAAAATAGACATCACCGAAGAGAAGGTGCGCCTGAAGCAGCATTGCAATTATTTTATGCAAACGGTGAAAGAAAACAACACCTCCGGCGGCAAGAAACTCAATTTTATCAGCCAGGAGGTGGGACGCGAGATCAATACCATCGGCTCCAAAGCCTCTGACTATGAGATGCAGCGTCTGGTGGTGCAGATGAAAGATGAGTTGGAGAAAATAAAAGAACAGCTTTTTAATATTTTGTAATTGAGATGGGTAAAATGATTGTCATTTCAGCGCCGTCCGGCTCGGGCAAGACCACTATCGTCAAACAGGTTTTGGCGGCTGATCTCAACCTGGCGTTTTCGGTGTCGGCATGCAGCCGTGCGCCGCGTCAGGGCGAGGTCGATGGTCGCGACTATTATTTTTTAACGCCGGAAACGTTCAGACAAAAAATTGATGCCGCCGATTTTATCGAATGGGAAGAAGTGTATCCCGGAAGTTATTATGGCACTTTGCGCTGCGAGGTAGAACGCATCTGGAGCCAGGGCAGGCATGTGATTTTTGATGTGGATGTGCTGGGTGGTCTCAATATTAAGCAACAATACGGCGCGAAATGTCTTGCCATTTTTATCAAAGTACCATCGGTGGCCGAGCTTGAAAAGCGCCTGCGACTGCGCGCCACCGATGACGAACCGACCATCAGTAAGCGCATGCGGAAAGTAGATTACGAAATGTCGTTTGCGCCGCAGTTTGATGCAATCGTGGTAAATGAAAACCTTTCAACAGCCGTCGGGGAGACCCGACAGATTATCTTAGATTTTTTAAATACCTAAAACCTCAGCAACTATGACCACAAGCAATCGCCAGCCGTCCGTTGTTTTATTTGTGGATTTGGGCCATAGCGTTCCTGTCGCGCAAAAAGATATCGCGCAGGATCCGTCAGCCATCAAATACTTTGTCCGTATTACCAGCGAGATAGCAGCGAGTTTCGATGGACAGTTGGCCGCACGCCAGGGATCG
>JAAYIU010000006.1 GCA_012523265.1 Bacteroidales bacterium | reverse complement strand
GTTTCTATGTCCTTCGGACGATAGAAAGTTCCGGCCTGCCCTCAGACTTTCGGGCGTCCGCCAGGACCTCGAAACTTCAACGTTCTAAAGACTTTCGAGCGTCCGCCAGGACCTCGAAACTCTTTTCTCTTTTAACGTTTCTATGTCCTTCGGACGATAGAAAGTTACCTACTGCCCTCCGACTTTCGAGCGTCCGCCAGGATCTCGAAACGTCACATTGCGGCCTGCCCTCCATTCGAGCAGAAGGAATTCGAAACGTCAATGTCCGAAAGTTACCACCTACCGACTTTCGAGCGTCCGAAGGACCTCGAAACGTCAGAAAGTTACAGCCTACCCTCAGACTTTCGAGCGTCCGCCAGGACCTCGAAACTCATCTTTTCTCTTTTAACGTTTCTATGTCCTTCGGACGATAGAAAGTTCCGGCCTGCCCTCAGACTTTCGGGCGTCCGCCAGAACCTCGAAACGTCAAAAAGACGACAGAAAGTTACCTACTATCCTCAGACTTTCGGGCGTCCGCCAGGACCTCGAAACTTCAACGTTCTAAAGACTTTCGAGCGTCCGCCAGGACCTCGAAACGTCAAAAAGACGATAGAAAGTTACCTACTGCCCTCAGACTTTCGAGCGTCCGCCAGGACCTCGAAACGTCAAATACAAATCGAAAGATCTCGAAAAATGAGTTATCGAAATACCCGCCAATTTGGGTGTTGAAATTTTATTGTTGGGATTTGTTCGGAGCTTGATTTATTGAATTTTGGAATTTTGTTTCCCTACTTTTGCACCGATTAAAATTAAAACATGATGATGACTTACGCCGAAACCCTCGAATATATGTTTGCCCGGCTGCCCATGTACCAGCGCATTGGCGGCGCAGCCTACAAAGCCGATCTGGATAATACCATTACACTTTGCCGCAACCTGGGCAACCCCGAACGACATTTTGCTGCCGTGCATGTGGCCGGCACCAATGGCAAAGGCTCGGTGAGCAATATTGTGGCCAGCGTGCTGCAGGAAGCCGGTTTCAAGACCGGCCTTTATACTTCACCCCACTATAGGGATTTCAGGGAACGCATCAGGATTAACGGCCAGGAAATTCCCGAAGAAAAGGTGGTAGCCTTTATCGATCAATACCGACCCATGCTTGAAGAGATAGCGCTTTCGTTTTTTGAAATGACGGTAGGAATGGCTTTTCACCACTTTGCTGACGAACAGGTTGACATCGCCGTGGTGGAGGTGGGCATGGGCGGCCGGCTGGATTCGACCAACGTGATCACGCCATTGGTATCAGTGATCACCAACATTGGATTGGATCATACCCAATTTTTGGGCGACACGCTGGCAAAAATTGCAGCAGAAAAAGCCGGCATCATCAAGCAGGGGGTTCCGGTGGTGATTGGTGAAACGCAGCCGGAAATAAAAACGACTTTTGAAACCATTGCCGGCGAGCGCCACGCACCCATCATTTATGCCGACCAAAACTGGCAGATTACCTCTGACAATCAGCAGCAGACAAATATTCTTTTTAAAAATAAACCATTCCTCACCACCCACCTTCCGCTGCATGGAAGCTATCAGCACAAAAATTTGCGCACCGCGCTTGAAGCCATTCGTCAGCTCGATAATACGCGTTTTAAAATTTCTAAAGAAACCATTGCTGCGGGCATCGAAAATGTGGTGGTTAACACCGGCATGCGTGGCCGTTGGCAAATGCTTTCTACCCGCCCGCTCACCATCGCCGACAGCGGCCACAATGCGCATGGTTTGCAAATGGTGATCGACAACATCAATGCAACGCCCCATCGCGAGCTTCATATGATTATTGGGGTGGTAAATGACAAAAATCTGGACGAAATGATGAAGCTGCTGCCCAAAGATGCCCGTTATTATTTCTGTAAAGCAGACATTCCGCGTGCCCTGCCCGCCGAAGAGCTGGCGCGTGTGGCAGCTAAGTGGCAACTTCAGGGGTCAGCCTACCCAACGGTGGCTGCCGCCTGGCAGGCCGCCCGGCAAAAAGCCCATCCCGACGATCTGATCTTTATTGGCGGAAGCACTTTTGTGGTGGCAGAAGTGGTGTAAGCGGGATTTGCCTAAAAACCCGAAACATGTTTTTATTTCGGCGTTCTTTCCTTTTGGCGGTTTTATAGATGATGTTGCTGTAAAGATAGACAAGGCCAGGGCGGCTTCTACGCTTTGGAATACTTACATCGGAACGTGTACCGTTGGCAATAACCTGGCGGCAAACAATGCCACCGGCTTTTCAGGTCTTCCGGGCGGCTACCGCTATACAAATGGCTCTTTCGTCAGTTTGGGCAACTACGGTTACTTCTGGAGTTCTTCGGAGACCTCGACGACGAACGCCTGGCGCCGCATCCTGTACTATAACTACGCATTCGTTTACCGTAACGACAGCACTAAGGGTTATGGGTTTAGTATCCGTTGTTTGAGGGGTTAAAAGACTATTTTGTTATTGTACTATTGCCGCGAAGCGGCGAAATTTTTTTGAAATATGGGAATGCATTATGATTTGCCGGCTGCTTTTAATTGAGGGTCTTTTGTTTTGTGGGGGTGGGGTAGCGCAGTCAGCTAACGTCCTTAAAGTCTTAACAACTTTAAGGTTTTTGCCAGAAGAAGCTACAGAAGCTACTAAAAACCACTGCCAAAAGCAGCTACCAAAACCTACCAAAACCTACCAAAACCTACCAAAAGCCGCCATCCCGCTAACCCTGGCTGCATAAAAAAACCCGGAGCGTACCCCCGGGTTTTTTATCAGAATCAGAAATGAATTAGTTCACAATAAGTTTGCGGTGGATTACCTCAGACTCGTTGTAGATTCGCATGTAAATAACCCCGGAAGCATAAGATGATACATCCACCGCAACGCGATTATCGTCACCTTTGAATCGACAAGGGATGGTTTGCAGCAATTGCCCGCTGGCGTTGCGAAGCTCAATTTGCATATCACTTTTAACGCCTGAAATAAATACTGTTCCTGAGGTCGGGTTGGGATAAACAGAAACCGCCCTGGCATCATCAGGAGTTGTGATGGCCGTTGCCGAAGTTTTGCTGATAGCCGACACGCCACCCGAAACGAAACGTCCGTTGTGGCAGGCATACGCCGCATCGTACGAGACTTCCAAAGCGAACTGTTCACCGGTTGCCGGGCGGACGACTTCAAACCGGATGTTTTCATTTTCGGAAAAGCCATCTGTGCCGGCAGTAAGTTCGTCATCACCAAAAAGTACGATGGCATTTCCAAAGTCGCTCATTTGGTGTGCTCCGGCACAAATGCCGGAAGCGGTAAAGGCGCCCAGGATATCGCCCGGCCGAAGCGTGGCCGCCAGATCGTCGTGGATGGCAATGCTATGCGAAGCCGACGAATAATGGACATCGTTCCAGGGTGTGTCATATTTCGGTTGCAGATGCGCCGCTCCATCAGAAGATTTCAAACCGTTGCATTCGGCAAAGGTGATGCTAAACGGTTGGATAGCTCTGAGTTCGTAGGCGCGTCCCGGCTGCAAATTGCCAATGGTATTTACACCAACAGCAGGCCAGTAGGTGCCCGACCCGGCAATCTCTTTAATTATTTGAATTTTCGTTTCCAAACCGGCAAACAAAGTATCAACATTTACCGGGCAACTGCTGATTACCGGAAGGTAGTTCCATCCGGCGGACATTTCTACCGTCCGATTGACATTGACGTCACCCGTTAACATAAAGGTCACCGCACCATTAAAGTTCACTGTGTAACCGGTTTGTGTGTCCCAAAAATTTAAAGTATTCACATTTACCAGCGGATAATACATTCCGCTATAGTTGCGTGCTATGACGAAGTTATCCTGATAAGGCGCAAAAACAGCTTCGATGCCTGGGTTGGCCGGAACGATCCATGAGGACAATCCACTCCAACCTTTGGGAATTGCTATGGCATGTTGCTCATATACCTGCAGATAAATCACGTTGCTGGTAGCGGTGCCACAATCGTTGAAAGCTTCACAATAGTAATATCCTTCGTCTTCGGCAGCAGCCTGAGCAATAAACAGCTCCGGCAGTTCGGCGCCGGCAATCATTCCATCAGGGCCATACCATTGATAACCAGTAGCATCTTCTGCTTCGACAAGCAAAGTAAGGCTTTCGCCAATTATTACATAGGTATTGGTAAGATTAATCAGGAAATTTGGCAATGGATCAATGCTAAGCTTAAAGCTGCTGCTGACTGAATTTGTACATGGCGCCAGAGCAAAAGCTGTAAGTGTAAGTTCTGCCTGGCCATTTGCTGCATCGGCTGCGCCGGGCGAATACATTGTGACGAGCGCAGAGGCATCCATGAAAGTTCCATCGCCATTGGTAGTCCAAAGCAGGCTTGCGTAATTTTCGGCGTAAGCCATAGAGGTTTCAATAACGCCACCCTCGCAAACGGTTTTATCCTGACCAGCTTCTGCCAGCGGGGCAGCGAGCTTTGTAATTGTCAGGCTGTCGATAGCCCAGGCGTATTCCTCAAAAGCAATGGCCTGGAGATACAGTGTAATCTCATCGGCTTCCTGGTCGGCAGCGCCTAATGTGTAATTGCCCACAGCAGCATTGGGATGACTAAAAAGGCCATCGCCACTGGTAGTCCATTGCAACAATTTGTAACCATTTGCAGAACCCGACAAAGCAACAATGCTATCGTTTCCACAGATGGTGATGTTTGCGCCTGCATCAACCTGTGCATCTTGCCCTGTGGCTGTGAACGAAAGCGCCATTTCATCGGAATCTGGCAGTGTGCAGGGGTTAATCGACGCTACGGCCATGATCAAATGAATGGTGTCCTGGTAATAATCGAAGGGCGAAGGAATGTAGGTAGCATATACAGAAGTAGGATTTTGGAAAAAGCCCATTCCGTTGGTGGTGTACCACTGAATGTTCGAGGCGTTTTCGGCCCACGCATCTGTAATTTCATAAGGAATGCCCTCCGGGATGATATTGTTACCACCGGCATAAGCAACCGCATTTTGCAGAATGGTCAGCTTCAGACAATCAGTAGCATCCTGACATGGTGGCGTTGCAAAAGCATCCACGCTAAGCGTAACCATTCCGACAGCATTGTCGGTCGTCCCCGGGAAATAGACGGGGCGTTGCAGCGTGGCATCATCAAAAGTACCATCACCACTGGTGCTCCACAAAACCGATTCAGCAAAGTATATCACTGCATTTTCAATTTCAATACTTTGGCCTGTGCAAATGGTCAAATCGGCGCCAGCATCCGCTTCGACGTCGATGCATGCAGTAGCATCAATCGAGAGCGTCATTTCATCAGCTACCGAAACCTCGCATGGATTTTCAGGTAAAGCCTCCAGCATTAGCACCACACTGCCCTGGGCCACATCATAATTGGTTGGGGTATAAATGGTGTTGAGATCATTCATATCTGCAAACACACCCATTCCGGAGGTATGCCAGATGATCTCGCTGTAATTGTCGGCAGATGCATCCTGCAACTGATAACTTTGGCCCTGCTCGATGGTTGCATCCACGCCGGCATAAGCCACCGGAACAGGAACAATGGAAAGAGTGAGACACTCAGAAACGGCATCGCAATTTGCTTTACCAAAAGCTGTGAGACAAAGCTCAGCACCGCCATTGCTGATGTCGGCAGTGCCGGGGAAATATTTAGCTAACAAAACACCGGCATTGGCAAAAGTACCATCCCCATTGGTGCTCCACTGCACCGACATGTGGTTGGCGGCCTGCCCTTGTAGTGTAGCCTGATTCCCGGCGCAGATTACAACATCTGCACCCGGGTTAACGATAGGCGATTTCATGATGGTAAGTTTCATACAATCGTTTGCAGCAACACACGGCGATTGACCGATGGCTTGCAAACAAAGATTTACATAGCCGGCCACAGCATCGTTGACCCCCGGAGTGTACCCGGTTACAGTTGTTGTCGGGTCGTCGAAAGTACCATCGCCGGTGGTAGTCCATAGCACGGCGATAGCATTTTGTGACGATCCATTCAAAAGATAAGGAGTAGTTTGACAAGTGGTAGCATCGACACCGGCATTGGCTAAAGGAACCGGAACAAATGTAACTGCTAAGGCATCCGTGACGAAGCCGCATCCGTTCGCCCCGTTTACTCTGATGGTTAATTGAACAAAACCATTGTTTTTATCCTGTACGCTTGGAATGTAAGTGGGATTAAGTACCTGCGGATTACTAAAACTTCCCGTTCCGCTGGTATTCCAAAACACGAACGAATGTCCGGTGGCAGTTGCCTGAAGCAGTACATTTTGATTGGCACACACTGTTTTATCATCTCCGGCAAAAGCTGTTGGTGCCGGCTGGAAAGCTATTTCAACGCAATCACTCACCGGACCGCAATTGCCGCCACTATTTGCCGTAAGGCAAAGCTCCACGCCTAAATTTGCGTAATCTGCGACACCCGGATAATAGAGGGTGGTGGGGTTGGATGAATTTCCAAAAGTACCGTCCCCGTTGGTCGACCAAAGCACCGACGTTGCGTTTGTGGCACTCCCCGAAACAGTAGCATTTTGATTCAAACAAACTGTCTGGTCGACACCGGCGTCAACCGCCGGAGGAACTTCCAGGGTAACGATCAGGCAATCCTGCGTTTGACCGCAACCATTTGCTGCAAAAGCATTGAGGCAAAGTTTTACACCTCCTGCAGCGATATCATTGGCACCGGGAACATAGGTGCTCACGAGCGCTGCGGTAGCACTGAAGGTTCCGTCGCCGTCAGAAATCCATTGCAGCGTTTCGTAGTTATTGGCTTGCGCCAAAAGCTCCACAATACCGGTGTTGCAGATCGTAACATCGGTGCCGGCTGTTACTTCAGGCAGGCTGATAATGGTTAACTGCATGCAGGCTTGTGCGTCATCGCAAGCAAAAAGACCTGTGGCGGTAAGGCACAACTGGGCGCCTCCTGCTGCTATATCGCCGGCGCCAGGGAAATATTCCGCAGTGAGCGCATGGGGTGCTGCAAAAGTTCCGTCGCCAGAGGTACCCCAAAACACCGATTGATAATGAGCAGCAACAGCTTCAACGGTCAGCGACTGATCCGGACAGATGACAGCATCTTCTAAGGTAGCAATTTGCGGAACGGGCTGTAGTGTAATATGTAAATTGTCGGTACCTGGCGCACACGATGAAATTCCCTGCGCGGTGATGGTGAGATCGGCAAAACCATTTGTAATATCGTCTACACCCGGAAAATAAAGAGCCTGCGGCAGAGTGGCATCATCAAAAGTTCCATCGCCTGCAGTAGTCCATACTATGCTGCTGTAATTTGTCCCTGTGGCATTCAATTGCGCAGTACTGCTTTCGCAGATGGTGAAATCCGTTCCGGCATTAATCACCGGCAATGGTTGCAAGGTAAGCAACATTTCGTCTGTTGCATCGCCGCAATTCCCTGATGAGAAGGCGGTGAGGCTGATTACCACCTGACCAAGGGCAATATCTTCGATTCCGGGCAAATAGGTGGTATTAAGCACAGCAGCATTGCCAAATATGCCGTCGCCGTTGGTTGTCCAAAGCAAGCTTTCATAATCGGCTGCCTGACCAGCATGGCTGGCTGTTCCCGTTTCGCAAATGATCAAATCATTTCCTGCATTGGAGTAAGCCGACGGAATTAGTGTAAGCAAAAACGAACTCGCATCGGAAGCACAGCCCTCCAGAGGGTTTGCGATCAGTTGCAACTCGATGGTTTCGGCGATAATATCACCGCCTCCCGGATAATAGATTGTATTGAGGGCGGCTGCATCTTCAAAAGTACCGTCGCCTGAAGTGACCCATTGCAAACTTTGATAATCTGCTGCAAAAGCTTCAAAAAGCACGTACTCCTCGTTGCCACAGATGGTAGCATCTTCACCGGCATAAACAATAGGCTCGGCATTGAAAGTGATGCGCAAGGTATCGTACACCGTTTCGCACGGGCTGTTGGTAGCTGTCAGGATCAAATCGACATAGCCATCAATTTTTTCGTAAAAGCTAAAGAAATACTTCGTCACCAGTTGGCCAGGCGGCGTAAAAGATCCCTGTCCGGTGGTGAGCCATAGTATATTGCCTCCGTTCAAAGCACTGCCAAACAACTGAATGTAATTTTCAGTAACGCATAAGGTGGCGTCTTCGCCGGCATCTATCACGGGTGCATCGCCAAAAGTAATTTCCAGGCAATCAGTGGCGTCGTTACAATTACCACCAGCAAAGGCGGTAAGGCAAAGCTGAACATTTCCATTAGCCCGATCGGCGGTGCCGGGGAAATAGTTGGTATTAATATTTGCGGCAGCGTCAAAAGTTCCATCGCCACTGGTATTCCATTCTACACCAATTTGATTTTGAGCTGTTGCGTTTAGCGCAATGGCGCCGCTGTAGCAAACGGTAAGGTCAGCGCCCGCGTCAACAATGGCATCCTGGCAATCGGGCGTAATGGTTAATAGTTTTTGGTCGATGGCTGCAACAATACACGGGTTGAAGGGGGTTGCTTGCAGGGTAAGGGTTACGAATTGCTGTTGCTCGTCTTGTATTGACGGCGTGTAAGTAGTGTTTAATTGATTGGCAGTACCAAAAATGCCACTGCCATTGGTTATCCACTGCACTGCCGAGTGGTATTGTGCGGTTGCATCATCGATAAGATATTGCTGGCCGGTGATAGCAATGGCATCCTGACCCGCATCAGCAATCGGATTCTTTTGTATGTCGACAGAAAGGCAACCAATACTTTCGGGGCATCCCATCAATCCTTGCGCAGTAAGACACAGCTCGACATTGCCGTCAAGCAGATCATTTGTTCCTGGCGTATATTTCGTGTTAAGCGCCGACGGATTGTCGAAGATTCCGTCGCCACTGGTGCTCCATATTAAACCAGCGTAATTGTTGGCTGTAGCCGATAACTGAACCTGATCGCCGGCACAAATCTGCTGGTTGTTGCCAGCATCGACAGTAGGCATTGGCAGGATATTAATTTGCAGTTCACTCACGGCGTCGCCACAATTGCCTGAAGCATATGCCGTAAGGCTGATTTCCAGGTACCCAAACGCAAGATCACCAGCTCCCGGAAAATAGGTTGTGTTAAGAGAAGCAGCATTGCCAAAGGTTCCGTCGCCGGTGGTTTCCCACAATAAGTTTTCATAATTGGCAGCCTCACCTGCAAGAGCCACAGTTTCCGTTTCGCAGAT
>JAAYIU010000125.1 GCA_012523265.1 Bacteroidales bacterium | reverse complement strand
TTTCACCACCGATGGGTCAACAAACGCCGAGCTGTTGAGCCGCGAGAGTTTGTTGAGGTATTTCACCATGGCTGCCGAGTCGGCGGGTTGTCCGTTCATCATCCAATGGCCGTCGGTTTTTTCCAGGTCGATGGCGCGATCGGGATAGGTATAGCTGAGGGTGGCAATATCGTCGCGCGATACTTTTACCAGGCTTTTGTTGCGATACGCATTCACATTGTCCTGGTAAGCCATTTTCAGGAATCCATCTACGGCATACACGGGCGTTTCGTCGGTGAGGCGTACGTAGCTGGTCATTTTGCCGCGCTGCTGTTGCTGATAGGGGTTTTGCTGCCCTTGTGCTGGCGGCGGCTGTGTGTAGGAGAATTTGCCGATCATCAGGTCGGCAAGCTCTTCGCCGGCGCCTTTGAGCGTGACGCGTGTTGCCAATGAGTCGTTAAGTTCAAAGTCGGCCCATTTTTTATCGGTGGTGGCGGCCACGCGTTCGGGTTTCATCAGCGTAAACTGCGACAGGATGCTGCGCACCATGCCGATGTCGGCGGGATAGCTGCCGCCCTCGCCGCTCACCTCCCAGGCACCGACACTGGTTCGGTTGAGAACAACCGGCAAATCTTTGCCAGCCGGACGAATGTAGATGCTTTCGACGTCGGCAGTGTCGACTTCTACAAGTACATTGCGAAACGAACGGTCGCGCCCACCAGTCATCTCGGCGATTGTGTAAATGGCTGCCAGGATGATAAGGATGATGACGAGCGTTTTGACATTTAATTTTTTAAACATAACCTTCCTCCATTCTTTTAATGCGTTTTCTGCTTCTTACCTGCATACGGATGATGCCGTAAATTACCACCAACAACAACGGCAAAGCGAAGTTGATCCATTTTATCCAGTTGCGTTTGGCTTCGTCTATTTCTTTTAGCGGACGCGAGGTAACGGCTTTGGTGCGCAATTCGATCAATCCGGTGTCGTCGGAGAGATAGTCGATAGAATTCACCATCAGGCTCACGTTGTCGGGCTGGCGCTGCTGTGCTTCCTGCCCTTCGCCATTAACAGCAAAATCGCCATCACCAATCAATACTATCGAAGCCGGATTGCTGCCGCCCATATTACCTTTTAAAATGGCGCCCACGGTGAGTTCCTTCAGCGGGTAATCGTTGTTGCCCCCTTGTTTTTGCACGTCAAATAATACCGGCAGTGGCAGCGTGCCCGATTTATCGCTTGTAAACAAAAATGATTTGTAGGTAAGGGAGGTGTCGCCCTGATAAGAGATTGTGCTCACCAGTTGCAGCATCACCTGCTCGAGGCCTTCGGTGATGGGCATGTCGTCTTGGAATTTGCGCACCAGCGGCCAGTAAGGAAAAGGAATCTGGCGGGTAAAGGTCATGAATCCGGTTTGCTGTCGCACGCCCACAGTTCCGGCGCTGGCATCGACCACGCAATTGTTTTCCACTTTCAGCCCTTTCGAAAGCAGCCAGTCGCGCAGGTTGGTTTCGGTTTTGTTGCCGCGCATCGTTTGGAAATCGCCGATAAAATTATTAAAAGCTATATAAAGATTTCCGCCGCTGGCCAGGTAGCTGTCGAGCTTGCCGAGCGCCTGCGTGGGGAACGAATCGACGGGAGCTACAATGGCCAATGTTTTATACTGTGAGAGGTCGGCATCGGTAAGGTTTACCGGCTGAATATCGTAAAGCACCTGCAACTGTTGCATGGCTTGCGAAAGGGCGCTGAGGGAAGGCTCGCCGTGGCCTTGCACAAATCCAATCATGGGTTTGTCGATTACAGCCAGTTTTTTGATGGAGCTTGAAAGGGCATACTCCATGGCAGCTCCCGGCTGTATTACAGGAATTATGTCGGTGCGTTCGCCCATCACTATTTTGGCGCCGAGATAAACTTTTTGCTGCTTCACCTGGTCTTTTTCGCGCACGCTGATCACCAGCGGTTGAATGCCTGCCTGCATGGCTGCCTGCTCCGCTTCAGCGTCTTCGTTGGGATTAATAAATTCATAATTCACCATCCCGTCAGAAAGTGCCGAATATTCGATAAGCATATCTTTGAAATCGTTGCGGGCTTTTTCTATTTCCTGCTGGCTGCCGCGGGTAAAATAAGCCGTGATAGTAACCGGTTCATCCAGCGATTCCAGAATGTCGCGCGTGGCGTTGCTCATGGTGTAGATTTTGTCGGCAGTGAAGTCGAGCCGCACAAAGAACTTTTCCGAAAGCACATTCAGCAACACCACGGCTATGGCGATGAGGATCAATTGAGAGGCTATAGATTTGTTTTTTCTCATATCTTCAATTATCTTTTTTTTAATAATTAATTAACTCCTGTTTTTTTGTAAAACGGCCTCGGTACTAATAAGCCCCAAAAAGATGATCGACAGGAAGAAGATGATGTCTTTGCTGTCGATGACGCCGCGAGAAATCGACTCGAAATGGTTGCCCACACTCAGATAATACAACACATCGCCCACGATGCCACTGGCGCCATAAGCCAAAAAGGCAAACAGGAAGTGAAACAAAATGCCGATGGCCAACGCCAGCATGAAGCCCACAATTTGGTTGTTGGAAATGCTGCTGGTAAAGATGCCGATGCTGATGTAGGCGGCGCTGATAAGTATCAGGCCGAGGTATCCGGAGATGGTGGCGCCATGATCGATGTTGCCCAGGTTGGCCACAGTGATGTAATAGGGCAGCGTAAAAGCCAGCGCTATGACGATGAGCAGCAGTGTGGCCAGGAATTTCCCCATCACCACCTGCCAGTCGCGCACCGGACGGGTGAGCAGCAGCTCGATGGTGCCGGTTTTGTTCTCTTCGGCAAACTGCCGCATGGTGAGCGCCGGAATAAAAAAGAACAACGTCCAGTAGGCCACACCGAAAAACGCCTGCAGGCTGGCCTGTTTTACAAAAAAGATGTCGGAACCGTAGAGCCACGTGAAGAGGCCGCTAAATCCCAGAAATGCAATGAGCATGATGTAAGCTGTCAGCGAATCGAAAAACGACTGCAGCTCCCTGGTAGTTATTACCCAAATCTGTTTCATTGTTTTATTAGTTTTAAAAATTCAAAATAGATAAATGATAATTAAGAAGTTCCAAGTTCCAA
>JAAYIU010000424.1 GCA_012523265.1 Bacteroidales bacterium | reverse complement strand
TGTGCTGCTGAAAGCCGCCCTGTTGCATGATTTGTTTGAAGATGTGCCCCTGCGCAAGCTCGAGGAGATCATGCAGTTCGACAAAGATGGCGAGGAGGTGGCGCGGCTGGTAGAGGAGGTGGCACGAGCTTCTGAAGAGAGCAAAATCACTTACCTGGAACGCATTTTGAAATATGGATCGCCCGAAGCCAAAATCCTGAAAGTGGCCGACCGCATCAGCAACATCACCGACCTGCATCTCGACATCATGATCGAAGACAAAATGGCCGACTACCTCGAACAGACCATGAAATACATCTTTCCCATGGCCGAGCAGGGAAACCACCTGATGGCCATCGAGCTGCGCGATTTGGTTGAGCGCCGCCGCATGTACCTCACAGCTTTTAGGTAGTCGGCAGCTTACGGCCACACAAGCGGGAAAATTCGTTATTCGATATTCAAATTCAAAATTTCCGAACTCCTGACCCACCATAAAGTTATTATCGAATTTTTTAGATTTCTCTCCGCCAAACGGTGGATCGAAATGACACGAATTGGTGTGAAAAGGGGGAGGCGGGATCGGGCACGCAGCGCCCGATCCCGCCTCCCCTACCATTAGCGCCTGCGCAAGGTCATTTCGAACGAAGTGAGAAATTTCATAAATATCCTTATCAGATTGAAAACACAAAATACAATCTGCAAATATTTCTTTAGTAGAAACTTGTAGTGGCGACAATGTGAATCGGGATAAGGGAATTGCAACCGATCGAAAACAATCAACAGGGCAGGGGTGCTGATTTCAGGAAATCAACATTCTTCTCTGACTTCTCTTTCCACCATCCTCCAAATTCTGTGTAGTTTTGCGCCTTAACACTTAATGGCACCATGACCGAATATTCGCAAACATCAGCACCCAAACCTGTCCGTCCGCAACTGCTCACCATCCTTTGTGTCCTGAGCTACATTGGCAGTTCGCTGGGCGCTTTTAGCTTCTTTATGGTCTTTACGGCCTATCCGCAGCTCATGCCCATGATCGAAGAGATGGGACTGGCCATGCCGGCCATGGAGCTGTATTTCAGCGCCGGACGCAATTTCTTTCTGGCCGGAGCCATCTTTTATTTCCTCTCGTTGATAGGGGTGGCGCTGATGTGGCGTTTGCGCAAAGTTGGTTTTCACTTCTACGCCGGCGCTCAGATAATGATACTCATCATGCCGCTGTTTTACATCCAGGGCATCCCCATCCCTTTTCTCGACGGCATCATCACAGCACTATTCATCTTTTTGTATTATCGTTTTTATCGTTTGTTTGTTTAATAAAAAATAATTTGCATTAAATGGAAAAAGAGAGCACCCCAATCAATAGCCCGACGCCACAGGCGAAAAAGAAAAGTGGCGGCAGAAAATCGTTGCCGCTCGGGCTGGCCATCCTGCTGATATTCTCATTTGTTTACAATGGGTTCATGCTGGTGCTGATGGTGGCCGGCGTGTTCTTTCCCGATATCGTCCACCACATCCTGCAGCAATCTTACAAGCAGATTTATATCTCGCCTACACTCTCGGTAACCG
>JAAYIU010000322.1 GCA_012523265.1 Bacteroidales bacterium | reverse complement strand
ATGGATCAGAGAAAATAAAACCATCGCGCCACAGGTTACCAACAACTGGAAAATAGTACCTGAAAAATGGGTTGAAAACGCAAAAAAAACGGATCGAAAATTACTCTTTGGAGAGCCGCAATAAGCTCCCGTTTTTGGTGCTGTTTGCGTTAACATTTACTTACAGGACAATGCTTTGGGAGATTGTGCAGCTATCTTTGCAGGCTCAAAAAACAACATCCCTCACCATGGAAATGAAGATTAGTTATGAAGGAAAGAAAAAAGTAAACGCCGAATTTAACGGACAAATAATCCCCACCGACCAGCCCCTTCAAGCCGGTGGCGATGGAACAGCTCCGGCTCCTTTTACCCTTTTTTTGGCTTCGATTGGCACCTGCGCCGGAGTTTCAGTAAAATCATTTTGCGACCAGCACAGCATATCCAGCGAGAATATTACCATCTCACAAGAAATGAATTACAATTATAAAACACGTCTTATCGACCGCATAGAGCTAAAGGTGCACCTGCCTTTGGATTTTCCCGAAAAATATAAATCCGCCATCATCAATGCGGTGAATTTGTGTGCCGTGAACGAACACCTGAAAAATCCACCACTGATAGAAACAGTAACAGCCATGGACGCATAAAACCCGGAACCCTGCATTGTGTGCAGGGTTTTTTTGTTTCGCTGCCGCGAAAAAGGTTACTTTCGCACATCTAAAAAATAGAAGTTTTGAACGAAAACGACAATCTTATTTACGGCACCCGTCCGGTGATAGAAAGCCTGAAAGCGGGTAAAGAGTTCGACAAAATTTTCATCCAGAAAGGTTTGCGCAGTGAGCAACTGGCCGAGTTGTATCAGCTTATCAAAATGTATGATTCGCCGTTTCAGCATGTGCCGGTAGAAAAGCTCAACCGCCTCACGCGCAAAAACCACCAGGGAGTGGTAGGTTTTGTTTCGGTAGTAACGTATCAGCCCATCGAAGAGGTGGTGCAGCGCATCTACGAGCGCAGTCAAACGCCCTTGCTCATGGTGCTCGATGGCGTAACTGATGTACGAAACTTTGGCGCCATCGTGCGCTCGGCTGAGTGCGCCGGTGCGCACGCCATACTTTTTCCTACACAGGGTTCGGCGCAGCTCAATGCCGACACCATGAAGACCTCCGCCGGCGCCCTGAATCATCTGGCCATTTGCCGCACAAAAAACCTCAACCATGCCCTCGAATATCTGAAGCAGTCGGGAATACAGTTGGTGGCTGCCACCGAAAAAGCTGAAAAAGCATTGTATGATGTCAATTACACGGTACCCACTGCTGTTTTGATGGGGTCAGAAGAAGACGGCATTTCGCCGGCCTATCTGCACAAAGCCGATCAGCAGGTACACATACCCATGCTGGGGCGCACCGAATCTTTGAATGTTTCGGTAGCCGCCGGGGTATTGCTTTATGAGGCTGTGCGCCAACGAAGAAATCTGCCGCAAAGCTGATCCTGCCATTCGTTTGCCTGCAACATTTTGCAGTGTTTCGGGTTTAAACAAGCAACGTATTACATCTTAATATTTAATCATTTATAAAATAAAAAATAATATGAATACCAATCTGAAAAGCCTGAAGCCTGAAGCGCTCTGGCGTCATTTTGAAACGCTGACGCAGATACCGCGTCCCTCACGCAAAGAAGCACGCATCATCGAGGTGGTGAAGAAATTTGGCGAAAGCCTGAGTTTGGAAACCATTGTGGACGAAGTGGGCAATGTGATCATCAAAAAGCCGGCAACCAAAGGCATGGAAGACCGAAAAGGTGTGGTATTGCAAGGGCATCTCGATATGGTGCCGCAGGCCAACAGCGACAAGGATTTTAATTTTGAAACGGATCCCATTCAGGCCTATATCGATGGCGAATGGGTGACTGCCGACGGCACTACGCTGGGCGCCGACAACGGTATGGGTGTGGCTGCTGCCATGGCAGTGCTCGAAAGCAAAGAGCTGGTGCATGGCCCTATCGAAGCGCTTTTTACCATCGACGAAGAAACCGGCATGACCGGTGCTTTTGGTTTAAAACCAGGCCTGCTCGACGGAGAGATTCTTCTCAACCTCGATTCGGAAGACGAAGGCGAGCTGTACATCGGCTGTGCCGGCGGCATCAATGCTACTTCCCGGCTCAAGTACAAAGCTGTGCCTGCCCCCGAAGATTGTGAAGCCTATAAAATTACCGTTTCAGGTCTTAAAGGCGGCCACTCCGGCATCGACATCCCGCTCTATCGCGGCAATGCCAACAAGATCATCTTCCGCCTGATGCGCAAAGCCGCAACAGATTTTCGTTTGCGCATTGCAGAAATGGAAGGCGGCAGCCTGCGCAACGCTATTCCGCGCGAAGCCACAGCTATTGTTACCATTGCGAAAAGCAAAAAAGCAGACTTTGAAAAATTTGTTAAAGATTTTGAGAAAACACTGCAAAACGAGTATGCCACTGCCGACCCGGGATTGAAAATAACAGCTTCCACTGCCGACCTGCCCAAGGAGGTGATGAACCAAGAGGCGCAACGTTCTTTTGTAAATGCCATCAACGCCTGCCCAAACGGTGTGGTGCGCATGAGCAGCGACATGGAAGGGCTGGTGGAAACATCGACTAACCTGGCCGTAGTAACCGTGAAAAATGGTACCGCCGAGGCGCTGAGCCTCTTGCGCAGCTCTGTCGATTCATCCAAATACGCCCTGGCCGACGTTGTAGAAAGTGTGTTTGATATGGCTGGTGCCGAAACCAATCTCGATGGCGACTATCCGGGCTGGAAACCTAACCCCAACTCAGCGATACTGAAAGAGATGAAACAGGTGTACAACAACAAGTTTGGTAAAATTCCGGAAATAAAGGCTATCCACGCTGGCCTGGAGTGCGGACTGCTTGGTGGTGTCTACCCCCAGTTCGACATGATTTCGTTTGGGCCAACCATTCGCTATCCCCACTCCCCCGACGAGAAGGTGAACATTGCCTCTGTACAAAAATTCTGGGATTTCCTGGTGGAGACCCTTCGGCATATCCCAAAGAAATAGATTTCTAAACGGAAATTATTAATAAATAAAAATCCGGCAGCAGCCATTTAAATCAACTGCTGCCGGATAGTGTTAGAAAAAATAGCTGCAAAAGATTTGTTTATTAAAAAAATGATTCTACTTTTGCACGCTCAAAAAATAGAGGAACTATGAGCAAAAGAACATACCAACCATCCAGACGCAAGAGAGTTAACAAGCACGGCTACAGAGCACGCATGTCGACAAAAAACGGTCGTAGAATACTCGCCAACCGCAGAGCAAAAGGCAGAAAAAGATTAACCGTTTCTGACGAAAAATAGACTATTTGCACCAACAGCATAAATGCGTTAACGCGTTAATAAAAAGAAGATAGCACACAAGGGTTATCTTCTTTTTTTGTGTCCGGCGATGTTCGAAAAAACGTTTTTCTTAGAAGCAATAGTAATAACTTCGCGCACCGGAAGTTAACATTTGTGTTTCGTTGCCGAAGATAATACGATCAAGCTATGCCCAGATTACTTGTCATCATTTTCATTTTTCTGCTGGCTTACTACCTGCTGAGCAAGTATGCGTTTCCATATCTCGTCAGGCGTTTCATCCGCAAGGCGCAGGATCGTTTTACGCAGCAGTTCACGCAGCAGGACCCCACTCACAGCCGGCGCAAAGAGGGCGAAGTGGAGGTGAAATATGTTCCGCCCGAAGCCACAACCACGCAATACAATCCTGACAGCACCGAAGATGTGGACTTTGAAGAGATAAAAGATAAATAACCTCAGCTACTAATTTTTTAAGCATAGAGCCGATGAAGAATTTTGAGATGAAAAAGCTATGGCCTTATTTGGCTGCCATTGTTGCCTTTGTAGCACTTACGCTGGTATATTTCTCACCTCTGCTCGAAGGGCAGAAGTTGCGGCAGCCCGACATCGACCACTGGCGCGGGATGTCGAAAGAAATTGTGGATTATCGCGCTGAAACCGGGCAGGAGCCGCTGTGGACCAACAGCATGTTTGGCGGAATGCCGGCCTATCAGATTTCGGCTCATTTCAAAGGAGCTTATTTGAAATCTATCGATAAAATTTTAAAACTGGGATTGCCACGTCCGGCCAGTCTGGTGTTTTTGTATTTCCTCGGCTTTTTTATTCTTTTGTTAATAATGCGGGTCAATCCGTGGCTGGCTGTGCTTGGCTCGATAGGCTTTGCGTTCTCCTCCTACTTTTTTATTATCATCGAGGCGGGTCACAACAGCAAGGCGCACGCCATCGGCTACATGGCGCCGGTGCTGGGAGGCATCATTCTGGCCTACCGCGGAAAATATCTTTGGGGCGCTGCACTTACGGCTTTGTTTCTCGGCCTGGAGCTTTCGGCCAACCATCTTCAAATTACCTATTATCTGCTCATCATTATCGTTTTGTTTGCGATAGCCCAATTTGTTGATAGCTTTCGCAAAAAAGAGTTGCCCCGCTTTTTCAAGGCAAGTATGTTTTTGCTTATCGCCGCATTGCTTGCCTTGGCGGCTAATATTTCCAATATCTGGGCTACTTACGAATACAGCAAATACACCATCCGCGGCAAGTCGGAGCTGACCAGCGAGCAGGATAATCGCACCACCGGTCTCGACATCGACTATGCTACGCAATGGAGCTACGGCCGCGCTGAAACCATGACGCTGCTGGTGCCCGACTTTATGGGCGGCGCTTCCGGCGCTCATCCCGACGAAAATTCAGCTACTTTTCAGGAATTAAAAAAAGTGTTGCCGGCACCGCAGGCTGCTTCATATCTGCCTTACTTCTCTTTGTACTGGGGCACTCAACCTTTTACCTCTGGCCCCGTGTATGCCGGTGCCATCATGGTGTTCCTCTTTATTTTGGGGATAATGGTGGTTCCGGGAAAATATAAATGGTGGCTCGTTGCCGCTACCGTGCTATCGATATTGCTGGCCTGGGGCAAGAATTTTATGCCTTTTACTGAATTTTTTCTGCATTACATTCCCGGCTACAACAAGTTCAGAGCGGTCTCGATGACCCTGGTGATTGCCGAGCTTACCATTCCGTTGTTGAGCATCCTGGCGCTGTCGGCCATCTTCGACAAGCATATGGATCGTAAACGGGCGATCAAGCAGTTGTTTGTTGCCACCGGCATTGTGGGCGGAATCTTGCTGTTATTGATAGCTGTTGGTGGTAATCTTTTCAATTTTTCGTCGGCAGGCGATGCGCGCCTTGTTGAAGCTGGTTTTCCTGCAAGCCTCATCGATGCTTTGCGGGCTGATCGTGCCACCCTGTTGCGCGCTGAAGCTTTGCGTTCGCTGCTGTTTATTTTGTTAGCGGCCGGATTGATATGGCTGGCATTAGCAAAAAAAATAAAAGCACAATTTGCTTTTATTGGTTTGATTTTACTGGTGACCATCGACATGTGGACGGTAAACAAACGTTATTTGAATGACGAGAACTTCGATGCTGCCCGCAAAGTAGAAATTCCCTACACTGTCACGCAAGCCGACAAGCAGATATTGGCAGACAAAACCCCCAATTTCAGAGTTTACAACCAAACGGTGAGCGCCTTTAATGACGCCAACACTTCTTATTTTCATAAATCCATTGGCGGCTACCACGGCGCCAAGCTGCGCAGGTACCAGGAGCTGGCAGATGCCCACATTTCCAGGGGCAACATGAAAGTGCTCAATATGCTCAATACGCGCTACTTTATTGTTCCTGGCGAAAATAAAGCTCCTGAAGCACGATTCAATTCCGGCGCGTTGGGAAATGCCTGGATTGTGGATAAATACCGGCTTGTCGACAATGCCGATGCAGAGATTGCCGCCCTTAACGATTTCGATCCTGCAACTGAAGCCATCATCGATCGGCGCTATGCTGATGCGCTACAAGGATATTCAGGCGGCAGCGATTCGGCGGCGTCTATCCAACTCACCAGATATGCACCCAACGAGCTGCACTATTCGTTTTCGTCAGCAAAAGACGAACTTGTAGTTTTTTCGGAAATCTATTACGACAAAGGCTGGAATGTATATGTGGATGGCGAGCTGATGCCCTATCTGCGCGCCAACTATGTGCTGCGCGGCATGGTGGTTCCGGCAGGTCAGCACGAGATTGTATGGAAGTTTGAGCCGGCGGTTTATCATACGGGCGGATGGATAGCTGCTATCTTTTCGATACTTATTGTGCTTGGGTTTTTCGCCGCTTTGGGCAATGAGCTTTCGGGCCGGCTTAAAAACAAAAATAGTTAGCCTGATGTCGCGCCGCGTCCTCATCATCACCTACTACTGGCCACCCTCGGGCGGCGCCGGCGTGCAGCGGTGGCTGAAGTTTGTGAAGTACTTGCAGGAGTTTGGGTGGCAGCCTGTGATCTATACACCGGCGAATCCGGAGGTTCCAGCCGAAGATCAATCACTGCTTGAAGATGTTCCGGAAGGTATCGAAATTATTAAAACTAAAATTTGGGAGCCTTACACTTTATATAAAAAATTTGTTGGCCGAAAAAAAAGTGATAAAATAAAAACAGGCTTTCTGTCCGAAAACAAGCGACCCTCTTTTACCGAAAAAGTTTCTACCTGGATAAGAGGGAATCTTTTTATCCCGGATGCCCGAAAATACTGGCTTAAACCATCCATAAAGTTTTTATCCGCTTACCTCGAAAAAAATCATGTAGATGCCGTTATTTCGACCGGCCCGCCGCACAGCACACACATGATTGCCCTGGGGATTTCAAAAAAAACAAATATCCCCTGGCTTGCCGATTTCAGAGACCCCTGGACAAATATTGATTTCTACCATCAGTTGATGCTTACCAAAGCAAGTGATCGGCGGCATCATAAAATGGAAAAGCAAGTGTTGTTAAATGCCGATAGGCTGGTAACGGTAAGCTGGAACTGGGCCAAAGATTTTAAAGATTTGGGTGCTGAAAACATGGTGGTCATCACCAATGGTTACGATCCCGATGATTTCCAGGGTTTAACTTATGAAGGAAATGATAAATTTGAGTTTGTGCATTTGGGTTCGATGAATAAGGATAGGAATCAGCACGTCTTTTGGGAAGTCTTGTCAGAAATTCTTGAGGATAATCCAAAATTCAAAAATTATCTGAAAATTACCTTGATAGGTCCAATTGATCACAGCGTTCATTCCAGCATCGAAAAATATAATTTAAAGGAGTTTGTAAACAAAACCGACTATATGCCGCATCGGGAGGTGCTAAAAATTGCTTCGAATGCAGAGGTCTTGTTTTTGCCGCTCAACAATACACCCCACGTGGGTGGAATTGTGCCGGGTAAAATTTTTGAATATTTGGCCATGAAAAGGCCCATTTTGTGCATCGGTCCCACAGATGGCGATGCTGCAAAGATTCTTCACGAAACCGGCTGCGGTGCAACGTTTGACTTTGACGATCGCGCGCGTTTGAAAAAGCATGTGCGCACACTTTTCGATCGTTACATCGAAAAAGAAAACCATTGCACCCATGCTGATATTTCTGAATACAGCCGCCGGGAACTTACCGCAAGGCTTGCCAAGGTGTTGCAGGAGATGGTGAATGAGAGAAAGTAGAAACATAGATTCAAGGGTGTTTTTATGATCTGCGAATGAGCGCAAATAGCGACTTTTCGCTAATTCTTCCTGACTGATACTTCAATAAGCTTTTGTTATTAAAACGACTTTGTTTTTTAACAGAATTTAATACATTTGTTGGCGAATCGAAAACCAACAAACCAGAAAGCCAACATGCCTCCCAAGTCAGCCATTTCTGTTGTAATAGTGCTGCTGCTGTTTATTACTCAGTTGCCGGCGCAGGAGGTTCATTTCAGCCAGTTCGATAACAATCCTTTGTTGATCAACCCTGCCCTTGCCGGGCATTTTGAGGGCAGCTTGCGGCTGGGCGCAGCGTATCGCAACCAGGGCGCTGCCATCTCGGTGCCTTACACTACCTACTCTGCCTGGGGCGATGCGCACCTGGAGCCGCAGCGCCTGCAACGAAGCGCCATCGGAACAGGTGTTTATCTCTACAACGACAACGCCGGCGAGGGAGCACTGGCGACAACCTCCGGAACTTTCGCCGCTTCGTTTATTCGTAGCTTCAACCGCGACAACACTTTTAAAGCAGCCTTGGGATTCTCCATAGGAATTATCAACCGAAAGGTAAATTTCTCAAAGCTTGTTTTTGATAACCAATGGAACGGGACGGTTTTCGATCCCAACGTGGCCAGCGGCGAGCCTTTTACTTCAAGTTCTCTCTTTGCCCCCGACTTTAACTTTGGCGGCTTGGTTTGTTGGCAAATTAACCAAAAGACCAACACCAGTTTCGGGCTGGCGATGCACCACATCAACCGGCCGAAGCTTACCTTTTATGATGACGAAAATCGGCTGGAGCCAAAAATAGTAGCGCACGCACAGGTATTCTTGCAATTGGACGAAACATTTGAGTTGCGTCCGGGGGCTTTTTTTGCAACGCAGCGGGGTGCTAACGAATTGATGGCAGGTGCCGATTTGGTTATCCGGCGTGGCGACCTGGCGTTGGTTGCCGGAGTTTGGCATCGCCTGGAGCGCGACATTGTCCCGCGCGTGGGGATTACCCTCAATGGATTGGCCATTCAGTTCAGCTACGACGTGAATGTTTCCAAACTGCATCTGGCTTCCAACTACCGTGGCGGGATGGAGATCACGGTGGTAAAAACGCTATCTTTGAATTCCAATAGAAAGGGCTGCCATGAATTTCAATAACCGGAACTTTTGCTTACAAAGGCTGCAGCGTCTCCTGCCAGTCTGGTTTATGGTGGTGGCTTTGCTAATAAGTAGCACACCACTGAAGGCCGACGAATATTATTGGGTGGGAGGCAATGGCGTGTGGAGCGACATCAACCATTGGGCTACCAGCAGCGGCGGCAGCGTGTTGCACATCCAGGCGCCTACCGCTGTGGACAACGTCCATTTTGATGCCGACTCATTTCCATCGGGTGGCGCCATCGTTGTTATCAACCAAAAAAATGCCGTTTGCCGGGATATGCTTTGGCAAAACGTGCAGCACATGCCCGTGCTCGATGGCACCGACACAACAAGCCTGCGCATTTACGGCTCGCTGCAACTGGCTCCGGGGATGAGCATGTTGTATTCCGGCATCATCTACATGGAAGCTACCTCTCCCGGAAAAACGATAAAAACTGCTGCGCATCAGTTGAATTGCGATGTGGTGATGCAGGGCAATGGCGGCGGCTGGGAACTTGAGGATGATTATCATTCCATTGGTAATGTAAGCCTTCTGAGGGGGAGTTTTAAACAAATAATTTCCTCTTTGATATTAATAATTTCGAATCATCAACCACCGAATTGCGCTCGGTTCTTTTGGGCACATCCACGGTGAAAGTTTACGATTGGTCGATAAATGGCACCAACCTTACGCTCGACGCAGCGCAGTCGACATTTCGCGTAAGCAGCAGCCTCACCACACAACAAGGAGGAAGATTTATTTATAACAATGCATTTTTTACAGGCTTCGCCGGATCGCTCGCCAACACGGGAGCTACAACAGTATTTAATTTGGTGACCTTTATTGATGGTTCCGTGTCGGGGAAGCACGTGATAGATAGCTTGCTCTTTGCCGGCAGCGGCTCCATTAGCGGAAGCGATAAGATAAATTATGTCGAAATTGTTGGTTATGGTCAGGTGTATTCCGGGATACACCACATCAAATATTTGGCGTGTCGGGATGCGTGTAAAATTGACGGAACCACTTTTATTGATACCCTTTTGGTGGAACAGGGAGCCATTATTAAAAATGCCAACACAGTCGGATATGCATTTATCAAGGGGAGCGGAGCCATCCTCGGCGCCAACGTTATTGACGAGCTTACCATCTTAAAATTTGCCAACATCGAGGGAACCAATATTTTTCAGGTGGCACTGCTCGGTGATGATGGTTTTGTGGCTGGTGCCAATAATTTTGATGATCTTACCCTGACAGCCGGGCGCACTTACACTTTGGGATCGCATTCTACACAAACCATTCATTCGTCGCTAACTGCACCGGGCACCTGCTATGCGCCCATTCGTATGCTTACCGACACCAACGGCGTGCAGGCCACACTTACCAAATACAATGGCGCTTTTGAGAGCGAATACCTCTCGTTGCGCGACATTAACGCTGCCGGCGACATTCCGTTTGTGGCAGCGCATTCGGTTGATCGGGGCAATAATACCAATTGGAACATCCAGACTGCGGCGCCTAAAGATTTGTATTGGGTAAATGGCACCGGCCAATGGAGCGATCCGACGCATTGGGATTTGGCGTCGGGTGGGGCAGGAGGGGAGTGTCCGCCAACGGAGATCGACAATGCCTGGTTCGACGGAAACTCTTTTTCGGGGGCGGGGCAAAATGTCTATATCGACGTGCGCAATGCCGTGTGTGCCGACATGAACTGGGAGAATATTACGGTGAGTCAGGTGTCGCTGAAGGGCGGTAGCGAAAACAATATGCGCGTGAATGGCTCGCTTTTTTTTCATCCTAAAGTTCATAATCAGTTCCCGGGGCAGTTTTTCTTTGAAGCTGTTGATGCGGGCAACATCATCCGTTCGGCAGGAAATCAATACAACACCAACGCCTGGTTTGAAGGTCGTGGCGGATTCTGGAGTCTGGAGGATGATTTCAAAGTACAGCTTAACATTTTCTTTAAGCTGGGCGGCATCGATACACGCGGCAACAAGGTTACCTGCGAAATATTCCATTCCCCCGATACCACCACACGCCAGCTTTTTCTTCGAACTTCTACCGTGCAGCTCAGGGGTCGATTGGGAAAAGTATGGAATCTGTGCAGCCAGAATCTTACGCTAAAGGCTGATTCATCATTGATAAAGGCAACCAATAGAAATGCACAGATGATTTCATTTGGCCCCGTTGATCTCACCTACAACAATGTGGAGTTTCACGGCAGCAATTCCTGGCTTACCCAGAGCGTCTGGTGCCGCTACAACCTGGTGACCTTTTATGATAAATTTAGCAGAGTAACGGGTGATTGCAAAATTGATACATTGACGTGCCATGAGCAATTCAGCAAAATTTACGACAGCGATTCCATCCGTGCAGCCATCTTTTATGCCGACAGCGCTTTGATTCAGGGCGGCAACCACCAGATCGACATTGCCTATTTTTATGGCGATGCTACCGTTCGTGGCGCCAACACCATCGACACGGCGCTCTTTTATAAAAGTGCCATCATCAGCGACAGCAACAGCATCGACACCACCATTGTTTACAACAAAACCTACCTCTATGGCACCAACAATTTCAGGACGGCAACGCTGCTGGGCGATGGCTTTGTAGATGGCAGCCATGTTTTCGACGATCTTACCCTTACCAAGACCAGGGCGTATTATTTTGAAAATGGCAAGACGCAAACTATCCACAACAATCTAAATTTGCATGGCGCCTGCACGGGACCCATCATCTTGCAGTCGGACGACAATACGCGGCAGGCTACTTTGCACAAGACCAATGGCGGCGTAACGGGCGAATATTTGTCGCTGCGCGATATAAAAGCCGAAGGCGGCGAGTTGCCTTTTGTAGCCAACAATTCAGTCGATTTGGGCAACAACAGCGGATGGGAAATAAATTCTGCCGATGCGCTCGCGCTCTATTGGGTGGGTGGCAGCGGACAGTGGAGCGACTCGATGCACTGGTCAGGCACATCGGGCGGAACCGGCGGCTACTGTATCCCGACGCCCGTGGACGATGTGTTTTTTGATGAAAATTCTTTTTTTACAAATAATGATTCGGTGTGGATAGACATGGGCAACGCCACCTGCCACAGCATGAGCTGGCAAGGCGCCCTTTCAGGTGCCGAGCTGCAAGGCCCCGACACCAACAACCTGCGCATTTATGGTTCGCTTACGCTAAATCCGGACATATTTTTTGAATTTCAGGGAGCTTTATTCTTTGAAACTACCGAACCGAATCATCATATCCAATCGTTTGATGTAGATATCAAAAGCCCCATAACTTTTCAAGGCATTGGTGGCGAATGGCTTCTGAAAGATGCGCTTCGCTGTTCGGACGGAATCATCTTTAAACATGGCGCGCTGGATTTGGATGGTAATAATTTGGTTTGTAAATTTTTTAATTCAAATTTTACTACCCAGCGAACTTTAAAAATCCCGGGTGCTACTGTCCGTTTATTGGCAACCAACCAAAATGCGTGGCATCTTAACATAAAAAATCTCGTTTTCGATGGCGCCGAATCCCGCATCATTTCTACCGAAAACAATGGATTGGTACGAACCGAAGGAGCGGGTGATATCGCCTATCACCACATAAAATTTAACGGCAGCACCTCGCGCATTTACACCGTCGATGCACGGGCAAGTTACCACAACATCACCTTCGACAACAGCGGCGAAGTGCATGGCAACTGCACCATCGACACTTTGCTGATCGAAGGTTCGGGAAGTATTTACGATGCCGACACCATCACCTTCGCCCATATTCGTGGCAACATGGGGTCGCTTTCGCAAAGCCGCCATGTGATAGAGACGATTCTATTCGACCATGCTGCAAACATCAGCGGCAGCAACAGCATCGATTCCACCATTATTTTTGGCGCAGGAACCATCTACGGAAGTAATTCCGTCAACAAATCGCTTATCATTGGCGGGAAAGCTGTGATTGGCGGCACCAACGATTTTGGCCACACTATGCTCATGAGCAATGGCCAAATTAGCGGGACGAACGATTTTAGATCATTAAAACTTACACCCGGAAATTTGTATGAGCTGCAGGAAGGCAAAACGCAAACCATCACCGAGAACTTTTATGTTCGTGGCAACAACTGCTTCCCTATAACTTTGCGCTCGCAAAATGAGGGCGGGCAGGCGATGGTTTCGGTGCCGGCAGGTGTTACCGTCAGCGGCGATTACATCGAGATACGCGATGTGAAGGCAATGGGTGGCGCCGTTTTTTATGCGGGATTTTTTAGTACCGATATTTCCAACAACGATGGCTGGCTCTTTGCCAATGCGCCCGGCTACATCTATGGCTTTGCTGCCGACACCACCGTTTGTTCGTCGGATGTTTCGATTATTAATACACAAAATTTTAATCCTGATGCCCACAGCACTTTCCTGTGGCACGATGGCAGCACAGCTCCCGAATATGTGGTGAAACCCGCCGACACGCTGGTGTGGGTAACGGTATCCTATGCCGACGACTGCGCCTATACCGATAGTCTGCCCATTCACTGGCTTCCTTCTCCTGTGGTGGATTTTGGCGGCGATATTATTTTGTGTAGTCAGGATACGCTTTATCCGCTGCAACACAGCGAAAATGTAAGCTATGAATGGTTCGACGGAAGCACCCTGCCTTACATGCTGACCAACGCTACGGGCGTCTATTCGCTGACGGTCACCAACGAATATGGCTGCACTGCCACCGATGAGCTTTTCGTGGAGGTGATTCCCACGCCTATTGTCGATCTTGGCGCCGACACGATGTTGCGCGCCAGCGAGCGAATTCTGTTGGACGCCGGCAATCCTGACGCGTATCATTACTGGTCGACAGGCGACACTGTGCAAAGCATCATTGCGCAAAGCGAAGGCAAATATTGGGTGCAGGTGTCGATAGGTGGTTGCATGAGTGCTGATACAATAAATATTGGAGAATACCCGCCTTGCACGTTGGTGGTTCCCACCGCTTTTTCGCCCAACGGCGACGGGCAAAATGATGTGCTGTTTGTGCGTGGCAGCAACTTTATCGAGTTTGAGCTGATGGTCTTTAACCGCTGGGGCGAAATGGTCTTTACCACGCGCGATGCTTCCCGCGGCTGGGACGGAACTTTTCAGGGCGAAGCCCAGGCGGTGGATGCTTATCAATATCTGTTGCGCGGCAAATGCATCGACGGGCAAATCACCACCAGCAAAGGAACCATCACTTTATTGCGATAAGCGTATGCGACGATTTTTATTAATACTATTTATCGTAATAATCCATCTGAATCTGGCAGCGCAAAAAGAAGCCAACATTTGGTATTTTGGGGAGTATGCCGGCATGGATTTTTCTGATGGCGATCCCGTACCACTTACCAATAGCAGCATGTCGCAAGACGAAGGTTGTGCAACGATATCAAATGCGGCGGGTGAGTTGTTGTTTTATACAGATGGCATGTCGGTTTGGAACCGCAATCACTCAATCATGCAAAATGGCAGCGGACTGATGGGGCATCCGTCTTCTACTCAATCCGGCATTATTGTTCCCTGGCCGCTAAGCACTACCAAATATTTTATCTTTACGGTGCCCGCTGAGATTGGAACTACAGGTTTGCGATATTCTATTGTGGATATGGATTTGGACAATGGTATGGGAGCGGTCACTTCTGTGAAAAATGTCTTTTTGATAAGTCCGACCATGGAGAAGGTAACCGGCGTGCGCCACACAAATGGTATTGATATTTGGTTGATAACACGGTTGTGGAATTCTGATAAGTTTTATGCTTATCTGATTACTGCTGATGGTCTTCAGACCACTGCGGTAATTTCGAGCGTAGGAGTATATCAGGGTACGCCCGATGGCGACGTGCACGGATCATTGAAAGTTTCTCCCAACGGAAAAAAAATTGCGATGGTCAACCGCGGAATACAGTCGTTCGAGCTTTTTGATTTTGATAATAATAGCGGTGTAGTTTCTAATGCTATTGCTTTTCCTTCCAAATACCAGCAGGTGTATGGCCTTGAATTTTCACCCGATTGTTCCAAACTTTATATCGGCAAGTATGGCACCAACTCCAGGATATTCCAGTTTGATTTGAATGCCGGCAGCGCACAAGCCATCATCGAATCAGAAGTGCAGGTGGGAACTGTGAGTAATATCCATTTAGGAGCGTTACAACTTGCGCCGGATCAAAAAATTTATGTTTCAAAACACGACAATCTTTATGGGGATAATTATTTAGGCGTGATAAACTCGCCAAATGTAGCAGGCATCCAGTGTAATTTTGTGGAAGATGGGTTTTATCTGACCGGTAAAAAATGTATCTGGGGTTTGCCCAACTTTCTGCAAAACTATTTTCTGGCTGATTTCAGTTTTCAGCAAACATGCTTTGGCGCCACCACCATTTTTTTGATCAATGATGTAAGTAACATTGTTTCAGTTTTGTGGGATTTTGGTGATCCTGCCAGCGGAACCGGCAATACTTCTACACAACTCAACCCGGTACATGTGTTCTCTGCGCCGGGAGATTACACGGTTACTTTAACAATTCAGTATCCCTCCAACCAATATGTTGCCACCCATCAGGTGACCATCCACCCGTCGCCGGAACCCTGGCTGGGCAGCGACACTGCGGTGTGCTCCGACTGGCCGTTTGTTT
>JAAYIU010000178.1 GCA_012523265.1 Bacteroidales bacterium | reverse complement strand
GTGCCAGCCATCGGGACACAACCCCTGTACCCCTTCGGTGGTGGTATATTGCATCACCTCGCCCCACTTGTACAAAGCTCCGTAGGTATCGCAGTTGGCCGGGTTGTTATCATAACAATACTTCTCGGCGATGCCGTTGTTGGTCATGTTGGTGGCATTATCGATCATCTGACCAAAATTCAGATTTTTGCCCATCCAGCATTGCTCGCCGATTTGAACCGTCGGATAGGATTTCCCGTCGCGAGGATCGACAAAAACATCCCCACATTCAAAATCCCTGCTTCTTTCTTTAGTTAAGATGTTGGTTTTTGATGTTGGGTTGATGTTTTCAAATTCATCATTAATCCCGTTAATGATTATTTTTTGTGCAAACAAAGGGCTTGCATTTATCAAAAACAATAGCGCAACGAATGAAAATATTTTTAGAAATGACTTCATACTATTAAGTGGTTTAAAGTGACTCATGAGTAAAATGTACAAGTTAAGTTGAGAAAGAACATGGTTATCCGTAATCACAGACATTTCGATTTTAATTTTAAAAAAAAAGAAAAAAGGAAGAAACCGCTACATAAACCGGCTTCAGCAGTTTCTTCCGGGTACCGTTTATGAAGCCCTATTCGATTATTAATTTTGTGGTAAGCAGGTTATTTTGTTGTGTATGGATTTTTACAACATAAACTCCGGTGCTTAAATGTGAAACATTACAGGTGTTTTGGTCTTTGTTAATTTCACTCTTCAATACCATCCAGCCCATATTGTCATAAATTTCCACAAATGCATTTTCAGCATTGTGCATCCTAAAACTAATCAACTCTTTGGCAGGATTTGGATAAACATCAACGGCTACCGTGTCAGGATCGTTGACGCTGAGTGCCGAAGCCTTTAATTCTGAAATGGCCGAAAGCCCGTTCTCACTAAAGTATTTGTAGTTTGGCATTGCGGTGTTCCAGGTAGCATCGAGATCGATAAATTCATGCGAAGCCGATTTTATGCCTCGTATCCTGATTTCTTCGCCGTCATTCAATCCGTCTTTTAGGTTGGTGGTTTGGTCATCACCAAAAACCACCAGTCCCAGATTGTTGGAATTGCCGGCATAAGCTACCGCGCCAACACATCGATCCTGATTGTTGAAGGCGGCAATCAAATCTCCGGCTTCGAGTATGTTTTCCAAAGCCTGATGAGCAATGGATACAAGATGGGGAGACCCGGTTTTTACGAATTGCGGAAACCCTGACGGATAAGCTGATTCACTTTTGACGTTATTTTTTGCAAAATCATCATCATCATCATAATAAACACTTCCCTCTTCCGACAATCCAATCAGGTAAGCCCTGCCGGGAAGCAAGAACTCCAGGGTGTAAATATCGCCCTGAGGCCAGTAAATCAAGCCATCCAAAAGATCAAAAGCGAAATTCAATTTTCCGGCCAACGGAACAAACAGTTCATCGGCAGAAACCGGAACATCAGAAAGTACCGGCAGATAGCTTGTGCCTTTGGGCAGATGTACTGTTTTGTTTTCAACCATGGTACCGGCAATTCCGGCCCTGTCGAAGTCGTTCATTTTTATCTTGTAGCCCTGATAAATATCCCAGGCGCCCAGGGTATTAATATTAAAGCCCGGCCAGAAAATTCCCTTTTCTCCGATGAGGATGTTTATGGTTCCGTTTTCCAACTGATCGGCAAAGATCTGATCAAACGACGCGTCATCAGGAACCAAATAGGATGAAATTAGCGACCAGCCTTCGGGAAGC
>JAAYIU010000060.1 GCA_012523265.1 Bacteroidales bacterium | reverse complement strand
AAATTTACGATGCAACACGTTCAGGTTGCTAAAGGCATTGGACAATAACAAATACATTTTTATGAAACATTTTACTTTGCGCCGGAGCTGCTTCATGCTCATGGCTTTACCTATTATCATGTTGCTTGCCTTCGGATGCAACCGCCAGGACGCCTCGCCACCCCCGCCTACAAAAGTTGTGGCTGTAAAGGTCGAACGCCGCGACATACCCATCTATCAGGATTTTGTGGGGCAGGTTTACGGGCTACAGGACATCGCCATCCGCGCCCGCGTGGAAGGCGTGCTGGAAGCCATGCATTTTAAAGAGGGCACTTTCGTGAAAAAGGGACAATTGCTCTACACCATCGACCCGCTGCCACTGCAAACCAAAGTAGCTGCGCAGATGAGCGGTGTGGCGCAGGCCAAAACCATGCTTGCCAAAGCCGAGAGCGACCTGAAACGCATCAGACCACTGGCTGCCAACAACGCGGTGAGCCAGCGCGATCTGGATGCTGCCGTGGCACAACGCGACGCGGCACAAGCTGCCCTGGAAGCTGCCGAAGCCAACCTGGAATCGGCAGACATCGAGCTAGGCTATTCGCTCATCAAAGCACCCATCGACGGGATTATTGGAAAAACGATGGCAAAAGTTGGCGACTTCGTCGGTAGAAGCCCCAACCCTATTGTGCTCAACTACATTTCAAACATAGATGATGTGGTAGTAGAATTTTTCCTGAGCGAACAGGAATATCTCTATTTTGCCCGTCAACTCATAAAAATGAGAGATAATGGTGACACCGCCGCAGATGCATCCGAAAGGCTTAGCCTCATTCTGGCCGACCAGTCTATCTATCCCGAACCCGGCAGGCTCAACTTTGTCGACCGGCAGGTGGATCCTTCTACCGGAAGCATCCTGCTGCAGGCTACTTTTCCAAATCCCGACAAACTGCTGCGCCCGGGGCAGTTTGCACGCGTAAAAGCCAGAATAGCTCTGGTGCCGCAGGCCAGGATTATTCCACTCAAAGCACTGAACGAAATACAGGGGCAGTACAGCGTTTATGTTGTCAACGACAGCGCCATTGTAGAAGTGCGCCCGGTAAAGCAAGGCGCCATTTATCAGGATTATGCCGTTATCAGCGAAGGGCTGCAAGGCGATGAAGTGGTGATAATAGAGGGTTTGCAAAAGGTGAAAAGCGGTACCAGAGTCGATGCGCAGATGGTGACCTACCAATCCAAAACAGAACAAACAAACGACGACAGCAATGGAAAAAAGTAACTTTTTCGTCCGCCGGCCCATTGTTGCCATGGTTATTGCCATCGTGATTATCATTGTCGGCCTTGTGTTTATCACGCAGCTTCCCACCGAACAATATCCCGACATAGCTCCGCCGATGGTTTCGGTGAGCGGCTATTACACCGGCGCCAGCGCCATCAACGTGGAACAATCGGTGGCTATGCCCATCGAGCAGCAGGTGAATGGTGTGGATAACATGATCTACATGAAATCCGTGAACGCCAACGACGGCAGCATGTCGCTGCAAATCACCTTCGACATTGGCACCGACCCTGACATGAACACTGTTTTTACGCAAAACCGCGTTTCGTCGGCCACTCCTAAGCTGCCTGAATCGGTAAAGCAATATGGCTTGAAAACGGAGAAATCATTTTCATTTCCTATTCTTGTCATCACACTCAGCGCCGACGATGATCGTTACAGCCAACAGTTTTTGGGCAATTATATGGCCATCAACATACAGGACATCCTCTCGCGCGAGCCAGGCGTAGGACGTGTTGACTTGCTGGGATCGAGCGAATACTCCATGCGCATCTGGGTAAAACCCGACCGGCTTGCCTCACTCGATGTTACCATTCCTGAAATTGTGAATGCGATAAGATCGCAAAGTGTAATTGTGCCGGGCGGAAAGTTTGGCGCTGAACCGGCTCCCCCGGGCACAGAATTTACTTATACCGTGCGCTTGCCTGAACGACTAAAATCTGAAGAAGAGTTTGCCGACATCGTGGTGCGTGTAAACGATAATGGCTCCCAGATCAAAATTCGTGATCTGGCTACCGTAGAGCTTGGCGTGGAATCGTATAATGCCTACACACGCCTGGATGGTAAAAGCGCCGGTATGTTTATGATCTATCAGGCTCCCGGCTCCAATGCCGTCGAGATTGCCAAAAATCTGCGCGAGCGTATGGAGGAACTCTCGAAAACATTTCCTGAAGGCGTCAACTACACTGTTTCATTGGATTCTACCAAAGCCATCACCACCGGCATCGAAGAGATTTTTGAAACCCTCATTATTGCACTGATATTGGTAATTCTGGTGGTATTTCTATTTATTCAGGATTGGCGGGCAACACTCATCCCCACCGTGGCCATCCCAGTGTCGCTCATTGGTGCTTTTATCGTTTTCCCATTACTTGGATTCAGCATCAACGTGCTCTCGTTGCTGGGACTTGTGCTGGCCATTGGCATTGTGGTCGACGACGCCATTGTGGTGGTGGAAGCCGTGCAGGTAAACATCCAAAACGGCATGAATGCCATAGATGCTACCAACAAAGCCATGCGCGAAGTTACAGCTCCTATCGTTGCCACCACGCTGGTATTGGTTGCCGTGTTTATTCCGGTAGCAGCCATGGGTGGCATCACCGGAAGGCTTTACCAGCAGTTTGCCATCACAGTAGCTGTCTCTGTAATCTTTTCGGCGCTCAATGCGCTTACTCTTAGTCCGGCACTATGTGCTCTCTTGCTGCGTAAACCCAAACCATACAAAGGTTTGGTTGGAAAGTTCTTCGCCGGTTTCAACCGTGTTTTCGATAAAACTGCCATCTCCTACGCCACCTTTGCCGGGCACTTTGCCCAAAAGATGAAGCGCGGTGCCATTTACATCCTCATCATGGTGGTGGCGCTGGGTTTTGTTGCGAAAGGTGTTCCGGGAGGATTCATTCCCGAAGAAGACCAGGGCTACTTCCTGGTCAATATCCAACTGCCCAATGCTGCTTCTTTGCAACGAGCCGATGTAATAACGCGTGAAATCGAAGAAATACTCATGCAGTTCGACGAAACACAATATGTAACATCCGCTGCCGGTTTCAGCCTTTTATCGGGTGCTCTCTCTACCAATACCGCTTTCATGTTTGTCTCGCTTACCGACTGGAGCGAACGCGACAGAACAGCGCTGGAGGTGGTGCGGGCCGTAAACAAAAAGTTGGCAGGAGTGGTGGGAGCGCAAGCCATAGCTATGGGACCGCCCGCCATCCCGGGTTTGGGAAGCGGCTCAGGATTTTCGATTGTGCTGCAGGACAAAAGCGGCGACACCCCCGAATACCTGGCAGAACAAAGCATGCAGTTTATCAGGGCAGCTTATGCTCGTCCGGAAATTGCCAACATTTTTACAACCTATAGCGCCAGCACGCCGCAGCGTTATCTCGACATCAACCGCGACATGATTCTCAAAGCAGGTGTTAATCTCAACGATCTTTACACCACCGTAGGCGCTTTTCTGGGCGGCGCCTATGTAAACGACTTCAATCGCTTCGGGCGCCAATACAAAACCTACGTGCAGGCACAACCCGAATACCGCATCAATGAAGAGCAGATCAATCTGTTTTTTGTAAAAAATAAGCAGGGAAAGAGCATTCCCCTCTCGGCATTTATTGATGTAAAGAAAATCTCCGGCCCGGACTTCACCAACCGTTTCAACCTGTACCGTTCTGCCGAACTCACCGGCAGCCCCGCTCCCGGCTACAGCTCCGATCAGGCGCTCGATGCACTCGAAGAAGTTGCCGCCCAGGTGCTGCCCGCCGGTATGGGGTACGAATGGACCAACATGTCGTATCAGGAACGCAAGGCTTCCGGCACCGGCAGCATCGTATTTGTCTTCTCGCTGATTTTTGTATTTCTTATTCTGGCGGCACAGTACGAGAGCTGGTCGCTGCCTTTCAGCATTTTGCTGGGAACACCTTTTGCGCTGCTGGGGGCACTGCTCGCGCTGCTCGTCGCGCGCTTATTTAGCGAAAGCTATGTTAACAACGTGTTTGCACAAATTTCGCTGGTACTGCTTATCGCAATGGCTGCTAAGAACGCCATCCTGATCATCGAATTTGCCAACCTGAGATTCCAGGAGGGTCTCTCGCTCTACGATTCAGCCATGGCTGCCGCCCGTCTGCGTTTCCGTCCTATCCTGATGACGGCCTTCAGCTTTATCCTGGGCATCCTGCCACTGCTGGTAGCCAGCGGTGCAGGCTCCGAAGCCCGCAAGGTGATGGGCATGACCCTCTTTGGAGGAATGTTGTTAGCCACAATACTCGGTGTGCTTTTCTATCCGATGCTTTATATTTTGATAGGAAAGCTGGCCGGCTACGAAAAGAAGAGAGATAAATTAAATGCCGAAGAGCAGATTATTAAATCGTAAACCCACACAGGCATGAATATGCAACGACAAATTTTTATAACTTTTTTACTAATGGTAGTGCTGCTGAGCGGCTGTATGGTGGGACCGAAATACCAAAAACCTACGCCCGAAACACCTGCTGCTTACCGTCTCGATCAGGCTGCTGCCGACACTGCTTACAACATGCGCTGGTGGGAGCTTTTCGACGACCCAGTGCTCGACACACTCATTGCCCATGCGCTCCGGCAAAATACCGACGTGCGCGTGGCTGCCAGCCGCGTGGTACAGGCACGCCTGGCAGTGGGATACGCCCGCGCCGACGCATTTCCGCGCATCGGCTACGAAGCCGGCGCCACGCGTGGCAACTTCTTCGGCGGTCAGAAAACCGACGATCCTGTCAGCTTTTTCTACGGCGCAGCCAATCTCCAATGGGAACTCGATTTCTGGGGAAAATACCGCCATGCTACAGCTTCCGCACGCGCCGAACTTCTGGCTACGGAATATGGCCACAGGGCGGTGCAAATAGCCATTATCACCGAAGTGGCAAATGCTTACTTCCAACTCCTCGATTATCAGGAGCGCATGGAGATTACCCGCCAAACGATACAAACACGCGAAGGTTCGCTCGACATCATCCAACAACGTTTTGACGAGGGAGTGGTGGCAGGCATCGACCTGAACCAGGCACAAATACAACTGGCGGTGGCCGCCGGCGCTTTGCCACAATACGAGCGGGCCATTGCGCAAACGGAAAATGCTTTGTCGTTTTTGTTGGGTCGCAACCCAAACCCGATCGTCACCGGACAACCGCTTTTGCAACAATCGCTGCCGCCTGATATTCCGCCGGGATTGCCTTCGGAGCTGCTGCTGCGGCGCCCCGACATTGCGCAAGCCGATGCAATGCTGCACGCACAATATGCGCAGGCAGGTATTGCGCAAGCGCTTCGCTTCCCTTCCATCAGCATCACCGGATTGCTTGGCCTGGCCAGCAACGACCTCTCCACGCTCACCAGCGGCGCCGCCGCATGGTCGGTAGGGGGCGGATTGCTGGGGCCAATTTTTAATTTTGGTAAAAATAAACGGAGATTTGAAATTGAAAAAGAACGCATCACCGAAGCTGCCATTCATTATGAAGCCACCGTGCTGCAAGCTTTTGGCGAAGTGGAAAATGCGCTCATCTCCATCAACACCTACGGCAGGCAATATTTGATAAAAGAACAAGAGCTGGCTGTTGCCCTTAATGCTTCTATGCTTTCCAACGAACGATATGACGGCGGCGAAACCTCCTACCTGGAAGTGCTCGAAAGCGAGCGCACACTATTTCAGGTGCAGGTGGAGATGTCGCAACTGCGGCAACAATATCTTTCGGCCTACATCAACCTCTACCAGGCACTGGGCGGCGGATGGATTACGCCGCAAGGGTAGCGGGAATTTAGGAATTTGCTCTACCGGATTTTGTTTTATTTAAAGTGGCTCTGATATAAAATTTTGTGGCCATCTGATCACTAACCCCGGCCTAAAGGCCGGGGATAATAGGCAATAACACTTCAGTGGGCTTTAGCCCAAATAAATAGAAATGTTATGATGAGTTCGTGGAGAGATATTGATATAAAAATATTGCGGGCTAAAGCCCGCAGGTCTCTTATCGGGCTATCTAACCCCGCCCTTAAGGGCGGGGTTATTGACATGTTGCAGATGAGCTACACACAATAAGTAATATCAGAGCTTTTAAAAGTTTGTAACAATAGAAAAGGAATGAGAATAATTGCCATTGCAGTAGTTTTTCTAACATTGACTTCGTTTGAGGCAGACATATCCGGACCCTGGAATAGGATAGAAAGTGATCGCGTAATTGTTTATTCCAGACCCGAAGGTTTTTCAAAAACAAAACCCTAAATCTGCATTTTTTGGCGAAGGCTATGCAAATGCAATTGATGGAAATTATGGAGCAGTTAAAGATGGGGATAGTTTGATAAGAAGAACAATTGAATCCACTATGAAGCTTATTGTAAAAAGTGGAAATATTCTGACACCAGCAGAATTATTGTACAACAATAAAATACATGAACGTAGCTATTATCCCCAGATTGGATCTCTTTTTAATTGGTTGTTTACTGAATATGGAGTTGATAAAATAAATGAAATGTACACTTTATGTTAAGCAAATTGATAAGCATTTCGAGAAGATAACAGGAGATTCATTTAAAGAAATGGAAAGGAAGTACTTACTGCATTTTGAAAATGAATAATTACCCGGTTTCTAAGACCCCCTCTAACCCCTCCGTCAACCGACGGAGAGAACGCCGACGCACTGGCCGCTGCAGTGGCTGGCCTCCCTTCCGTTTAACGAGAACGTTTTTCCCGATTATCGGGAGGCTGGGTCTGCCTGCCGGCAAGGCAGGGATGGGGTCTGGACGATTTGGAAAACCACACAACTACCTAAACAATTACAAACAAATGACCGATACCGTAAAAAACATCATCAAAATCCTTGATCTGAAACCACTCGCCATCGAAGGGGGCTACTACCGGGAAACCTACCGCAGTGATGAGACCGTTGACAAACCACATCTGCCCCGCCGCTATCAAAGCGCCAGGGCATTTTCTACTGCGATCTATTATTTGCTGACGCCCGAAACCTTTTCGACGTTGCACAAACTTCCAACAGACGAGATTTTCCATTTCTACTTAGGCGACCCGGTGGAGATGCTGCAACTGAAAGATGACGGTACAGGAAAATTGATAACCATTGGAAACGATCTGGAAAGAGGATATTTCCTGCAGGTGGTCGTTCCCAAATTTACGTGGCAGGGCACCAGTTTAATCGAAGGCGGCGAATTTGCACTACTTGGTGCCACCAACGCGCCCGGTTTTGAATTTGAAGATTTTCTGATTCCGGATGTTGAAGAATTAATAAAACAACACCCGGCGTTTGAAAAAAAGATCAGGCAATTGATATTATGAGATAGCTGTTGCTGCGGGTGGTTTTGGTGAGAATTAAAAACCTTATTTCTAAGTATTTAACCTTAGTGGAAAGGTCCAGTCTATTTTATCAACCATATTACTTTGTTTATCATACAAATTCGTGTGAATTGGCTTGATTCGCGGCAATTCGTGGATTCGGGCGGTTCAATGCGTCATCACCAACCAAATAATATACGCCACGTAAATCGACGCCATCAGGCCACCTTCCAGACGCGTGATCTTGTGGCCCCGCCCCACCCACACAAAAAACACCACCACCAGATTGGCCAAAATCATCACCCACAGGTCGATGCTTAGCGTGCCGCTAAAGGGCAGCGGATTGATCAAGGCGCTGACGCCAAGAATCAGGAAAATGTTGAAGATATTTGAACCCAAAGCATTGCCGATGGCGATGTCAGAATTCTTGCGCATCGCCGCCAGCACCGATGTGATGAGTTCGGGCAGTGAGGTAGCCACCGCCACAATGGTGATGCCCACCAGCGCCTGACTCATCCCGAAATCCTCGGCAATATACACCGCTCCGGCCACCACCCAGTTGCCGCCAAAATACAATCCCGCCACACCTACCACAATCATCAGCAGCGATTTCCAAAGTGGATATTGTTTTATCTCGCTCACTATATGCGCGTCGCTCTCTTTTTTTCGGGATAACAAATAAGAAAACAAGAGATACCCCACCAGCAGCGCCAACAGCAGAAAACCCTCCAGATAGTCGATGACAAGCGTTGTGGTTATCGGCTCCAGATGAATGTAGACCAGCAATCCCAGCACCAGCGAAGCAAACAAACTGATAGGCACGATGGTGCGCATGGTAGTGCGGCCTGGAACTATCGGCAATATCAGCGCGGTAATGCCGATGATCAGCAGCGTATTCATGATGTTGCTACCCATCACATTGGTGATGGCCAGGTCGGTTTGCCCGCGTGCCGAGGCAAACACGTTGATGATAAGCTCGGGCAGCGAAGTACCCAGCGCCACTATCGTGAAACCTATCACCAGCGACGACATCTTAAGATATTTGCCTACCGAACTGGCGCCCAGTACCAAAATGTTGGCACCGACGATCAATATCACAAACCCTACAACAAAAAGCACATAGACCATAAAAAGCTGGTATTAGGTTCTAATTTATTATTCACATTTCTTTTTAAAATTCCAACCGCCAGTGGGCGGTGTAAACAAGGCAAAAAAGGAAATCACAAGTAAATATCAAAAATCCAAAAAACAAATTGGTGGAGCATTTGAAATTTGTTTTTTGGGATTTATTTAGAATCTGGAATTTGTGATTTGGAAATTTCCATTTGAACAAAAGTACCAACAGCCAACGATAAATTATTGGTAATTCCGTTCGCCAAAAATGAGACTGCCAATGCGAACCATCGTACTTCCTTGGGCAATGGCAATTTTATAGTCGCCCGACATGCCCATGCTGATCTCACAAAAGGAATCCTCGTTGGGGAAATATTTGGTCTTTATCTCATCAAATATCTGATGCAAATGTGCAAACTCCCGGTTAACCTGTTGCACATCGTCGGTGTAGGTAGCCATGCCCATCACTCCGGCTATCTGCACGCCCGTCATCTCCGATAGATTTACCTTCTGCAGCATTGCATCTGCTTCCGCCACATCCAAACCAAACTTGGTATCCTCTTCTGCTATGTGAAACTGCAGCAAACAAGGCACGCGTCGCTTTATCTTCCGCGCTTCTTTGTCGATGTTGCGCAGCAGCTTCAGGCTGTCGACAGCTTCAATCATGCTCACCACCGGCACCAGCATCTTCACTTTGTTGGTTTGCAGATGTCCGATAAAATGCCACCGGACGTCAGCCGGCATTTTTGCCTGTTTTTCCACCAGCTCCTGCGCCTTGTTCTCGCCAAAAATCCGCTGTCCGGCGTTGTAGGCCTCCATCAACGTTTCCACCGGCTTGGTTTTCGACACCGCCACCAGCTTCACCTTTTCAGGGATTTCACTGCGCAGCTTGAGCAAATTTTCTTTTATCTCCATTTTCAATTATTTTTTTATGTGTTAAACTCGTAAAACGCCCCTCTCATTTGATGTCGTTCACTTCTCATTTCTATCTTCTATCTTCTGTCTTCTGTCTTAGTTTAGTGCCGGCTCGCTGGGGAAGTTGAGCCAGTGGCGGTATTGATCGCCAAGGCGCAGCAGGGAATCGCGCCAGAGATTTTGTACATCATCGTGCATCATTTGACGGGTAGTAATATCGGCCACAAGCCACGAATCGCGCTTAAGCTCCATGTCGAGCTGGCGGGGCATCCATCCGGCGTAACCTACAAAGAAGCGGATGTTGTGCTTGTTGAGCTTGCCGAGCAGCAAAAGTTCTTTGATTCTTTCCACATCACCACCCCAGAATAAATCTTTACGGATGGGCACACTGTCGGTGATCTGATCGCCCAGCGTGTGGACGTAAAATAAATTATTTGTGCTCACGGGGCCACCCAGGTATAGGTCGTCGGCGAAGCCGGGGAAATCTTTCACCACTTCATTAAAATCCACCGCCATAGGCTTGTTGAAGATCACACCAAAAGAACCTTCTTTGTTGTGATCGGCCAGCAAAACTACCGAGCGTTTAAAATAATGATCGTACAGGAAAGGCTCTGAAATCAGTATCTTCCCGGGTGCGGGCTTCACATTATTGCCCTTGATGTGTAGAATATCATCTAAATTTTCCATTTCTCAAAATTAATTGTCTATTTTTGATTTTCAAAATTTAATTCCATCATCAGTCAAATGAAATCTATGAAAATAAATGATAATGCCAACATGTACAACTTGTTACGCGAAAAACATCCATTTTTAGTTTATGAAAATTTCACATTTGAAAGGAACAAAAAGCAACTAACCATACGATTTTCGTTCATCATGGCCGGCGATATCCATTTCACCCCTACCCTGACGATTCCGCTGGCAGCGTTTGGCAATTTACCTACCGAGATCAAAGGTCTGGAGACGATAATTTTTAATATCGGAATGATCGAACTGCTTAGCTATTGGAAGGCAGCCTGTCCGCCGCGTGTGATTGTGAAAGCCGGAGCATTGAACAAACAGCAGATCGACTGGTGGAAAAAGCTTTGGTACAACGGGCTGGGCGAGTTTTTTTATACCAATGGCATCGAAGCGCATCCAACCAAATTTGTAGAGATTATCAGCGAAAGCGACCTGCATTTCGACAGTTTTCATTTTGCAATCAACGACGACATCCTGCTTCCGGTGGGAGGCGGAAAAGATTCGGCGGTGACGCTTGATGTGCTGAAAAATGAGGGCATGGCGATACGACCGTTTATTATCAATCCACTTCCGTCGGCTTTTGGCACCATCGAGGCTGCCGGCATCGAGGCTGATACAATTATTACCGTCAACCGCACCATCGACCCGCGCCTGCTGCTGCTCAACGATGAGGGCTACCTGAACGGGCATACGCCCTTTTCGGCGATGCTTGCTTTTGTAGCATTGCTGGCCGCGCGACTTGGCAACATGCGGCATATTGCCCTGTCGAACGAATCCAGCGCCAACGAGCCTACCATTCCCGGAACAAAAATTAATCACCAATACTCAAAAAGTTACGAATTCGAGCGGGATTTCCGGGACTACGTGCATGGGCACATCAGCGAGGATTTCAATTATTTCAGTTTCCTCAGGCCGCTCAACGAGTTGCAGATAGCGCGGCTTTTTGCACGCAGACCAAAGTATTTCGGACACTTCAATAGCTGCAACGTTGGTGGAGGCACCGCCACCTGGTGCACACAATGCCCCAAATGCCTTTTTACGTGGATCATTCTTTCGCCATTTATAAACCAACAAAAACTGATTTCCATTTTTGGACGCCACCTCCTCGACGACGAAAGCCTGAAGCCCACCTTCGATGAGCTGACGGGGCTGGCCGCCGAAAAACCTTTTGAGTGCGTGGGCACTACGGAAGAAGTGAACGCCGCCCTGCAACGCGTCGTCAAGTCGATGGCCGGCATGCACCTACCCGCACTGCTGCGCTATTACAAGCAGGTGATGACACCCGTGGAGAGACAGACCGAACATCTGCTCGACGAGTTCAACGGCCAGCATTTTTTGAATCCCACCTTTGAAAAACTGCTGAGAAAAAATTACCGATGAAAGCATTGCTCGCACATTACCTCCAGCGTGGCAAGGTGCTTTTGTTGGGTTTTGGCCGCGAAGGGCAGAGCACTTACCGCTACCTGCGGCACCATTTTCCTAACCTGCCATTGGCCATCGCCGACCTTAGCGAAAATCCTGACCTGACAATAGCCGAGGGTGACAAAAATCTAACGCTGCATTTAGGGAAAAACTACCTCGATGCGATTGAGGAATATGATGTGATCATAAAATCGCCGGGGGTTCAACTGCGAAGTCACCAGCATATCCTTCGCGGAAAAACACTGCTTTCGCAGGCAGGTTTATTTTTGGAAAGCTATGGCCGGCAAATCATCGGCATCACCGGCACCAAAGGCAAAAGCACCACCAGCAGCCTTATTTTTCATATTTTGAATGAAGCAGCACGTGATGCTTTGCTGGTGGGAAACATTGGCAAGCCGGCTTTTGATTTTATTAATAAAATAAATGAAGAGACAATGATAGTTTTTGAGCTGTCGGCACACCAGCTTGAATATGTGCATCATGCGCCGCATATTGCCATCCTGCTTAATTTGTTTGAGGAGCATCTCGATTATTTTGGCGGGATGGATGCTTACATGCACGCCAAGATGAACATCACGCGGTACCAGCGCCCCGGTGATTATTTGGTCTTTGATAAAGAAAACGAGCGGACCAACCATCAGCTAAAACTATTAGCACCTACAACCCATTTTCATCCATTGAAAATTTCGGAAGCAGAGGGCTATCAAACAAGTGCGCTGGCCGGACGTCACAACAAAAAAAATATGGCGGCGGCACGTCAGGCCTGTCGGTTGGCTGGAATTACAGAATCTGAAATCGATTCAGCCATTAAAACTTTTAAAGCTCTCGAACATCGTCTGGAATGGGTGGGCAACTTTTGTGGGCGCGATTTTTACAACGATTCCATCTCCACCATCCCCGAGTCGGCCATGGAGGCTGTGAAAACGATCGAAAAAACTTACATGCTGATTTTGGGTGGTTTCGATCGGGGGATAAATTATGATTCGTTGGTGAGGTTTTTGGCTAAGTCGCAGGTGCAGCTTCTGCTGTTTACCGGAGATGCCGGCTGGCGCATGGCGCGGCTTTTTGCTCCATTTTGCAGAATTGATCAGCAGGTGGTGGTGGCAGAAAAATTTACAGAGATAGCCAGGTATTTCAGCCGGATTCCACCAGGGAGGGCTTGCCTGCTTTCGCCGGCAGCATCGAGCTACGATGAGTTTGCCAACTTTGAAGAGCGCGGCAAAGCTTACAAAAAAATGGCAGAAAACTTTGGAGCTTCCTGCCATTGATTTTCGACCGAATAAGCTATTTATCTTTCTTTTTCCGGTTTTTCCTTCGTCGCTTTCTTGGTCTCTTTTTCTTTTTTAACAGCCTTCGGAGCCTCATTTTTTTCTTCCATCAGTTGCTCATGCACCAGATGTTCTTTGGTTTGTTGTACTACCGACAGCGGCTGCCGCGGGCGGACTTTGCCGTAGGAACCACGGATGCGTTAGCCACGCTTGGTTTTCATATCGCCTTTTCCCATAGAACTTTATTTTACTTTTATTAATAAATAATACAATTTTGATAGCTGCAAAGGTAATGGCTTTTTCCGAAAATCATCTTTCGTAACAGGGCAAATCGACTTATTCGATAATCTGTTTTCTTAAAAATCCTTTAATAAGCCCTTCGCTGCTTTTTACCACCTTTCGCACCCAGTCGAGCCTGGTATCGATTTGCTCTTCGGCACTCAACTGCCAGGGCAGGGTTGAGTCGCGAAGCTGACCGGTTAAATAAAAAAGGCTGAGCGCCGCCGAGACAGAAATATTGAAACTCTCGGTAAAACCATACATGGGGATCATCATAAACTCGTCGGCGCCGGCAAGGGCATCCGCTGTGAGGCCGCGCAATTCAGCGCCGAAGAGTAGCGCCATCGGCCCTTTGCGCAGGTCGAGCTGCTGCAGCGTCACCTCGTGCCGGTGGGGCGTGGTAGCCACGATGCGGTAGCCTTTGCTTTTGAGTGCAGCGATGGCTTCGGGCGTATTGTTTTCGGTGGCATTGTAACGGATCAGATTGAGCCACTTGGACGCGCCAAGCGCTACATCCGGGTTTACTTCGTAGGTGTTGGCATTTTCGATGATGTGCACATCCTGTATTCCGAAGCAGTCGCAACTGCGCAGCACGGCGCTGGCATTGTGCGGCTGATACAGGTCTTCGAGCACCACGGTGATGTAACGCGTGCGCTGCTGCACGATGGCCTCAAACTTACCGCGCTTGTTGTCGCTCACGAAGCCGGTGAGATATTCCAGCAATGCGGGTTTTAGCTTAGGATCGATATTCAAAACAAAACATTTTTTTATTGGATGCAAAAGTAACTAAACTGGCTGATTTGTAAAGGTCACTTTCCTTTTTTCAATACCTTTGCCGGAACATCCAAAAAACAAACATCCATGCCTACACTCGAGAGACGATTACTAAAGGCTGCGCACATGATGCGGACAGCCGGGAACCTGACTGTTTTTACCGGCGCGGGCGTTTCTGTGGAAAGTGGCATCCCACCTTTCAGAGGCTCCTCGGGGCTTTGGCAGAAATACGACCCGCAAGTGCTCGACCTGGGATATTTCCATCATAACCCGCTGGATTCGTGGCGCGTCATCAGAGAGATTTTTTACGACTTCTTTGGCAAAGCCAAGCCCAACGCTGCACACCTGGCGCTGGCAAAATTGGAAGAGATGGGACTGCTGCGCTGCATCATCACCCAAAACATCGACAACCTGCACCAGGAAGCCGGCAACACCATCATCCACGAGTTTCATGGCAATTCACAGGTTCTGCGCTGCACGCAATGCGAGCAGCATTTTCCTGCCGGCGAGATCGACCTTGCCGTTTTGCCTCCCAAATGTCTGCATTGTGGCGCGTTGCTCAAGCCCGACTTTATCTTTTTTGGCGAAGCCATCCCCATGGACGCCTTTCACCTCTCGCAGGAAGCAGCGCGCATAGCCGACGTTTTCGTAATCATCGGCTCTACCGGCGAGGTGATGCCTGCCAATCAAATTCCGGTCATCGCCAAACAAAGCGGCGCCAAAATCATCGAGATAAATCCCGAACCTTCCCATTATACCCACGCCATCACCGATGTTTATCTGGGTGGAAAAGCCGGCGAAATTATGCCGCGGCTCATGCGTAAAATCGAAAACAATTTATCCTCAAAAAACTAATATTATCATAATGAAAAATAATTTCTTAAAGCAGGCTTTCCTTATGGTTTTCGCCGGTTTGCTGGCTTTTGCTCCCGGCGTTCAGGCACAGAAAGACAAATTAAACAATCAGCTTTCTACGCTCGACGCTTATTATGCTAAAGCGCGTGCCGACTGGGAAGTTCCCGCGCTGGCGGTCGCTATTGTAAAAGATGGCCAAATTGTGTTTGAGAAAGGCTACGGACAACGCAACATCAACAGCGGTGGCACCGTCGACGAGAACACGATGTTTGCCGTAGCTTCCAACCCCAAAGCTTTTACCGCCGCCGCGCTGGCTATTCTTGTCGATGAAGGGGCTATACGATGGGATGATCCGGTGATCGACTATCTGCCTTGGTTCAGAATGTACGACCCATACGTTACCGCGCACATGACCATCCGCGACCTGTTGACACACCGCAGCGGACTGGCAACCTTTAGCGGCGACCTGCTGTGGTACGGCAGCACCTACAGCCGCCGCGAAGTGATCGAACGCGCTCGCTTCCTCACGCCGGCGTATGGCTTCCGCGAAAACTTCGGATATTCAAACATTATGTACGTCGCTGCCGGCGAAATTGTTCCTGCCGTTACCGGCAAAAGCTGGGACGACTTTATCCGTGAGCATTTTTTTGAGCCGCTGCAGATGTCCCGCTCCATCACCTCCGTCACACAGCTCGACAAATTCGACAACGTAGCTACGCCGCATACGGATTTTAATGATAATATTATCCCTATCGAATATCTCAACTGGGACAACGTGGCTGCCGCCGGAGCCATCATTTCGAGTGTACACGACATGTCGCAATGGCTGATGCTGCAGCTCAACCGCGGCATTGTGGATGGCGATACCATTTTCAGCCCCACGCGCAGCCGCGAGATGTGGAGCCAAAATACCGTGCAAAATGTCTCTGCGTTCTCGGAAAAAACCTGGCCTACTACTTTTTTTAAATCTTACGGGCTGGGCTGGGGTTTGTACAACTATCTGGGACATAAAATTGTGAGCCACAGCGGCGGCTACGATGGCATGATCTCATTCTCCTGCCTGGTTCCCGACGAAAATCTTGGTTTTGTAATTCTCACCAACAAAAATTCAAGCCTCTATTATCCTTTGATTTATCAAACTTTGGATATTATGCTCGGAGGTGAGGATAAGGACTGGAGCGCTTTTGTCCTCGACCGTAATAAGCAACGCAAGGAAGCACCTGCCGGCGACAAAGAGCCCACGCCTGCCGAAAAATACGCCAACACCACTCCCACCCTACCGCTCACAGAATACACCGGCACCTATTCGGGGCAACTTTACGGAGACGCCGACGTATATCTGCGCAACGACACGCTGATGGTGCACCTGGTGCCGTCGCCGCAGTTTCTGGGCACGCTGCGCCATCTCTATTTCGACACCTTCGAGATCACCTTTACCAACTTCCCGTCGCTGCCCAAAGGAACCGTGCAGTTTGTACCGGATGCGCAGGCCAACATCCATGAGATGAAAATCGACGTTCCCAATCCTGACTTCGACTTTACGGAGCTGGAGTTTATTAAAACCAAAAAATAAAACATGAGCACCCATGCGGCAAATTGAAAATATTATAATGTTACCGCCGATACCAGCGGTAGTAGCTCAGTAGATAAGTCCGCCGGTAGGTGGATCACACGCTGAGGGTTGTGGGCTTAAGCCCCATTTACCGCTCATTTCTGCACACACAGAAAAGGCTTTTACGAACTTCGCTAAGGCCTTTTTTTATTAATGATGTAAACAAATCGATCTTTTT
>JAAYIU010000219.1 GCA_012523265.1 Bacteroidales bacterium | reverse complement strand
GGTGTAGGAAAAACAAAGCAAGTAAAAATTAAAAATACAGGCGCTGACCCATTACAAATTACAGGGTTTAGCAGCAGCAACGATGTCTTCCAGGTAATAAATACCACCTTTCCACTCGTAATTGGCATGAATGAATCGCAATATGTGGATATAGAATTTATGCCTGTGGAAGTGCCGCTTCAAAACGGCACCATCACTTTTGAGATGGATGCAGCTATTGCCGGCGATCGTCAGGTTGAGGTTGCCGGAGCGGGCGTGTTTCTTGAACCCGTCGTCATTGGTGCCGGCACCGAAGAAACTTATCAAGTGCCTTTAAATGCATATTATGGATATTCTTTTTCACAAACGCTCTATCTCCAGGAAGAGATAGATATGTCTGGCAAAACAATTAACCGGATTGGCTATCAATACGCGGGACCGTCGGCAAGTGTTGATTTCCTGATAGAAGTATGGATCACCCACACCTCACTAACCGAAATTTCGGCCAGTGTCCCATTGACAGGATTTACAAAAGTTTATGACGGGCCTTACGTAGTGCTGCAGGAAGATGATTTTTCATGGGTAGAGATTGATCCATTTTTTTATAATAATAATGATAATCTTATCATTACCATCATCGAGAAGAAGCCAGGCTATACTTCCAGCAGCGATGTGTTTATGGCTACTCCGGTAACTACCGGCAACATGTGTGTAGCCGAATGGAACGACAGCGCTCCCTACGATCCCAACGCGCTGCCCGCCGGAAGTGTGGTTGCTTTGCGTGCCAACACCAAACTTTGGTTTAGCGGCGACATCCCTACCGAACCGGAAGCCAAGACAACTCCCGTCTCCTTGTATTTTGGAGAAGTGGAAACCTCGGTAACAAAAACTCTGACTGTGGAGGTGATGAATGCCGGAGGGGGCATCCTGGAGATTACAGGAGCTACCATTACCAACCCAGCCTTTACGGTTATCAATGCCACTTTCCCGGTGGCCCTGCCTATCGGACAAAAAGAAACCTTTGAGATACAGTTTGCTCCCGTCGAGCCTGGCCTGGAAGAGGGTTTGCTCACCTTCGAGATGGACGAAAGCATTCCGGGTAGCAAAACGGTCGATCTTTCCGGCAGAGCTTTACGTTTCGGCGTGCTGCGCGAAGGATTTGAGGGAGAAACTTTCCCGCCACTGGGCTGGAAGGTGATAGATAACAATAACGATAGCAAAGGCTGGCTGCGCAATACCACCAGCGCACCTACCGGCCAAACCGTTCCTCATACCGGTGTGGCAGCAGCAGGTCTTCATACCTACGCCGGAAGCCCCAACCAAATCAGTTACGACGACTGGCTGATCACCCCTCGGATGATATGGCAGGATGGGGATGTGTTTAAATTTTATATTAAACGTCTTGCTAATCAGGCTGGCCAGAAATGGCGCATATGTCTCTCTACCTCCGGCACCGATGTTTCTGATTTTACGGTGATCGACGAGATTGTTGACCCGCCAAGGGTTTACGGCGAAAAGCTTTATGATTTGAGCGAGTATGGTTTGTACGACGGCGATAAATTTCACATCGGCATTCAGTTTTACTCGGTGTGGTGTTGGCCGGGCGTTGTCGACGACGAGCTGGGTTCGGTACTCGATCGCTACGAAAACGACCTGATGGTAATGGATTTTACGGGGCCGGACTTGCTCTATCAAAATGCATCAGGAAATTACGAAGTGAAAATTGCCAACTATGGTTTAAGCGCAGTGGCTCCGGATGCTTACCAAACGCAGATTTGTGCCTACATCAACGGCATCGAAACTGTGCTTGCCTCGCTACCGGGACAGGCACTCGATGTAAGCGAGATCGCTACTGTTACGATCCCGCTGGCGATGGCCGATGAAGGAGTGTACGATATTTATGCGAAAATTCTGTGGAGTGAAGATATGGAGCCGAACAATAACTTCAGCGACATGATTGCCCTTGATGTGATTCAGGCTTCCATTGTTGTCAAAAACTTAGGCC
>JAAYIU010000243.1 GCA_012523265.1 Bacteroidales bacterium | reverse complement strand
GTTTCTTTCCGGCCTTTATCCCGAGGCCATTTACGCGGGCAAGGTACGCGAGGATGCAAATACCGGCAAAATCTGGTACACCGACATTTACAACAACGCCGAAAAACTCATCATGGACATGGGATTAAGCTTAGGCGACAGCTTTGAATTTCAAACCGGTACTTTCGGTGAAGTAGATAGTCTGTTTTATGCTGATGGCAGAAAAATAATACGGTTCGATTTGGAAACGCAATGGGACGAACCGGTGATGTTTATCGAAGGGGTAGGCCCCAACATCGGAATGTTTTATCCTTCTGCCGACTACGACTGGTATTATGCCGCCTGCAAATACAACGAGGGCGCATTGGTTTACGTGAACAACAACGCCAACTTCGATGGCTGCGACCCTTCATCTATCGGGCTTTCAAAAATACCAGAGATGGTTGGTGTGAGGATATTTCCCAATCCTGCATCCTCATACTTACATGTCGGATTGCCACACGACGTGCAGGGCACCACCGTAGTACAAATTGCAGACATTACCGGGAGAATTTTTGTGCGTGACATATTAGATGAGAAAAATAACCAGTTGGATGTAAGCTGTCTCAGGCCGGGTACTTATCTGGTAAGGCTTACCAATGGTTATCAATATTACCATCAATTAATAATATTAACAAACTAAAATCAATGCCTTATGAAAAAGTTTATGCACTTAGGGTATGTGGTATTGTTGATGGTGTTTTTCGCATCTGCAATTGAAATCAATGGACAGGCTGGCACAAATTTTTATCAAAACAGAGATTATTTTTTGCAGGGCTATCAGGAAAGTATTGATACAAATAAAGCCGGTATTATTAATCAAAGCGATTTTGACGATATCAACAAACAGGGCGCGCACACAACTAATTATTACCCATCTATCACCAATGACGTAAGGGTTAAACCCATCGACTATTCAACGCAAACCCAGCGATGGGAGATACAATTCGGCTCGCCCTACTACGATGATGCAAACTGGACTTGCGAAACCTATGATAAAGGTTACTACCTTGTTGGGACTAGCAACGACAAAGCATATCTTGCCAAAATGGATATTAATGGCAACGTGTTGTATGACAAAACTTTATTACATGACCAACTGGGAGGCAGTTCGCTTTTTTCAGTTATTCAGGATAGCCTTGGAAATACTTATGTCGGTGGTATTGGGTCTAGGAACCAAAGTACAGGATACCCATTCATTATAAAATTGGAGCCATGCGGCAATCCTGTTTGGTGTAAATATATCCCAAACCCCAGATCAAACGGTGGTGCTACATTTGATATGATAATCAACGACGAGGGATATCTTGTGGCTTTGCTGGAGTACGGTGGTTATCCCACCTGGGAACATAGCTTCCTGACCAAAATTACACTGGACGGAGAAGTTGTTTTAAAGCAAGCCTATGCCCGACCGGAAGACCATCCGCTAATGGCTCAATATGGCTCGTACCGGGTGATGCAACATAATGGAGATTATTATATTTCGGGGTACTGCTACTATCCCTATCCCGACGATCCTGATCATGTATTTCTCCGTCCCATGTTTATTCACGTATCCTCCACCTTTAAGGAGTTATGGATGAAACCCTTTCATGCTACTGATTCGGTATTTGGGGACGCTTTTCATACCATTGCAATTAATGATACATTACTTATGGGCGTGGGGCTCAGGAGGTTTTTTGATCCGGACGAACCCTGTTCGTTGCTGATGTTTTATGGCCCGAACGGACAGGAATATGGCTATCGCGAAATTCCTAACCGCTCATTTGGGCCGGACATCCGTGGCAATGATATTACTAATATTTTACGCATCAACGACACGCTGTTTATGGCTATCGGCCAGTATGGTACGAAACCAAGTGCAAATCCGGGTGGTGATATGGTAATAGACACTGCCGGGAACCTTTATCATATCAAAAGCCATCCACAAACCATTAGTTGGCGTCCCGGCTTACAAAAAACCTATGATGGGAATTATATCGTTCCACTTAGTTATAGAGAAGGAAACCAGGTTGAGTTTTTAGTTTACAAAAACGATGAAAATCTCCAATCCGCGCCTTACGACACCACCCAGCGTGTTTACGACAGCCTGTGTCCGCATCAGATAGAATCGGGCATTATAGATTTAACGGAATGCCTGGTGGTAACAGATATCGAGGAGCTGCCCGGCCCGGAAGAATACTACGAAAGCATCCGCCACATCCCCATAAAGGTGCATCCCAACCCTGTAAAAGATGGCAGGCTTACCCTGGAGTTTGAAAATACCCAACACCACCAAAACCTGCAGTTACGCTGCTACGACAGCTTTGGCCGCCAGTTGCACAGCCAGAAGATCTACAAAGGGCAGCAGGAAACCAAACTCGATGTTTCCGGCTGGAGCGCGGGCATATACGTTACCGTAATGTACAGCAACGGCGGCGCCTGCGGCAAAGTAAAGTTTGTGGTGAAGTAAAAAGCCATTGCCACGCGACGCAGGATTATAAAAAAAAACTGACAGATTTTGATGAAAGTAAACCTGTCAGGCTTTTTTTAGCTTGTATTGCGCAAAGCGGATTGGCTCTGATATGAAATTTTGTAACAAGTTGATCAGTAACCCCGGCCTTTAGGCCGGGGTACAAGACAAAAATATTTCAGTGGGCTTTAGTCCAAAATAAAGAATGCCAGGATGGTTTTGCTGATATAAAAAAATGTCGAACAAAAAAAATCCCCGAATCAAATAAATGAGACGGGGATTAATAAAAAGTTGGCAACGACCTACTTTCCCACCATAACGGCAGTATCATCGGCGCTGGTGGGCTTAACTTCTCTGTTCGGAAAGGGAAGAGGTGAACACCACCGCTAAAATCACCATAAGATTTTAAATATCATAATAAAATGACAAAACATAAAAGAAGAACAACAGATCGATCAGGTGATGACTGATACAGACAATAGAAAGCGTTTGGGCAATTAGTACTGCTCGGCTTTGCCATTACTGACTTTATACCTGCAGCCTATCAACGTCCTGGTCTGGAACGGCCCTTAAAGGAAGCCTCATCTCGAGGTGAGTTTCGTGCTTAGATGCTTTCAGCACTTATCTCATCCATACGTAGCTACCCTGCGATGCGGCTGGCGCCACAACAGGTACTCCAGAGGTATGTCCAACCCGGTCCTCTCGTACTAAGGTCAGCTCCTCTCAAGCTTCCAACGCCCACAACAGATAGAGACCGAACTGTCTCGCGACGTTCTGAACCCAGCTCGCGTGCCACTTTAATCGGCGAACAGCCGAACCCTTGGGACCTTCTTCAGCC
>JAAYIU010000359.1 GCA_012523265.1 Bacteroidales bacterium | reverse complement strand
CTTCAAGTAGTACCGGGTGACTTAGTTGACCTTGCAATATCCGAATGTGAAAAGACACTGAGGGCGAACTTAGGTACGGTGCAAGAACAGGCGGGGAAATGGGTGATGCTGATTGAAAAGGAATACGCCGTGAAGCCTGAATCAATCGTGAAATATTTGGGTAGCAGACCGGAGACATGGACACAAAACGATATATTCCGGCTTAGAAAGCTTTATAACGCTTTAAAGGACAATATGACTACTGTTGAAGAAGCGTTCCCGGAAATGGCAGCAAAGCCGCTTACGAAGGAACAGAAAGCCGAACTGTTAAAACTGACTAAAGGAAAGCAGGAAGAAGCGACAAAAATCTTGAACGGGTTAGGGCTTGCCGGGATAAACGATGTTAAAGACGTTGACTTTGAAACTGTTAAAGAAGCGTTTGGAGGGCTGAATAATGAGGGCTAAATTGGGCGACGGCGTGATGGCATGTGGTAACGCTACAAAAGATGCTGAATTTAAGCGGTTGGGTGACAAGAATACACCAAACGCAAAATGGGGTATGGCGGTCGGCAAGAATGCGGATGACAGCACGGTTTTTGTGAATTGTGAGGCGTGGGGTAGGTTGGCGAATTACGCCGCGGGGATCAAAAAGGGCGATCCGGTTTTGGTGTTCGGGCAGATGCGAAGTCACGAGTACAACGATAAAACATATCATACCCTTGTTGCTGACTTCGTGCAATTTATCGGGGGTACAACAGAACGAAAACAGGAACCACAACAGGCTGGACCGGAAAATGGATTCTTTCCTGACATGGATTCCGAGGACTTGCCCTTCTAATATTACAGAAATGTATATTTATGCAGTCGAATTGGCGGCAAAAAATAAATTAAGGAGTGACTATATCTTGTTGCCGGAGGTTGCCGCCGCCTCCGGGTATTGCATAGGGCGAATATAAAGGGGGTTGAAAATGGCGGATGTGAAGCCGCTTTTTCATAAAAAATAATGTGACGAAAGGAAGTCGAAGAAATGAAAAAGTTGGAACATGATTTATTGACATCAAAGTACACAGAAGTATGGCACGAAGTACCGGGGGAAATGAATTACAATGCACCACATCATTTTCAAGTAAGACCATCAGGGGATTCCCTTGAAATTCTTGGGGAGGTTGATTTCCAGGAAGGGCCGATCAAAGAGTGCGGCGTAAACGGCGTATGCAATGAGGATTTAATTGCTATGGTTATTACTCGACTTGAACACTTCCAGAAATCCGAGTTTGCTTGCCGTGAAAATGCCCTTGCCATTACAAAACTTGAAGAAGCTTTGTTGTGGCTGAGGAAACGAACGATGGGGAGAGAAAAGAAAGGTATCGAAGGGACACACAAAGTATAGCAAAGCCAACAAATATGGCGGTTACAATTCGTAGCCGCCGCCTCCGGGTATTACATAAAAAGTTGATTATGTGAAGAAGGGGTGGAGAAAAAATGAATATCAAACTTACTGAAAAAGAAATTGAATTTTTAAAACAGTACGCACAAGTATACGAACAGGAAAGGCAAGTAGATTGCACAGCTGATCCTATTGTTGTAGTGGAAGATATAGAAGAACTTATTGCGGCAGATGGGCTCGGAGATAAACGAGTCTATACATGGGATATGGAAACTTATTATTCGTTAGATGAATTAAGAAAAGCATTGATGGATAACGATTTTTCTGAAAACGATATAACGGACATGCTTGAGGACGTGGAGGAAAATGGTCACTGTATGCACAATGAAATACAGAAGCACGAAGTTTATATCAAATACAGACCCATTGCCTATTTTTTGACAAGAGCTGAGGCAGACAGGTATGTAGAATACCAGTCCCACAATCTAACGAAACCACGAGTATACACAAGAAGTTGTGGGTATGCAAATTATGGTGATTTGCAATGCTTATATCAATTACTTTTAAGGATAGGACAGCAACTCAATAAATAGTTCAGAAAATAAATCTATTGCGAAGGAGGGGAAATTTTATGAGTACTGCAAAAATAGTTACGCAAGCTGAATTTTTTAACGTAATTGGGAAACTGGATGTAACACTTTATCCGGAAGGAAAGTACCCTTATAAAACGCTTTTTAAATCCAGACGGGGAGACGTAATTGGGTACATCCAAGATTATGTTTATGGCGGGTTTGTTATACCAATTCATTATTTATTAAAGTTCGTGATATAAAACAAGTACAAACAACGTCGAAAGAGAGGTAATTTGATGAAAAAAATTACGGTTATTTTTTGCGGGACAGAGCAAGTGAGTCAAGATGATTATTTTACAGTGTATCAAACAAAGCAAATAGAATTGACAGAAGAACAAATTAGACTTCTGAAGCCACCTAACAATATGAATATATGCAAGGTGTTCCTTGAAGATTAATTCGCATCAGAAGCAGAAGAAGCGTTACAAGGTGAGGTGAGAAAATATTGAAAACTATAATTGACGTGTGTTGCGGCTCGAAAATGTTTTGGTTCAGCAAAAACCATCCCGAAGCGGTCTATATGGATATCAGAGAGCTTGAAGATACACTGTGCGACGGTCGCAAGCTTATCATAAAGCCGGACATCATAGGAGATTTCAAAGACATTCCGTACCCCGACAATACTTTTAAACTGGCTGTATTCGATCCGCCACATTTAATAAGAGCTGGTGAAAAATCATGGTTGGCAAAGAAATACGGCAAACTGCCGGAAGATTGGCAAAGCGAGATTAAACAAGGCTTTGACGAATGTATGAGGGTATTACAACCGTATGGAATACTGATTTTCAAGTGGAATGAGGAACAAATAAAAGCAAAAGAAGTGTTATCTGCAATAGGACATATGCCACTCTTTGGGGATAGGCGGTCCAAGACACATTGGATGGTATCTATGAAAAATGCAGCATGAGTTAGTTCGCACAAGCGGGAGAATACGAAGTAAAGGAGGCGAGTATAGTGCCAGAGTTTTTGAGATACGACACTGTTAAAAAGACAAGAAAAAAACATATTTGTTTCGCTTGCCAGGAAGCTATTGAAGTTGGGAGTTCGGCGTATAAATGGGTGTCTGTTGACGGTGGCACCATATCATCAGTTTATCTACATGATAAATGTGGGCAAATAGTTCAGAACAAATGTTTTAGCTGTAAAAAATGTGATGATTGGGATGGATTTTACGAGGGATTCATTCGGGAAAGCAAAAATAGTGGATATGACTGCGAAGCCGTAAAAGAGATATTTGCATAAGCAGGACACTATGCAACATAAGGGGGGTGATAGGTTGGCTAGACCACAAAAGGAAGGGCTGGACTATATTCCGCTTGATACTGATATGGACCTGAAAGACGATAAGGTCCAGTTAGTTGAAGCGAAATACGGAATAACCGGATTCGGTGTTTTGGTTAAATTGTTGATGAAAATTTACGGCGAAGGTTACCACTACCAATGGGGAGAAAACGAAGGTTTATTATTCAGTAAACGAGT
>JAAYIU010000318.1 GCA_012523265.1 Bacteroidales bacterium | reverse complement strand
TGGGTTTGAATGATGAAGCTGTAAAAGGTATCGCCGCTAAAACCGGCAACGAACGTTTTGCCTGGGACTCCTACCGTCGCTTTGTGCAAATGTTTGGCGATGTGGTGATGGGTATGAAACCGGAATCGAAAGAAGAAGAAGACCCATTCGAGGTGATAATCCATCAGGTGAAACAAGAACGGAAAATAGAACGCGACATCGACCTTACGCCCGACGATCTTAAAGACCTGGTTTCGCGCTTTAAAAAAGCTATCAAAGAAAAAACCGGAAAAGATTTCCCCACCGACCCCTGGGAACAGCTCTGGGCTTCGATTAGTTCTGTGTTCGATAGCTGGATGAACAACCGCGCGGTAGTTTACCGCCGCCTTAATAACATTCCTGAAGAGTGGGGCACCGCCGTTAACGTGCAGGCCATGGTATTTGGTAATATGGGCAGCAACTCCGCCACCGGTGTAGCTTTTACGCGTGATGCCGGTACTGGCGAAAACCTTTTCAACGGCGAATACCTCATCGATGCCCAGGGCGAAGATGTGGTAGCAGGTATCCGTACTCCGCAGCAGATCACCAAAGAAGGATCGCAGCGCTGGGCAGCTTCGCAGGAGATAAGCGAGGAAGAGCGTAAACGCGATTTCCCCTCACTCGAAGAGGCGATGCCTGTGGTGTACCGGCAGCTTTTTGAAACACAAAAAGCGCTCGAAGATCACTACCGCGACATGCAGGATCTGGAGTTTACCATCCAGGATGGTAAGTTGTGGCTGCTGCAAACACGTACCGGAAAACGCACAGGTGCTGCTATGGTAAAAATTGCCATCGACCTGCTCGAAGAGAAAAAAATAAAAAAACGTGAAGCACTGCTGCGCATGCAGCCTAACAGACTTGATGAACTGCTGCACCCGGTTTTTGAAGAAGAAGCCATGCGCAAAGCCACCGTCATAGCCAAAGGGTTGCCCGCATCGCCAGGTGCTGCCACCGGACAAATTGTTTTCCATGCTGACGAAGCCGAAGAATGGGCTGACAGAGGTAAGCAGGTGGTGCTGGTACGCATCGAAACATCGCCCGAAGACCTTAGCGGAATGCATGTGGCAGAAGGCATCCTCACCGCCCGTGGCGGTATGACTTCGCACGCTGCCGTGGTGGCGCGCGGTATGGGAAAATGCTGCGTGTCGGGTGCCGGCGCAATCAAAATTAACTACAAAGAACGCACACTACAGGCCGGCGGGAAAGATTTTAAAGAAGGCGACTGGATTTCGCTCAACGGTACTACCGGTGAAGTGTACGAAGGACGCATCAAAACTATCGATCCCGAGCTTAGCGGCGACTTTGGCAAACTTATGGACATGGCCGATCACTATTCCGATATGTTGGTTCGCACCAATGCCGACACGCCCCACGATGCTACCGTAGCACGCAATTTTGGCGCAAGTGGCATCGGCCTTTGCCGTACCGAGCACATGTTTTTTGAAGGCGTGCGCATCAAAGCAATGCGTGAGATGATACTGGCCGACGACGAAGCCGGACGCCGCCAGGCGCTCGAAAAACTGCTGCCCATCCAGCGCGAAGATTTCGAGGGCATTTTTGAAGCCATGCACGACCTGCCCGTGACGGTTCGTTTGCTCGACCCCCCGTTGCATGAGTTTGTGCCGCACGACGCAAAAGGTCAGCAGCAAATGGCCGAGATTATGGGCGTGAGCCTTGAGGTGATAAAAGCAAAAGTGGAAGAGCTGAGCGAAGTAAACCCGATGCTTGGCCACCGCGGCTGCCGATTAGGCAATACTTATCCCGAGATTTCGGAGATGCAGGCGCGTGCCATCATCGAAGCAACCCTCAACCTCAAGAAACGCGGCATCGTTACCAAACCCGAAATTATGATTCCACTCACAGGCACACTGCCCGAGATGCAGCTGCAGGAAAAAATTGTCCGCGAAACCATCGCCAAAGTGTTTGAAGAGAAAAACGACACCATCGAATTTTTGGTGGGAACCATGATAGAAGTGCCACGCGCTGCCCTGGTAGCCGATGAGATCGCCAAATCGGCCGAGTTCTTCTCCTTTGGCACCAACGACCTCACACAAATGACCTTCGGCTATTCGCGCGACGACGCCGGCAAATTCCTCGATGTCTATCTCAGGAAAAATCTGCTCGAGGTAGATCCATTCCAGGTGATCGATCAGGAAGGTGTGGGGCAGTTGATGCGTATGGCTGTGAAGAGGGGCCGCAAGACCCGCAAGAATATGAAGATTGGTATCTGCGGAGAACATGGCGGCGAACCTTCGAGCGTTGAGTTCTGCCATTCCCTCGGCTTCGACTATGTGAGCTGCTCTCCCTATCGCGTGCCCATCGCACGTCTGGCTTCGGCACAGGCTCAGATAAAAGAAAAGATGCTGAAGAAAGCAGGTAAGAAAAAAGATAAAAAAGGCAAAACAGACAAGAAGAAGAAAGTGAAATAAAACGGTCTGTTGTGCTGCAAATGACCAGGCAAAGGCTGCCATCGGAATCTCCGTGGCAGCCTTTGCTGCATTATAAAATCCCACGCCAGCCGTTAATTTTCTTTAAATTGAAGGCAGGTAGGATAAAAAGTTGGAAATTTGCCGTTTCGTCTTTAAAAACAAAGTGTATGTTTGAGCAATTAATGCTTGCTTAAAATATTTTATAATCTATAAATTTTAAATACATCTTATCATGGATAAATCTTCAATGAACGAAAAGATCAAAAACCTTGTAAGCAGCCATCCCAAAGCACTTGTTAACATTCCACGCCGCGAGCTTATCCGCGAGTCGGTGAGCAACCGCGAGGCAATGGTATCGGAGTCGGGCGCTCTGGCCACCTGGACGCCACCGGAATCTACCGGCAGATCGCCCAAAGATACCGTGGTGGTGAAACGTGCACAAAGCCAGGACAAGATCGACTGGTCGTCACCCAACAACATACCTATTACCGAAGAGACGTTCGACATGCTCTTTGAGGATGCGCTGGCGATTCTTAGCAAAAAAGAGAAGATTTACGAAACCGACCGCGTTATTGGCGCCGACAGCAGCTATGCTTTGCCCATAAAGATGGTTACCGACAAGGCGTTGCATGCTTTGTTTACGGATAACATGTTTCGCCCTGTTCCCGGGGATATCAGCAAAAGTATTTTTTATCAGGATGGTTATCAAATCCTGGCCTTGCCTTACGACAAACTGGAAAGCAAGAAATACGAAGGGCGCTTGCGCAAAATGCCCGATGGCAGTACCTCCAATATGGCGGTTGCCATGGACATGGATCGTAAGCTTGGTGTGATTATCGGCTCGGCCTATTGCGGAAGCATCAAAAAGCTGATGTTTACGGTGATGAATTATCTGCTGCCTTTTGAGGGGATTTTGCCGCTGCACTGCTCGGCCAACGAAGGTCCCGACGGGAAATCAGCGCTGCTGCTCGGCCTTTCGGGAACAGGCAAAACCACGCTCTCAGCCGATCCCAGCCGCGCACTGCTCGGCGACGACGAACATGGCTGGAGCGAGAGCGGCATTGCCAACTTCGAGAATGGTTGCTACGCCAAGATGATCGACATCGACCCGTCAAAAGAGCCTGACATTTACGATGCCGTGATGCACAAAGATGATTATCTCAACCACGGTTCGATTGTGGAAAATGCCATGGTTTATCCTGATGGTACTTTCGATTACTACGACGATCGCTTCACCCCCAACTCACGCTCGTCGTATCTGCTCAAATATTTGAAAAATATCAAGGAGTCGTCGGTTTCCACCCATCCAAGCACCATCCTTTTTCTCACCGCCGATGCCTACGGCGTGCTGCCTCCCGTTTCCAGGCTCGACGCCGACGAGGCCATGCTTTGGTTTCTGATGGGATATACCAGTAAGCTGGCTGGCACCGAAACCGGTGTGACGGAGCCACAGGCTACTTTCTCACGTTTCTTCGGTCAGCCTTTTATGCCGGCCAATCCCGATGTTTACGCCGATATGCTTGGCGAGAAAATGGAGAAACACAATACGCAGGTTTATCTTATCAATACCGGCTGGAGTGGTGGCGCCTATGGCGTTGGCAAACGCATGGACATCAACCTCACGCGCAAGATGGTAGATGCCGCCCTGAATGGCTCGCTTGCCAATGTTGAGTACGACTACGACGATTTGTTCCATCTGAACATTCCCAAATCATGCCCGGGAGTGCCCGCCGAAATACTGAAACCCAAAAATACCTGGGCCGACAAGCAGGCCTACGACACACAGGCCAAAATGCTGGCGAAAAAATTCAGCGATGCTTTTGATAAAGCCTATGGTGACAAAAACATCAAAGAAAGCGTGGTGAAGATGTGCCCCGGCAAGTAAGCTGCGGTGCGGATACCTACAAAAACAAAAAAGTCGGCCTGGCAACAGCAGCCGGCTTTTTTGTTGAGAAGGTTGTAGATAGTAAGTAGTAGGTTGAAAGTAGAAGGTAGTGTCTGGCTTTAAAATAAGGGTTATTGAGGCAATCCGTAGCCCGGGCATTTATGAAATCCGTAGCCCGGGCATTTATGCCTGGGTTTGAAATGAAGGGGAGACAAATAACTTTGCACCCGCAAAATTTGGCAACAGTGAAATCCAAATAATCCAGACTCCATCTCCGGCCCTTCTCCGCTTGTTGGAGGTACCCCTGACAGGGTTTTAAACCCTGTCAGGGGTAAAACAAAGATTCCGATTTTTAAAACAGGTCGTTTTCTTTCTGACACCAACTACTTATCATCAATTTTTCTATATTTGCCCAAAAAATATCAGCATGAAAAACCGAATACTCCTACTCCTTTTCCTGGCTGCCGTGGGCACAGCCAAAGCCCAGCAGATACAAAATGTACAAGCTACCCAGGAGGGCAAAACCATTGTAGTAAGCTACGACCTTACTGACAACGCCTCCGGCAGCACTTACGAGGTGGAACTTTACTGCTCCACGGATGGCGGCAGCACCTTTGGCAAACCCTTAAGCGCAGTGAGCGGCGATGCCGGAAAAGAGATAAAACCGGGTGCCAGCCGCCGGATAAGCTGGGATGTGCTGGCCGACCGCGAAAAACTTACCGGCATGCGCATTGTATTTGAAGTGCGCGCCCGCACTACCGACCAAGCCGGAATAGAGATGGTGTTTGTAAAAGGAGGCACCTTGACGATGGGCTGCACCAGCGAGCAAAGCGATTGCGGGGGTGATGAAAAACCTGCACACCAGGTAACGGTGAGTGATTTTCGTATGGGGAAATATGAAGTTACCCAAAAGCAGTGGACCGAGATCATTGGC
>JAAYIU010000420.1 GCA_012523265.1 Bacteroidales bacterium | reverse complement strand
GCGCTGATTACCGGCGCAGCGCGTGGCATCGGAAAAACCATTGCCATAGCTTTCGCAAATAATGGCGCCGATGTGGCCATCACCGATCTTAAAATCGACGACGACGCCCATGCACTTGTCGGAGAACTCAAAGGTTACGGCGTGCAAGCCAAGGCCTACGCCTCCGATGCAAGTAATTTTGCTGCCTGCGAAGAGCTGGTAAAAGAGGTGCTGAATGATTTTGGAAATATCGACATCCTGGTCAACAATGCCGGCATCACCCGCGACAAGCTGCTGATGCGCATGAGCGAAGACGACTGGGATCTGGTGTTGAAGGTAAATCTCAAATCGGTTTTTAATATGACCAAAGCCCTCCACCGCAGCATGCTTGCGCAGCGCAGTGGCGTCATCATCAATATGAGCTCTGTGGTAGGATTGTCGGGCAACGCCGGCCAAAGCAACTACGCGGCCAGCAAAGCCGGACTGATAGGCTTTACCAAATCCACCGCCAAGGAGTTTGGCGCACGCGGTATCCGTTGCAACGCTATTGCTCCGGGATTTATCGAGACAGTCATGACCGATCAGCTCAGTGAGCAGGAGAAAAACGAGTGGCTGAAAAATATCCCGCTGCGGCGCGCCGGCAAAGGCGAAGACGTGGCCGGTATATCCGTTTTCCTCGCATCCGACCTCTCGGCTTACGTCACCGGACAGGTGATAAGTGTCGACGGCGGCATGCACATGTAATCATTTTTAAATCTTTTTCTAAGGAGGTCAACTTTGCGTGTGGTAACCGAATATTCCGGTTGGTTCTTTGTTTTGTGCGTCGTGCTCGCACTGGCTTACGCCGCCATTTTATATTATCGAAATCCACGTGAAGAGTTTTCGGTGGTGCTCACGCGATGGCTGGCTGCGTTTCGTTTTCTGGCCATCGTTCTGCTTGCCTTTTTGCTTCTCTCCCCGCTGCTCAAAACTGTTTTTCGCACCAGCGAAAAACCCGTTATCATTTTTGCTCAGGACAACTCCGCCTCGCTCATCGTTGGCACCGATACCGCCTTTTACCGCCAGCAATATCCGCTGATGGCCGGCTCGCTGATCAGTGATCTTCAGAAAGATTATGACGTAAAAACTTTCGCTTTCGCGGATAAAGTAACCGAAGGAGCAGCCTACGACTACAGCGGTATGCAAACCGATATGTCGGCACTCATCGATGATTTGCTGGTGCGTTTTGCCAACCGCAATGTTGGGGCACTCATCCTGGCCGGCGACGGCATCTACAACCATGGCATCAACCCATTGTACAACACCTCGCGCATCAAATTCCCCGTTTATACCGTGGCGCTTGGCGATACTTCGGTGCACCGCGATCTTTTGGTAAACAAAGTAAATTTTAACCGGATTGCTTTCAAAGGCAACACATTTCCGTTGGAGGTGCTCGTGGAAGCACACATGCTCTCCGGAGCCAGAAGTACGCTTACGGTAACCCGGGCGGGCGCCACGGTGTTTTCGAAAACCATAGCGGTAACTTCCGACGATTTTTTTGAGACCGTCAAACTGCAGCTCGAAGCCAATGCGGTGGGTTTGCAGCGTTACAGCATTCGTCTCGCACCCGTGGAAGATGAGATTACTACCCTCAACAACAGCCAGGATATTTTTATTGATGTGCTCGCTGCCCGCCAGAAGATATTGCTGCTGGCGGCTGCACCCCATCCCGATATTGCTGCTTTGCGTTCGGCCATCGAAAGCAATTACAACTACGAAGTGGATGTGAAGATGGCCGCCGAGTTTGACGGTGTTGTGCAGGGTTATAATCTTGTGGTGATGCATCAATTGCCATCCGCCACACTGCCGTTAGAAAATGTGATAAAAAATGCCGCCAGCGCACAACTTCCTTTGTTGTTTGTGCTGGGAATATCTACGGACATCAGCCGCTTCAACGGCCTGGAGGCGGGTTTGCGCATCACTGCCAGCCAGGTGAATTTCAACGAGGCTGTCCCGGTGCTCAACCCGGGTTTCGTATTGTTTAACCTAAGCGATGAAACCCGAAAAGCTGTTGTCGACTGGCCGCCGCTGGTAGCGCCTTTTGGCGACTATCGCATGCTGACATCTGCATCCGTACTTTTCTATCAGAAGATTGGCAGCCTGACCACCGAGTTGCCGTTGGTGATTTTTAATCAAAATCTTGAAACCAGAACAGGCATCATCGCGGGCGAAGGACTTTGGAAATGGCGGCTGCACAATTATTTAAAAAATAACAATCATCAGGCTTATAATGAAGTGGTGACCCGGATGATCCAATATCTGGCCGTGAAGGTCAACAAGCGTTTTTTTGATGTGGCCGGCGCCAATAATTTTGTGGAAAACGAGCCGGTGATACTTACTGCCGAGGTTTACAACCAAAGCTACGAACCTGTCAATGAGCCGGAGGTAGAAATCACCATCAGCAACAGCGATGGCGACACCTATCCTTTTGTTTTTGGAAAAACTGCCCGCGCTTACCAGCTCAATGCCGGCGCCTTTCCGGTGGATAATTATACCTGGGAAGCCAAAGTGCGTGTGGGTGATAAAGTGTTTACCGACCGCGGCGCCTTCAGCGTCTCGCCACTCAACATCGAAACCATCAACACACGGGCCGATCACAACCTGCTGTTTCAACTGGCCGAAAAAACCAACGGCCGCATGATCTATCCCGACGCAATGTCACAGCTTGCCGACGAGTTGCGCCAGCGCGCCGACATCACCACCATTACCTACAGCACCCGCCAATATACCGAGCTGGTAAACCTGCCCTGGATTTTGATTTTGATCATCGCACTGCTTGCTGCCGAATGGCTCCTCAGAAAGCGCAGCGGGTCGTATTGATAAGTTAAAACGCATGCGTTAAAACACGAAAACAATGGCAATTTTTCAAATTAATGACACAGCGGTTAAAAGGATAAAGCCCAGCGAATTTAGCCTTGAAAAGGATCTGCAATGCCTGATAGAAGACGTGAGAAACATTGGGCATTTCGGTACCGGAGATTTAGAATTTTCAATCAGGAATGCTGAAGACTTTGAAATTGCAAAACCGTTGATAGAACTATCCTTAAAAAATATTGGCGGATAGCAAGGGAAGAATGGGGTTTTGACGTCAAACTTTAAATCTTTAATATCGAGAGTTATTTCCGATGCGCCGGCCTGCGGAAAGAAATTTGATAATGATAGAAGAAATTCGACTATGTGGCCACTTCTGACGAAATTCAGATGAACGATTTTAACTTGAACATCCCCTGGTATGTAGATACTTTTGAAGAAGAGGCCGAAGTAGATATTGCTGCAATGCAACAAGAAATTGAGGATTTGGACGGTGAATTAAAAGATATTCAAACAGAGATGAATAAAAACCATGCTTTTGCATGTTAATTTTAAAAGTGTTGATGTGCAAGGTTTTAATTTTAATAACTATCGGAATAGAAAACTTTAGATTGAATTGAAATGAAGAAAAATATAAAAATTGAAGTCCAGGGTTTACAGGTTGGATTTATGCAGTCCGAGCAAGATGACTACATCTGCATTACAGATATTGCCAAATACAAAAACCCCAGTGCACCTGCCGATATTATCAAAAATTGGTTAAGAGCAAAAAACACGATCGAACTACTCGGGCTTTGGGAAAAATTACATAATTCTGATTTTAAACTGGTCGAATTCGACCAGTTTAGAAATTAAGCCGGTTACAATCACTTTGTCCTTTCTCCACAAAAATGGATAGAATCTACCAATGCTATTGGTCTGCAATCTAAATCAGGAAGATATGGTGGTACTTTTGCTCACATTGATATTGCTTTGGAGTTTGCTTCATGGGTTTCGGTGGAATTCAAATTTTACCTCATTAAAGAATTTCAGCGTCTGAAAAGCCAACAGGCAAAAGAACTTGATTGGAACATTAAACGTCAGCTAACCAAAATAAACTACCGAATTCATACTGATGCTATTAAGGAAAATCTGATACCGAAAAACCTTACGCCGCAACAAATAAGCTATGTGTATGCCAACGAAGCCGATGTGTTGAATATGGCATTATTCGGGAAAACTGCAAAACAATGGCGCGAAAAAAAACCGGACAAAAACGGAAATATGCGCGATTATGCCAATGTTTCGCAATTGGTTTGTTTGGTAAATCTTGAAAACCTTAATGCTGTGTTTATTCAAGAAGGACTACCACAAAACGAAAGATTATCTAAACTGAACCAAATAGCCATTCAGCAAATGAAGATATTGTTAGAAGGGAATAATAACAGACTATTACGTGAGGATAATGAAAAACAATAATTTTATGATAGAAATCGTGAATAGACTATGGAATAAACCAGGGAATAAACCAGGGATTAAACCAGGGAATAAACTAGGGGAATGGTATAATTAATAAAGATTGTCACCCATATTTGCCTGTGAATTCTCCAAAAAGATAAAAAAGTCATCTTTGAGTCCGGTCTAATAACTCCCAAAATTCAATCTTGTTGAGAGTCGTGTATTTAAAAATATTTTTAGGCTGGCCCGTTTAAATGCCAAATTTCGAGTTGATGAAAACAAACCGGCCAGATTTGTC
>JAAYIU010000255.1 GCA_012523265.1 Bacteroidales bacterium | reverse complement strand
TTCAGTGCCGCATTTTGCGCCACCAGAAAGAGTCCGGTAGCCATCATCAAAAGTAAAAGTGTAAGCTTTTTCATAATCTTTTAGTTTTAGTTAATAATGTTTTTGTTAATTGATAAAATCAAAAATAGACATAATCCTATTCATAGAACATTCCCGTGAGAAATATTTTCACAATTTTACAAACCAGAGCATCCTGGTTTAGAAGATTGCAATTTGTGGGGGAGCAATGCTTGAGCTCATAAATTGTATGAATGCTGTCAAAACTCCAATGGATTTTATTAATAAAAAAAGGCTGCCCACAATTTTGGAGCAGCCTTTTTTTATTTTTGAGAGGATGAATGATTTTATTTTATAACCATTTTTTTTGTAATTGAATTGGCACCATCACTCACGGTAAAGAAATAGGTTCCCGAATTAAGATCGCTCACGTCCAGCGCGATGCTGTTGCTGCCGGCATGCAATACGCGTGCAGGAATCGATTTTACGGTTTGTCCGGTAATATTGATAATTGCCATCGAAATGCTGGCCTGCTGTGGCAATGTAATCGTAAACCCGGCTTCCGCAGCAGCGGGATTGGGCATACAACCCGAAACTTCAAACGACGATTTTGCCACCGGCAAATGGTCTTCTATTCCTACTATGATAAAATCGGCATCAGTAAACATAAAATCCTGAACGTATTTATACTGCACCGGTTCGCCTGGCCCCTGGCCGACAAACTGCTGATAAACAAAAGGGATGGTGTAGCTATCGTTTACTTCAAATACTTCGTTGGCCATACAGAAAAAGTAAGCCTGAAAAGTAGCCTCGGAGCCATAAGTAACATTCACAGGCAGCGGATTGCCCAGTGCATCTGCCGTCAGCAAGTGATCAACGATATCCACTCCGCGCACCCGAATGTCGGGAGCATTGTTTTCGCTCGACACGCTGGTGTCGGTGTCGAGCCAACCAACAAACATCTTTGTACCTTCGGCATTGCGTGCTATCTGGATGCGTTGGTCTTCTGTTAAATCATCGCCGAAATCACCCCTGAACGTTAATGGACGTCCCAGCTCGTAAGCACTCCAACTGCCTTCCTCGCCCAAATTATCCGACGAGAGCAGAAACGAAGCCATAAAGAGATAGCCGGAAGTTTCCGATTTGGCCGAGATGATCGAATAAGGAGTAGAACCTGTAACGCCTATCATCACGGCGATCTGTGGGTTGCCAAATTTATCCACACTCAAATCGCATTCGAAGGCGGTGGTGAAGGGAATTTGTTCGGGTTCGGGCAGTGGCGCCTCAAAAAGCTCGGCAATCTCTGCCTGGCTCAAAAATCCCTGAACGGCAGCAATGCCATCTTCACCAGCCAGCGGTACCGGAATAGGATTCGACCAGGTAAGGCCGCCATCGGTGGTGCGAAACAATACCGGATAATACGACTGTCCGTTAGATATTGGAACTTCGCCGATATCCGCCAAGGCAACTATGTAGCCGGTTTGTCCGTCGGGCGAAAACTCAATTTTGTAGTCAGCCGGTGGAGCATTGTCCACTGTGGGATTGTCTATTTCGATAAACTCCACATCAAAATCCAGTTCCTCTTCATTCCAGATACCGTGCGTGAGAATAAGGTTTCCCTGATAGACGGCAGCGCCGCTGTTCCAGTCGATATTGGCATCTGTAACCCAGAATCCGTTACCATAGGAAATCGTGAAACCATGCGGGACATAAAAGAACGTTCCGGGAAATGAGTTGGAGAAATTATAGGTGGTATCAGTAGGGTCGCCAATTTTACCGCGTCCCCAGCATATTCCGCCCCAGGTAGTGCCGTTGGATTCTGCGGTGGTTGCCGCACAAAAGGCCACGTAAGCTTCGTTGGGATCGGTGTTGCCCATAGGATTATAGATGCCGCCCTGCGGATAGCGTGCAGCATCGGTGTAATAGGTTCCACCACCATTTTCCTTGGCGGTATAGAGTTCGATCATCAGGCTCCAGGTCATGCCGCCGTCGGTGGAAACGTCGTAACCCAGGTCGCCGCTATAGCCGCCGGGATCCAATTCGCCACCCATACGATGTAAAAATGCAACTGTGTTAAGGCCGGGATGAACCATCAGGTTCGACTTACCGCCGTTTACCACACCGTAGGCATTGGCTGATGTGCCGATATCGATTATCGAAACTACATCGGTGGCCTTGTAGGCAGGGATTTCAGTGACTGCAGAGGCCTGCACCACTGATTGCTGCACCGGCTCCAGGCCAGGCAGTTGGAAGCTTTTCGTTTTTTCCGTTTCAAAACCTGACTTCAAAACGGGGGACTGCGCACAGAGCATCAGACCCGTTGCCATGATGGCAAATAAGAGCGTAAGTTTTTTCATATTGCTGTTTGTTTTTGATGAAAAATTAATACGCAAATGTAGCCAATCTGATAAAATAAATCTTACACAACCTGACACTGGTGGATTTAATTAAGTTTTCGGCTGCTGTAATGGGTTCGTTTCCCGAATCGCTGGGCTCTCGGGATTTCCCCGATGGGTCGGGGCAGGCTGCTTCGCTCAAGTTTGTTGTTTGACCTATCATAGTATTGGTTGACAAAAAAATGTCGACTTTTAGTTTACATGTTCATAAATCAATTGGTTACGTTGGTTAACATGTGTATACTTTGCACGGTCAGTCGAAGCGGAGGGATGGGGAGGCGGGATCGCGATGCTTGTCATTTCGACTGAAAAAATTTGCAAAGCAAATTTTGAGGGAGAAATCTGTTACCTCTTTAGAAAAGCGTTTGATTCACATCTATTTTTTGATTAAGATTTATCAGATTTTTTTTAGTAAACAGAGATGATAAAGGGCACACTTTCATAACCTTAATGAGAATTTAGAACGAATTTAGCAAACTCCATCGGATAAGAAACGAAAATAGATTTCTCTCCGCCGGTTGGCGGATCGAAATGACACAGCTAATTTTCCAGCCAGTTGCAACAGACATCCGCCTTCGGCACTACTAATGATAGATTTTTCTTGAGTTTGACACCTAAATCGACTAAGAGGCTGAACGTGTGGTTTTTAAAAAATCACGTTTCCCACTACTCCTGCGTTGAGGTGAGTGGTCGTTATCTGCCTATGTTCCCATTAGGGTTTGTCTCTTAT
>JAAYIU010000286.1 GCA_012523265.1 Bacteroidales bacterium | reverse complement strand
ATACATCAAAAATAATTCAGGAAAATCAGGTATTGTGTATTGCCTGAGCCGTAAAAAAGTGGAAGAACTTGCCGAAACACTGCAAGTGAATGGCATCAAAGCTTTGCGCTATCATGCAGGACTTGATGCAGCTACCCGGCGCAACAACCAGGACAAGTTCCTGATGGAAGAGGTGGATGTAATTGTGGCTACCATAGCTTTTGGAATGGGCATCGACAAGCCTGACGTACGTTTTGTGATTCATCACGACATGCCCAAGAGCCTCGAAGGCTACTACCAGGAGACCGGACGCGCCGGACGCGACGATGGCGAGGGAAACTGTATCACCTTCTACAGCTACGACGACATCCAGAAACTCGAGAAGTTTATGAAGGGAAAGCCGGTAGCAGAGCAGGAGATCGCGCAGCAACTGCTGCTGGAAACTGTTTCGTATGCCGAATCGTCGATATGCCGCCACAAGCAGTTGCTTCATTACTTTGGTGAAGACCTCCAGTCGGAAAACTGCGGCGCCTGCGATAACTGTCTGCATCCCAAAGAAAAATTTGACGGCAGCGAATACATCGAAATCGTCCTGGATGCCATCCTGGAGGTTAAGCAACTTTTCAAAGCCAAGCACATTGTCAATATTTTGGTGGGAAAAAATACAGCCACACTCAAATCTTACAAACATCACAAAATTGAAAACTTCGGGCGTGGCGCCGATCAGGACGAAAAATTCTGGAATGCCGTTATCAGGCAGGCGCTTGTGGCAAACCTTATCAAAAAAGATATCGACAATTACGGTTTGCTCAAGGTAAGCAAGCGGGGCTATGACTTCCTGGATGCTCCTTATCCGGTGATGCTGGCTCGCGACCACGATTACGACAGCCCCGGCGATGAAGAGGATATGATTACCGGCGCTCACAAAACCATCAGCGCCGATCAAAGGCTCTATAGCATGCTCAAGGATTTGCGCAAGCAGATTTCGCGAAAAGAAAACCTGCCTCCTTTTGTCATCTTCCAGGATCCCTCGCTCGAAGATATGTCGATACAATACCCCATCACCATTGATGAGCTTACGCAAATTACCGGCGTAGGGGTGGGAAAGGCTCAGAAGTATGGCGCTCCTTTCCTCGACCTCATCAGCAACTATGTGGAGGAAAATGAGATCATGCGCCCCAACGACATGGTGGTGAAGTCGGTGGTGAATAAATCGGGCATGAAAGTTTACATCATCAAAAGTATCGACCGCATGCTTTCACTCGACGATATTGCCCACACCAAAAACCTCTCGCTCGATGAGATGATTACGGAGATAGAAAGCATCGTGGCCTCAGGCACCAAGCTCGACATCAACTACTATATTCAGGAGGCGGTGGATCAATACCACCAGGAAGAAATCTATGACTATTGGCGCGAAGCCGAATCAGATTCCATACAGGAAGCCCTCGACGAACTGGGTGAAGAAGAATACAATGAGACGGAGGTCAGGCTGATGCGTATCAAATTTTTGTCGGAAGTGGGCAACTAATCCTGCTTGCAAAATCTACAATAAAGCGGCGCAAGTAAGTACCTGCGCCATTTTTTTGTTTTTCGGGCAACACTTGTTTTTAAAACAATCATACTTATCATTTATCGCTTTCGCTAAATGGAAAAATCAGAAAATATCAAATGCCGCTGTCGGATGGTTTTGTTGGTGATGTTTATCGCTATAACAGCACTTGCAACCGGATGCAGTTCTGGCGGCGAAAAAAAGTCGGTACGCGTTCCTGATCATATCATTTCGCCCGATTCGATGGTTAGCCTCATTACCGATCTGCAAATTACCGAAGCTACCCTGCGTGAATACAAAAGACTGGGGAAAGAAGACGATGCCCGTAGCCTGGCGTTTATGGCAGAGGTTTTTGAAAAACATCAGGTTACTCCGCAGCAATACAACTTGAGCATCGTCTGGTACGAGCAGCATCTCGATCTTTATCAGCAAATCTATACCGACGTGGTGACCCGTATTTCGCAGATGCAGGCAAAAGAGGTGAAACTTGAAAAATAGACCGATTTACGATTTAAGAGTTGCGATTTAAGAGTTGCGAATTTCGAAACAACCACTTGACCACCAACGAACTTGAGCGTAGT
>JAAYIU010000045.1 GCA_012523265.1 Bacteroidales bacterium | reverse complement strand
TGAGATTAGGATGCGACTTTTTGAGATGATCCAATATAATTTTAACTTGCGCGTAGTCGATTTCCCACATGGCAGCGGGTGAATTCTCGAACATCTTAGCAAACTTCAGCATGTTTTCGTGCAGCTCGCGTTCGATTTTGATACGTTCGGTGATATCTTCGAGGGTTCCTTCGAGAATCCACTGGCCGAACTCAGAATCAAAACGCGCACACACATTAATGCGACCATTAAAGGGATTACCCTGCCTGTTTTTAAAAAGAGTTTCGAAGGATACGATTCCTGGTGAATGATTCACTTCAGCAAGGATATTGCGACGTTTGTCAGGAGTAATATAGACCTGCTCTTCGATATTTTTGATCTGTTTTAACACCTCGCCGGCATTGGCAAAGCCAAGCATGTGTGCTAAGGTTTCGTTCACCTCCAGAAATTGACCTTCGGGTAAAGACCGAAAAAAGCCGAGCGGAGCATTGAGAAATAAGTTGCGATAACGCTGCTCGCTGTTTCTTAGGTCTTCCAGCAGGTTGGTCTCAAAAGAATAATCAGAACCTATGAGAATGGCGACAGGGTGATTGGTAATACCGCCGAGTGAAAGGTTATCCATTGAGAGTAGCAGCCGCCTGGTGGCGCCGGCGCGGGTAACAATTTCTATCATTTTATTAGAAAAGCCGCGCGATTCTATGAGCAGGTGTAAGCAAATGTTTTTCAAACGCAGGCCTTTGAGTTCGTCATCAAAAAGCTCTTCCCACAATAAATCTTCTGTGGCAAACTCCTGTGCATTGAAGCCACTGAGGCGCTCGGCATAACGATTTGTAAAAACTACCTGTCCTTCGCTATCGATAATCTGAACCCACAAACTAATGTCGTCGAGCAATTTGCCGGCGTAACCAGCGAGGTTCGCATGCGGGTCGGAAACGGGTTGAAGTAAATTATTACTCATGTTTTAAGATTATTATCACGTAAAGATTACAAAATCGTCGGTCGTCCTAAAAATAAATTGTCAAATGTATTCATAGTTTCTTAAACAGCGAAAGAAATGGAGTGAAAAGTAATTATTTAGAATTAATATTTATTGGCAATTTGGTTCCTGAAAAGGTAGAAATTTTAAAAGTCTTATTGCTTTTAAGGTTTAATCAAGTATTTTTGCAACCTCTATTGAAAAAGTAAAACCTCTATGCAACCAATAACAGGAGTGATGGCTGAATTCAAACTCACACATTATTCGATAGCCGGCGGATGTGGATGTAAAGTTCCCAACAACCAGCTTTCGGACATCATCAGTAACATTACCACCCCAACCAATCCAATGGTTTTGTCGGATTTTAGGAATAACGAGGATGCAGCCATCGTGAAGATTGACGATGAGAATTGCATGGTTTATAGTCTCGATTTTTTCACACCCATCGTTGACGATCCGGAACTTTTTGGCCGCATTGCTGCCGCCAACGCCATCAGCGACATTTATGCTAAAGCGGCTACTCCCACCCTTGCATTATCTATCCTGGGT
>JAAYIU010000238.1 GCA_012523265.1 Bacteroidales bacterium | reverse complement strand
GGCACAAATAAAGGGTAAGCTACCTGTGTCGCACCGTTACAACCGCCTACCCTTGCTACATTCCGACCCTGGGGGGCTTTAGCGGGAGCTGGTCGCACAGGACTTACCCCTGCGGCAAAGATAATACTTCCGTCACAACCGCCAAGAAAGTTTCTTTTTTTAAAAATATCTTATTTGAAAGAAGCCAGCGGTTCACAACCTTCAGTCGGCAGCAAGAACTCTTTGCCATGTAGCCAACATTATATTTTTTGCACCATGCGCCCTGCGCCCTGCGCCCTGCTTCCTCAAAAAACTTTTTCTGCCTGCTATTAGTTTCCTGTGTACATTTGCACATTAACTAAAAAAAACGTTTCAACAATGAACGAAAAAATGTCAAAAACAAATTTCACGCTGACGCACGGTCTCGTCCTCGGCGCTATTCTCATCGTTTTTTCACTTTTGCTTTATCTTCTCGACATGTCGCGCAGCGGATTGCAATACATCAGCTATGCCATTTTGATCGGCTATCTCCTTTACTCCATGATACAATGGCGCGACAAATACAACGAGGGCGTACTTAGCTACGGGCAGGCTTTTTCTACCGGCTTTTTGGTCATTTTGTTTTCTTCATTTATCACGGCAGCCTATGTATTTTTGTTTTTCGGATTTGTTGCACCGGGCGAGGTTGAGGTAATGTTGCGTGAAGCCGAAGAGGGGGTTCTCATGGCCCAGCCTGACATTACCGACGAAGCGCTGGAAATGACCATGAAATGGACTAAGATGATGATGACGCCCTGGATGATTGCCATTTGGTCATTTGTGGGTAATCTTTTCGCTGGATTGGTTCTCTCGGCAATTCTTGGCGCTTTTGTAAAAAAAGAACCACAACCATTTTAATTTGCTATGGACGTTTCGATAGTCGTACCCGTTTACAACGAAGAAGAGTCGCTGCCGGAGCTTACGCAATGGATAGCCACGGTAGCCGAAAAAGCATCGTTGAGCTACGAAGTCATCTTTGTGGATGATGGCAGCAGCGACGGCAGTTGGCAGGTCATCGAGGGGCTGCAGCGCGAATACAACACGGTACGTGGCATCAAGTTTCGCCGCAACTACGGTAAGTCGGCGGCGCTGCATCTGGGCTTTGGCGCCTCGCAGGGTGAGGTGGTCATCACCATGGACGCCGACCTGCAGGACAGCCCGGATGAAATCCCTGAGCTGTACCGGATGATCAAAGAAGAAAAATACGATGTGGTGTCGGGTTGGAAAAAAGTGCGTCATGATCCCATAGGAAAACGCTGGCCATCGAAGTTTTTCAACTGGACTACCCGCCGCATTTCCAAAATAAAACTCCACGACTTCAACTGTGGGTTAAAAGCCTACCACCGCGACGTGGTAAAAACCATCGAGATTTATGGTGAGATGCACCGTTATATTCCGGTCATTGCCAAATGGGCCGGCTTTAGCCGCATCACCGAAAAGGTGGTGCAGCACCAGGCGCGTAAATACGGAAAATCGAAGTTTGGCGCCGGACGGCTCATCAAAGGGTTTCTGGATCTGGTAACCCTCACCTTCGTTTCCAAATTTGCCAAAAGGCCCATGCACTTTTTTGGCGTTTTAGGCACGCTGCTTTTTATCATTGGATTTATCATCGCGGCGTATTTGCTTGTAGCAAAATTCGTATGGCTGGAATATCGCATGCCCGAAAGGCCGTTGTTTTATTTCGGACTGCTGGCCATGGTGATGGGCATGCAGGTATTCGTGGCAGGCTTTGTAGCGGAGATGGTCTCGCGTACCTCCTCGCGGCGCAACGTCTACATCATCGAAAAGCGCGTCGGCATCAAAAACATAGAGAATCTTGAAAAATAATCCGCGCCAGCGAAATATCATTATCCTGGGGTCGGCTTATCCACTGCGCGGCGGCGGCATCGCTACCTACAACGAGCGCCTGGCACGCGCATATCAGCAAAACGGCGACCGGGTTACCATCGTCACTTTTTCGTTGCAGTATCCCAAGTTTTTGTTTCCCGGCACCACACAATATTCTACCGAAGCGCCTCCCGACGATCTGCACATCGAAGTGTTGGTAAACTCCGTCAACCCGCTCAACTGGATAAAAGTCGGCAGGCTGATTAAAAAGCGCCGCCCCGATTTATTGGTGCTTCGGTACTGGATTCCTTTTATGGGGCCATGCCTGGGAACCATCAGCCGCATCGTTCGCCGCAACCGCCACACACGCATTGTGGCCATCGTGGATAACTATATTCCGCATGAGCGGCGACCTGGCGACAAGTTGTTTTCTAAATATTTCATCAAACCCATCCACGGTTTTGTAACCATGTCGCGGCAGGTGCTGAGCGATTTGGCGAAAGCCGACAACAAAAAACCCAGGCGATATTGTCCGCACCCGCTCTACGACAACTTTGGATCGCTGCAACCCAAAGCAATCGCAAGAGAGCGGCTGGAACTGCCTGTCGACGGGCGCTACTTGTTGTTTTTCGGATTTATCCGCGATTACAAAGGCCTCGATCTTTTGCTCAAAGCAATGGCGCTGCCTGAGGTGGTGCGCACCAACGCCCGCCTGATAGTGGCCGGCGAATTTTATGCGGATGCAAAACCCTATCACGACATCATCTGGCAGCATCAGCTTGCGCCGCGCGTGATTCTGGCAACAGAATTTATCCCCAACGAGGCTGTGGCCGATTATTTCAATGCTGCCGATCTGGTGGTGCAGCCTTACAAAGATGCCACACAAAGTGGCGTGACGCAGGTAGCCTATCATTTTGAGAAACCCATGATCACCACCAATGTGGGCGGACTCTCGGAGATGGTGCCCGATGGCGTCACCGGTTTTGTGGTGGAGCCGGAGGTTAATGACATTGCAAAGGCAATCGAAAGATTTTTTGATGAAAATAAAGAGGCAGCGTTTGTGGAAAATATTAAAACAGAAAAGCTGAAATTCTCGTGGGAGCGGATGCTGGAAGCCATCGACGAGGTGGCCGGAGATAGTTAGTTTCTCTCTTTTAACTCAAATCGTTAAGCATATTTGAATTTTGGAATTTGGAATTTGGAATTTGGAATTTGGAATTTGGAATTTGGAATTTTAAAATGTGGTGTAGTTTTTATTTTTATTAATAATGGAAAAAACAGGGCGCAACAAATATTACAGGAGTAAATCGCCGCTGCGGCTGGGGCTTGCCGGCGGTGGCACCGATGTGGCACCCTATTGCGAACGCTTTGGCGGCGCCATCCTCAACGCTACTATCAGCCTCTACGCTTATGCCACCTTGCAGCCGCGCAGCGACGGCAAAATAGTGCTGCACGCCATCGACAAAGCAGAAGTGCTCACCTTCGACAGCCAGCCTTTGCTTCCACTCGACGGGCAGCTCGACCTGCTCAAAGGCGTCTATAATCGTGTGATCCGTGATTTCGATTTGAAACCGCTGTCGTTTACCCTCACCACTTATGTAGATGCACCGGCAGGATCGGGGCTGGGGACGAGTTCTACGCTGGTGGTTACGATATTGGGCGCTTTCGCTGAATGGCTGCGGCTTCCGCTGGGCGAATATGACCTGGCACAGTTGGCCACCGACATCGAGCGTCGCGACCTGGCCATCGCCGGCGGACGGCAGGATCAGTATGCAGCCACTTTTGGCGGCGTCAACTTTATGGAGTTTTCGGCCAACGATAAAGTAATCGTCAACCCGTTGCGCATCCGCAGCGCATACCTGCACGAGCTTTCCCACAACCTGGTGCTTTATTACACTGGTACCAGCCGGCTGTCGTCGATAATTATTCAAGCACAACAACGCAACGTGGAAAATAACGAAACAGTCTCGATAGAAGCCATGCACCAGTTGCGCCGCCAGGCGGTGATGATGAAAGAGGCGCTGCTCAAAGGCGAACTTGACAAGCTGGGAGAGATCCTGGATTTTGGATGGCAGCATAAAAAGCTGATGGCGGATAACATCACCAATGTAGCCATCGACGAAATATATGACGCGGCACGCCGGGCAGGTGCCACCGGAGGCAAAATTTCTGGCGCCGGCGGCGGCGGATTTATGATCTTTTATTGTCCGGGAAGCAGCCGCGCAGAGGTGGTCAAAGCACTCCAGGCATTTGGCGGCCAGGTGAAACGCTATGAATTTACCACCGGCGGACTTACGGCGTGGAGTATTTGAGGAAACTCTAATCTGACATCTTCTAAAATTTATAATATGAATAAATTTTCCGTTATCATTTGCCTTTCCGGCCTTTTGCTGTGCCTGCCGGCGTGTCAGCCTGCCGGCTCTCCAAAAAAAGCACTCATCACCGGCGAGGCGCAGGGCACAACCTACAGAGTGATTTATTACGCCGCCGACACGCCGGTGACCAAACCTGTGATAGATTCACTGCTCGATGCTTTCAATCTTATTGCATCGGTGTGGGAAGAAAATTCTGTTATTTCGCGTATCAACAACAACGACAGCACTGTGGAGGCTGGTGCTGAGTTTATCAATATTTTTAAACAAGCGCAGCGTATTTCCGAGGCCACCAACGGAGCTTTCGACATCACGGTGGGGCCATTGGTCAATGCCTGGGGCTTTGGGTTTCGCAACAGGATAGAAATGGATGCACATGTGGTCGACAGTCTGCTGCCTTTGGTGGGCTATCGCAAGGTGAGGCTGGCGGGTAATAAGATAGTAAAAGACAATCCTGCGATTCAAATCGACTACAACGCCATCGCAAAAGGATATTCTGTAGATTGGCTGGGCGGATTTCTTTCCGCCAACGGCATCAAAAATTATTTGGTAGAAATAGGTGGTGAGATAGTAACACGTGGCAGCAAGCCTGGAGGCGTACCGTGGGTGGTGGGCATCGAAAAGCCGGCACCTGCTGCCGATGCACCGCAAGTGCTCGAAGCTACGATAACACTCATCAATCGCGCCCTGGCAACTTCGGGAAACTACCGCAAATTTTATGAAAAAGGGGGCGTACGGTATTCGCACACCATCGATCCTGCTACCGGCTATCCGGTGCAACACTCGTTGCTCTCGGCAACTGTGATTGCCGACAGTGCCGCCATTGCCGACGGCTATGCCACCGCTTTTATGGTGATGGGACTTGAAAAAGCACGCGCCTTTCTCACCCAACATCCGGAGCTGGAGGCCTACTTTATCTATTCCGGTCCTGACGGCAACTTCCAAACCTGGGCCACCGAAAGGCTACGAAAAATCATCCACGAACAGTAATGCAAAAAGCCACAGCAACCGAATGCTGTGGCTTTTTTGTTTTACCAAAAGTGATAGTGATTATTCAGCTACCACCGTAAATTTTACTTCACCTTTGATCTCTTTGTAGAGATTCACTTTAGCGGTGTATTCGCCAAGTTCTTTGATAGCGTCGCCATCAACGATAATTTTCCTGCGGTCGATCTCGTAGCCTTTTTCGGCCAGGGCGTCGGCAATCTGGATGGCATTTACAGAGCCAAATATTTTACCGGAAGTCCCGGCTTTGGCACCAATAGTGATGCTAACCTTTTCGAGCAGCTTGGCAGTAGTCTCGGCTTCGTTGCGCAGCTTCTCTTCTTTAAAGGATTTCTGGCGTTGCACTTCGGCAAGCACCTTTTTGTTGGTAGCGTTGGCCATAATAGCCATGCCTTTTGGGATCAGATAATTACGGGCGTAGCCATCTTTTACCTTTACGGTATCGTTTTCGTATCCCAGCTTCTCGATATCTTGTTTCAAAATTACTTCCATGGTTTTCCCTTCTATTTTAATAAGTCAGCAACATAAGGTAAAAGCGAAAGGTGGCGGGCGCGTTTGATGGCCTGCGACACTTTCTTTTGAAATTTGTTGGATGTCCCGGTGATGCGACGTGGTAAAATTTTGCCCTGTTCGTTAACGAATTTCATCAGGAAATCGGCATCTTTATAGTCGATGTATTTGATGCCGGCTTTTTTGAAGCGGCAATACTTTTTCTTTTTTACATCAACTGTAATGGGTGTGAGGTATTTTATTTCTGAATTTTGTTGTGCCATTGTTTTTACGAATTTAAAGTTTCAAAAAGATTAATTTTCCTCAACGGGTTCGGACACCGCTTCTTTGGCTTTCACGCGCTTTTTCTCGTTGTAGGCCACAGCGTGCTTGTCGAGTTTTACGGTGAGAAAGCGCATCACACGTTCGTCGCGTTTCAGCGCCAGCTCCAATTCACCGATAAGTGTGCCTTCGGCTTTGAATTCGTATAGATAATAAAAACCGGTAGATTTTTTCTGGATAGGATACGCCAGTTTGCGCATGCCCCAGTTTTCCTCGTGAACCAGCTCAGCACCTTTGTTTGTCAGGTAGTCCTGATACTTCTTTACCGCTTCCTTCATCTGATCGTCAGACAAAACGGGAGTTAAAATGAAAACGGTTTCATACTGATTTAACATCTTGTGTTTGTTTTGATTAAATGTTTAAAAATTTGTTTTTTAAAAGTGGGCGCAAAGATAGAAATATATTTCTAACAGAAATGCAAATCCTTTCTCCAATTTCTTAAACACACTCCGCGGATTAAAACCGTAATAAAACCACTGTCGGCCAATTCAGGCGAATTAAGCTAATTAACACGAAAAATTATTTTCGGTAATTCATGGAGCACGGTACACGTATTAACGTAAATTTGTGTGCCGTGGTCAACGAATTAACGTTAACGCGTGTACCGGGGTAGCAATATTTATGTAAACTATGCAGCCATAAATATGTAAACCTATGATAACGCGTACCTTAACAAAAACACTCCTCACTTACCTAAAGCCAGGCCATGTATTGGCGCTTTTTGGTGCCAGGCGAACCGGAAAAACTGTAATCATGCAAACCATTATCAAAACTTTGGATGAGGAAAAAGTTTTGATGCTGAATGATGAAGACATGGATGTAGCATCGGTTTTGTCGTCACAACGACAGGAAACACTCACAAACCTTGTGGCCGGATTTGAATATCTCTTCATAGATGAAGCTCAAAACATACCGAATATTGGCGCAAGCCTGAAACTATTGGTTGATACACAGCCTGATGTCAGCGTTTTCGTTACGGGTTCAGCATCCTTTGCTTTGCGCAATCAAATCGGAGAGCCGCTTACCGGTCGTTCAACATTTTTTTATCTCTATCCGTTTTCTATTTCGGAGGTCATCAATGGGCTTTTGCCTGCAATGCAGCAACTGCCTGCCGGCATGTACCCGCAGGTGTATCTGGCCGAAAACCTAAATGAAAAACTGAGGTTGCTTGAGAGTATCAAAAACGGATACCTCCTGAAAGATGTTCTTCAGCTTGATAATTTGAAAGACAGCTTATTTATTTTTAATCTTTTGCGATACATTGCGCTGCAGATAGGAAACGACATCTCCTACAGCCAACTCGCTTCAAATCTTAACACCACCGTAAAAACCGTACAGCGTTATCTTGATATTCTGGAAAAGGCGTTCATAATTTTTCGTCTGCAGGCCTTTAGTCGCAATTTGAGGAAAGAGATTAGCAAATCGACGCGATTTATTTTTTGGGACAATGGAATTAGAAATGCTATCATTTCTAACTTCAGCCCTGCCGAAAACAGGGATGACATGGGCAAGCTATGTGAAAACTTTTGTATTTCTGAAAGAATGAAAAAGCAAAGCTATGCAGAAACTTTCTCAAGCTTTTATTTTTGGAGAACCTACGATCAACAGGAAATTGATTTGATTGAAGAAACCAACCAAAAGATTACAGCATTCGGGTTTAAATGGGGAGATAAAATAGCTAAAGCTCCCCGAGCCTTTAGCGAAGGTTATCCCGATGCAACTTCGAAACCATCAACCGAATGAATTTCTATGATTTCCTTTTTTAAACACGACAATTCGTAAACAACGGAATAGTCCGGCACAGAAAACTATTTAACGATAACGCGCAGGCGCGGATTGATACCCGACACCTCGAAAGGCAACTGTGCTGTTTTGTCGATGTAGAGCACCTCCAGGTGTCGTAGCTTCTGGATAGTAGCGGGGATTTGTAGCATCGGGCCGGAGTATGCTACATCAAGCTCAATAAGCCCGGTGAGGTTACCAATGGTTTCGGGCAACGGTTCCGTAAGTTGATTTTTCCCTATCACTAAATACTGCAAACTTACCATGCCTCCAATTTGCTGGGGCAGGCTGGTGAGCTTATTATTATTAAGGTACAAAAACCTCAGCTCTTCCAGTTGACCAATCTGCCTTGGCAGCACCTTGAGCTGGTTATATTGCAGATCGAGATAATTGAGATTGTGCAGATCGCCAATTTCTTTGGGCAGTGTTTGCAAATCGTTGTATTGTAGCGTGAGCTTTTCGAGTTGTGTGAGGTTACCAATTTCCGGCGGCAAGGTTTTAAGATCGTTGCTGCTAAGCACCAGCTCTTTGAGGTTAGAAAGCTGACCTATCCAGGGGGGCAATGCAGTGAGCTTGTTTTTGAAAAGAACCAGCCTTTCCAGGTTTTCCAATTCTGCAATTTCAGGAGGCAACACTGTAAGCCCTGCGCGTCCCAGATTAAGTGTTGTCACTTCATCGGGTCTGGCCATTGCCAGCTCAAGCCGTTTCATCGGATTACAGCTTGTAACCAACGTCGTCATTATAATCACTGTCAAGAAGCGGAATAGATTTTTCATGAGATTAAATTTTTAAGATCAGTAACAAAACCGGGAACAAATATAATATCTTAACAATAAATTCGCACGAATGAAACCAAGTAGTACGAATAAATTTGCGAAAATTAGCTCTATTGGCGAAAATTAGCAGACTGACTTTACTATCGGAAATTCGTGGGCTGCAATTCAAAAATTATAACTTTGCTCGATTAATAAAAACCACCAACAACAATCGCCATGGATACAAACGATACCATTTGCGCTCTGGCCACTCCCGCGGGAGTAGGCGCCATAGCTATGATCCGACTGTCGGGGCCGGAATCTTTCGGCATCATCGACCAAATTTTTGAACCACGCAGCGGCTCTCCCGTAAGCCTGGCTGCCGGCTACACGCTGCATCTGGGCAATCTGACTGGCGACGAGGGAGTCATCGACGAGGTAATGGTGAGTGTGTTTCGCCAACCGCACTCCTACACCGGCGACGACGCCATCGAAATTTCGTGCCACGGCTCCCCTTACATCCAGCAAAAAATCATCGAGCTACTCATCAGCCGCGGCGCACGCATGGCCACAGCAGGCGAGTTTACCATGCGCGCCTTCATCAACGGCAAATTCGATCTGGCGCAAGCCGAAGCAGTTGCCGACCTGATAGCTTCCGGCTCCAAATATGCACACGATCTGGCGTTGGATCAGATGCGCGGCGGCTTCTCCGACAAGATAAAACAACTGCGACAGGAGCTGCTCGACTTTGCCTCGCTGGTAGAGCTGGAACTTGATTTTGCTGAAGAAGACGTAGAATTTGCCGACAGAACCAAAATAGGGAAAACCCTCGACGGACTTGAAACTGAAATTGAAACCCTGCTAAAAAGCTTTCAGGTAGGAAATGTATTGAAAAACGGAATACCGGTAGCCATCATCGGCAAACCCAACGTAGGTAAGTCTACGCTGCTCAACACCATCCTGCAGGAAGAAAAAGCCATCGTGAGCGACATCCCCGGCACCACCCGCGACAGCATCGAAGACACCATTATCATCGAAGGCATTGCCTTTCGTTTTATCGACACCGCAGGCCTGCGACCCTCCATGGATGTTATCGAAAATATCGGGATAGAGCGCACGCTGCAACGTATTAAAGAAGCCAGCATCATCCTCTTTATTTTTGATGCAGCCAGCACCGCCGAAGAAGTGCAGGAAGTACTCGAAGAACACCGCCATTTGATCGAAGACCCTTCCAAGCGCATCATTTTGATTGGCAACAAAATAGACCTGCTCATCGAGATGCCAAAAGGATTTAAAGACCTGGTAGAACTCGAAACCATCTTTATCTCGGCCAAGCGCAAAGAAAATATCAACCTTATCTCCGATAGTCTGCTGCGCTCGGTAAATACCCAACAGCTTGCCGACACCACCATTGTGAGCAACGCACGTCACTACGAAGCTTTGAGCAAATCGCTGCAAGCCATCGGCGACATTCGCAAAGGTTTCGACAGCAACATACCCTCCGATCTGGTAGCCATCGACATCCGCAAAGCTTTGCATCATCTTGGAACCATCACTGGGCAGATCACAACTGACGAGATCTTGGGCAATATCTTTGGGAAGTTTTGTATAGGAAAGTAAGGAGGGGAGAGTTGATCGTTCTCAACTCTCAACTTTTCAACGTTAAACTTTTTGATTAATCGAAAACCGGTAATCGTATTTTTCTATTGTGTTGAGAAAAAGTATGCGGTTTTCTTTTTAATACCTGCTGGCTATTTTGGCAAATACCAATCAATATCATGCATGTACAATCCATTCAAAATAAAATTTATGAGGTGCGAGGTCAAAAAGTAATGTTGGATTTTGACCTTGCGGATCTTTACGATGTCGAAACAAGGGTATTAAACCAGGCAGTAAAGCGGAACTCAGACATTTTTCCAGAAGACTTTATGTTTCATCTTTCCCAAAAAGAATGGGAAAGTATGTTATCACAAACTGTGATGACATACCCTGTTAAACGTCCAAAAACAGCTTTACCATTGGCTTTTACCGAACATGGGGTTACCATGCTTGCAAATGTTTTGAAAAGCAAAAAGTCAAGACAGACCAGCATATCTATCGTCCGTGCTTTCATTGCGCTAAAACAGTTTGCTTTAAATTATAGGGAAATTTCAGATAAACTTAAAGAACTTGAAACCAAATACAACAAGCAGTTTAATGGCGTTTACGAACCCATAAACTTTCTGTTGCAAAAGGATAAACAGGAAACAGGACTAAGAGAATGCAAACAGACACGGTATCAGATTGAAGAAATAGCGAAAAATAAGTTTGCTATCAACGAGAGCGAAATTGAATTTCCACAGCCAAAAAAAACAATGCATGCATTTTAAAAACTTATTCTCTTTTTTTAAGGATCGCAAAAAAAACCAATATCTCTTCATCGTACTGCTGTCGGTTTTTCTGATTTTAACAGCTATTGTCCTGCTGCTTCCCACCACAGTCATCGATCTGCAATTCTCGGAAGTGATACAAAAAACCAGTACTCCGACTCTGGACTTTTTGATGAGAGCAATCAGTTGGTTTGGTGCAACGCCTGTGGCTGCCACGATAGTGATTGGCAGCGCGCTGATCTTTGCCATCCGCGGTTGTAGGCGAGAGGCCATTTTTACCCTGGCCACGCTGCTGGTATCGGTTATTACTTTTGGGATAAAAATTTTGATTGACCGGCCGCGTCCTGGCGAAGAGCTTGTAAATATTGTCGAGAAGGTGCAGTACCAGAGCTTTCCCAGCGGTCATACCTCCTTTTATGTTGTCTTTTTTGGATTTATAATTTTTCTGCTGGTGCGCAACCGCTATTTCGCCACATGGCTGCGGTACGCTGTGGTTATAGTGCTGCTGGTCTTAATATTTTCAATTCCATTTTCCCGTATTTATTTGGGTGCTCACTGGTTTACGGATGTGGCAGCGGGTTTCGTGCTGGGTATCCTGGTGCTGTGGGGGCTGATCCGAGGGTATCTTTATGAATCAAAGCGAACCACTAATTGATAGTACCACATTAATTGCGCATCTTAATACTTAAAATGCCTAATCCACATAAAAAAAGGCTGCCGCAATTTTTTTTGTTTCGCGACAGCTTTTAAGGTAAAATCAGAGATTCGGTATGGGTAATCGTCAGCAACCAGACCGCTTATTGTTTTCGTCTTTAGGATTGCGGCGCCAGGGATTTTCAAACTCGGGTCGATTGTAGAAGTCTTCTTCGTGTCCATGCCCCAGAGCTTTTTCGTTGGTGTAGTGACGCAGCGTTTTTTGCTCATAATCAGGTGTGATATCTACCCCTGACATAAAGCGCTTGGCAGAGGCAAATATTTTATAATCAAGCTTTCGTGCCATCACCTTTTTATTGTCGTCATCGATATCTACCATTCCGATAGGGATAATCAGATGATTTTCGCCATCTTCATTAATAAACTCATGGGCGCCTTCACTTGCCGGCACCTGATAGGGATCGTGTGGTTCTTTTTTGAGTTCCTCTGCTACTTCCACATCGAGATAAACCACGCGCTCGGTAGCTTTGTTGGCCAGCAGACCATCCACTTTTCCGATGTTGCGACCAGTGGAATCGTGCAATTCCCAGCCTCTTACATCACTGTAATCGGAATCAACTTTGTATCCGGAGAGATCGTCCAGATAGAATAGATTTCTTTCTTTATCAGCCATAGTTGTAGTTTTTTTTGGTTTTTATTACTCATTGTTCATTTTATCAAGCAGATCGGCCGCATCCTTAAAGAAGCGTTTCACCTCTTGTTGTTGGTCCAGGGTGAGCACTCCGGGTTTTATATTCTGTGCATCATCCTGCACCTTTTTGGCTTCCTGTTCCAGATTAGGATAGTTAGCCTTTTGTATGTTGAGCAGTGCGGTGGAAATACTTTCTGCAGCCATACGGATATGGTCGGCGTGCGTGGTTTCATATGGGTCGCGCATAACGAAATCAGCATGTTCCTGCGCCTGATCCAAATCTGCATTTACATCATAACCGTCTATTTCGGCCTGCGCTTTTACTGCATTAATAAGTCTGGTTAATGCGTTGTTAGTTAATACATGATCCAAAGCCAGCGAACCCATTGTATTTTCATCCCACATCATTACGTAGGTCTTCACGTCACCTATTGGTTCATTGCGATGGTTCATGATGGTGTCTTCTTCCACCCAGGTGGTTTCATCAGTTATCAGCCTATCGTCGTTGTTGTTGGCTGCAATCCACCAAATGATGAGTACTACTATTACAGCGGCCAGGAGTATCCATGGCCATACCGGTTTCTTTTTTTCAATTTTAATTTCTGTCATAATTAGAGTGTTTTTTTTAATGGATAAAAATTAATACCATCATTGACTTTTCAAAAATGGTACCTTATCCAACCGAAAAAGCTCAATTGTAAAAATCAATTTAGGTTAATCGTCGGGAATCACAGACCGTGGGCACAAAACCACACATTGTCTGAGCTGGATGGATTGAGTTTATAAACAGGTAATTTTAACAAAATCACCAGAAAATGGTGCGACTTAAGAAAGGCAAAATTTCTACACCCATACCAAATTATCCACACTTTTTTTTGGTAATGATAAAATCGATATAAAATGCTTAACCACGAAACTTGTTCCGGCAAGGATATCGGTTTGGGCTTTTACTTAAAGTTGTATTTTTGAGGGCTAAACTGAAATTTGAGATGGATAAGACAACATTGCGCCGATCGCTCAAAAAACTAAAAGCTACACTCGACGGAGACGTTTTTCTTGACAACGCTGCCCGCATCCAATATGCTACCGATGCCTCCGCATACCGGGAGCTGCCACTGGCGGTGATACGCCCGCGCAACAAATCCGATTTACGAAAGATCATACTCTTTGCCGGCCAACACAAAGCGCCGCTTATTCCGCGGGGAGCAGGCACCTCACTTGCCGGACAGGTGGTGGGCAATGGCATTGTGGTAGATGTGAGTCGCTACATGAATCGCATCATCGAGGTGAATACAGCCGAACGATGGGTGCGCGTAGAACCCGGCGTGGTACGCGATGAGCTTAATATGGAGATGAAACCTTACGGTCTGTTCTTTGGCCCGGAAACCTCCACTGCCACCCGTTGCGTGATGGGCGGCATGGTGGGCAATAATTCCTGTGGCGCCCATTCGCTGCTCTACGGCAGTACCCGCGACCACACCCTCGAACTCGAAGTAATACTTAGCGACGGGAGCAGTGCCACCTTCGGGGAAATTGATGAAGATATTTTTCAAAAAAAATGTGCCGGCGACAGCCTCGAAAGTGCCTTGTACCAACAGGTTGCTGAAATGCTAAGCGACGAAGAAAACCGCCGACAGATCGTTGAGCAATTCCCCGACCCGGCCATCGAACGTCGCAACACCGGCTACGCCCTCGACCTGTTGCTCAATAGCCAACCTTTTGTCACCAACGGTAAACTTTTCAACTTTTGCCGGTTGCTGGCCGGATCGGAAGGAACCCTGGCCTTTATCACCGCCATAAAATTTAATCTCGTTCCGCTGCCACCAAAAGTTAAAGGACTTGTGTGCATACATTTCCAAACACTCGAGGATGCCTTTCAGGCCAATCTCATCGCCTTGCGTCACCAGCCCGGCGCCATCGAGTTAATGGATGACGTAATATTAAAACAAACCAAAGACAACATCGCGCAAAGCAAAAATCGTTTTTTCGTGCAGGGCGATCCGGCGGCCATCCTCATCATCGAATTTGCACGCGAAAGTATGCAGGAAATCACCCACATCGCTGACGCTATGGAAGCCGAGATGCGGGCTGCCGGTTATGGCTATCATTTTCCACGCGTTTTCGGCGCCGACATCAGCCGGGTTTGGGATTTGCGCAAAGCCGGGCTGGGCCTTCTTTCCAATATACCGGGCGACGCAAAATCTGTTTCGCTGGTAGAAGACACAGCAGTGCATCCGTCCGTTTTGCCGGCATACATCGCCGAGTTTAAAAATATCCTGAAAAAATACAATCTGAAGGCTGTTTATCATGCACACATTGCCACCGGCGAGCTACATCTGCGACCGGTACTCGATCTGAAAAAGCCAAAGGATGTCGAGCTATTTTATACCGTAGCGCTGGAAACGGCACATCTGGTGAAAAAATACCGCGGCTCCCTTAGCGGTGAACATGGCGATGGAAGACTGCGCGGCGAGTTTATCCCACTCATGGTGGGAAAACACAATTACGAGCTGATGCGTCGGATAAAAAACCTGTGGGATCCCCACGGAATTTTCAACCCGGGCAAAATCACCGACACACCCTCTATGCGCTCGGCCCTGCGCTATGAACCCGGCAAACCCACACGTGAACTCAAAACCATCTTCGACTTTTCGCACGACCAGGGCATGATGCGTGCGGTGGAAAAATGCAACGGCTCCGGCGATTGCCGAAAGAGCGAACTCATCGGCGGGCTGATGTGTCCGAGCTTTATGGCTACCCGTGATGAAAACACCACCACGCGTGCCCGCGCCAACACTTTGCGGGAGTTTCTCACCAACTCGCCCAAGAAAAATCCTTTCGACCATCAGGAGGTTTATGATGTGATGGATTTGTGCCTCTCCTGCAAAGGCTGTAAGTCAGAGTGTCCCTCAAGCGTTGATATTGCCCGCTACAAGGCGGAGTTTCTGCAACATTATTACGATCAGCATGGCATCCCGTTGCGCACCAGAGCCATCGCCTATATCGCGCAACTCAACAAGCTGGGAATGCTTTTCCCCACGGTCACCAACTATTTTTTTACACAACCGGCTTTCTCCGGTTTTCTAAAACGCATTCTCGGATTTGCTCCCAAACGGAGCATCCCTCTTTTGTATGGAATTACACTGCGCAAGTGGGCGCGTTACAATTTGCCACGGCTCAACCAGCTTGCCGCTTACAAAGGCGAAGTGTGCTTATTTGTAGATGAATTTACAGAATACAACGACACGCTTACCGGCATCCGTGCAGCCGAATTGCTTGCCGCGATGGGCTACCGCGTAAACGTTGTTCCGCATCGGGCCAGTGGACGAACATTTCTGTCGAAGGGCCTGGTGCGCCAGGCACGCAAGCTGGCCATCCATAATGTAAAAGCCCTTTCGGGGATTATTAATGATAAAATGCCTTTGGTGGGGATCGAGCCTTCGGGCATCCTTACTTTCCGCGACGAGTACCCCGACCTGGTGGGAAAGGAGCTAAAAGCCGATGCCGTGAAGCTGGCTGCCAATGCCCTGATGTTTGACGAATTTGTGGAGCGGGAAATCGCTGCCGGCAACATCGATAAATCCATCTTTACTACCAACAAAAAATTAATAAAGCTGCACGGGCATTGTCATCAGAAATCGTTGGCTTCGACGGCTCCAACCAAAGTGATGCTTTCGTTGCCCGAAAATTACACGGTGGAAGAAATCCCTTCGGGTTGTTGTGGCATGGCCGGTTCGTTTGGTTACGAAAAGGAACATTATGAGGTTTCGATGAAGGTAGGAGAGTTGGTTTTGTTTCCTGCCGTTCGCAGCACCCCTGCTGAGATACTCATCGCAGCGCCGGGAACCTCGTGCCGCCACCAGATAAAAGACGGAACAGGCCGCACGGCGTATCATCC
>JAAYIU010000228.1 GCA_012523265.1 Bacteroidales bacterium | reverse complement strand
GGAAACGCTGCATCCCTACTCCACAACAAGCTTTTCAGCAGGGCGCGGGGCGCAGGGCGCAGGGAAACGCTGCATCCCTACTCCACAACAAGCTTTTCAGCAGGGCGCGGGGCGCAGGGCGCAAGGAAACGCTGCATCCCTACTCCACAACAATCTTTTGTGTTAATGTTTTCCTTCCGGAGGTAGCGCTCAAAATATAAACGCCCCTCGGCCACTGGCTTGTGGTTATGGTGATCTCCGGGTCTTTTGCTGCGGTTTGCAAAATCACTCTTCCGCTCATGTCCATTATTTTAATATTCAAATCCAACTCCCGGCTATTTTGGATGCGCACAAAGTCGCGAGCCGGATTGGGCGAAACGGAAACGCCTTCAAGTTTTTGCTGCTCATTTATTCCGCTCGAGCCAATTGGCGCCCTCGACCGGTAAATTTGCCAGTGACCATCGACGTATGCTTCCCAAATAAGATAGCCCCATGAAGCTGAAAAACCTGCGCCTTCCCCCAGATAGAATCTCGGGTTACGGCATTCAGTTCCCAAAAAAGAGAGCTGGAAATACTCATTACCACCCAATAATATGTAATTCATAAACACCTCACGCGCATCCAATATCTCCTTGATGTACGCACAATAATACAAGTCGGGATAGCCTCCTTTAACACCCAACCAGGTGGCAAAAGCATCATAGTCGAATGTGCTGTCGTTTTCGATTTCCAACTGAAATTCATCCTCCTCACCCCACCCTCTTAAGACATTATTGATGTACCACTTTTCGGCAGATTGGTAAGTGTAAGAAATCCATCCCTGATTTTCCAAGAAAGTTGTTCCACCAATCGTGCTTATCTCCTTCTCTGTTTTTAGCACCACAGGTTCTGTCCATTGATCATAATTTTGATATTTGGATACCATCAACGAAGTAGAGTCGCTATATCGCGCGAGCCAAAAAAGTTGATCCCATTGTATTTTGATATCGGAAATATAGCCCGTAAAAACAGTGTCAGGTGGACTAAATCCGGGTACCCCGCCTGTTTGCTTTTCATAAAAAGCCAATAGATTGCCATTGGAATGAAATGCCATTAGGTTTTGATTGTTAGAAATAGCAAACTGATTATTTATGCTGTCTTCGGTGGCAAGAGCATAAGGAGCTGATTGCCCGCCATCGGGAGCCAGCTTGATGTAATTCAATTCCGTGGTGTTGCCAACAGCCTTTTCATAAAACACAATTCCTGTCGAATCGTTGAAATAGCCGTATTGCGATGTGTACAATTTGGGATTGCGGTAATGCACCCCCGGCTCTGCTATTAGTGTCACCGGCGGATCGTTTGAGAGATACCTCCAATAAACAATGGCCGTGGACTCAGAATCGGTTTGCTGTTCGTAAACAAGCAGATAACCTAAATCAGGAAAGGCGTAACCAAGCACAGCATTTTGCTTGTCGTAATTATCCGTAACAAAGGGCACCGGTTCATCGAAATACCCCTGACTTTTGGCACTGTTGGTAATCATCAGCATTACCAGCAGGATGATAAAGACTTGTAATGATGTTTTCATAATGATAAATTTTCAGTAACTATTTAGGTGTCTTTCGTCAGCTCCTGTTAAAATGGCGACTTCCCAAGACCCCCTCTAACTCCCCCTGGAGGGGGAGAATGCCGACGCACGAGCCGCTGCTGTGGCTTGTGCGGCTGGTCTCCTTTCCCCTGCAGGGGAAGGGCTGGGGATGGGGTCTGGATGATTTGGAATTCAATTCCAATACCTAAATAATCACAATTTTTAAGTTTTTGTTATGAATATAGAATCTCAACTTGTTATTCCACCACAATCTTTTGTGTTAATGTTTTCCTTCCGGAGGTAGCGCTCAAAATATAAACGCCCCTCGGCCACTGGCTTGTGGTTATGGTGAACTCCGGGTCTTTTGCTGCGGTTTGCAAAATCAATCTTCCGCTCATATCCATTATTTTAATATTCAAATCCAACTCCCGGCTATTTTGGATGCGCACAAAGTCGCGGGCCGGATTGGGCGAAACGGAAACGCCCTCGGGCTGCTGCTGCTCATTTATTCCGTCCCAGCCAAAAGAAGCTCTGGACTGGTAAATTTGCCAATGACCATCTACAAAAGCTTCCCAGATAAGATATCCCCAACGAAAACCATCACCATCCGCCTCGCCCAGGAAAAATTTCGGGTTGCGGCATTCCGTTCCTAAATTGCTCAGTTGAAAATAATGATCTCCGTCCCAGTCTTTGTTTCTCATAAAAACCTCGCGTGCCCCCATGGTATCACGGATAAATGCAGAGAAATAAACATCGGGATCATATCCTTTCACCGCCAAATAGGTAGCAAAAGCATCATAATCGAAAGCGCTGTCACTTTCGATATCCAACAGATAGAAATAGGGTGGCCCATAAGAGTGATTATAAACATTATTAATGTACCACTTTCCGGCTGCTTCAAAGGTAAACGACAGCCAGCCTTCGTTGTAATCGAAGTTGAAACCTCCCAATGAAGCTATCTGCTTTTCCGTTTTTACGGCTTGCGGATCGCTCCAATAATTGGGATACATCAATTGTGACATCATAAGCAGGGTAGAATCATTATTTGGCGTAAGCCAAAAAATCTGATCATTTTGGATGGCCAAATCAGTAATTTCTCCGGTAAATACCGTATCCGGGATGCTAAATGATACTTCTCCTCCACTATAGGTCGGATAAAAAGCCAGCACATTTCCGTTGGAATGGTAAACCATGCGGGAGTTGACTTGATACGAGTAGCTATAGAGATTGTTTACACTACCTTCTACAGCAAATGCCACCGGCAGGGATTGGCCGCCATCAGGAGTAACCGTTATGTAATACAAACCAGTACTTTCTCCAACCACTTTTTCATAAAACACATAACCAACCGTGTCGTGGGGAAAGTACCAATAGGGATGAAACAACTTAGGATTGCGAAAATGCACTCCTGGCACTGCTATTAATGTCACTGGCGGATCGTTGGAGAGGTACCTCCAATAAACAATGGCTGTGGAGGCCGAATCGGTTGGCTGTTCGTAAATAAGCAGATAGCCAATGCTTTCGCCAGCATAGCCCAACACAGCATTTTGTTTGTCGTGGTCATCCAAAATAAATGGTTCAGGATCACCGAAAAAAAATACCTGACCGCTTACATGGCCGGGAAACATCAACGTTGCCAACAAGATGATAATGTTTTGTAAGAATGTTTTCATAATGATAAATTTTTGTGTTAACAAAAAAGACTAAGCAAATGTAAAATAATTTGATAGAGGTAAGTAGATAGTTACATATTTTAATTATCTTTGACCCCAATTAAACAAAGGATTCTATGAAATTATTTCAAGGCCAAAACCTCTTAGAGTTTGCTGATCGCTTTAAAACCGATGAAGACT
>JAAYIU010000337.1 GCA_012523265.1 Bacteroidales bacterium | reverse complement strand
TTAATAAATTGATTAAAATTATCCAACGGAAATTCCAAAATTGAACCTATGGCACTGGCGATACCTTTTATAGTCGATGACCACCGTTATGCTAAGCTGCTGATTCAACAAAGTTTGGCTTCAGATGTTATTTACTTCTTATTCCTTAAAACAAAATAATTTTTTTTAGAAATTTTAAAAACAGATTTATATTTTTTACTACAACTAAAACTTACCAAATGAAAAGACTTACTACGGTTATTCTTTTGCTTCTACTGGCAGGCACGCTGACTACTCTCACAGGTCAGAGCCTCCTGACAACTCAACTTGCCACGCATCTTGAGCAGGTTTCTGCTGATGATATGGTGCGCATCAACATTACACTAAAAGAAAGATACGATTCGCAGCAGTTGCTCCGTCATGCGCAGACCTTGCGTGGCGAGGCACGTCGCCAGTATGTGGTAGCCGCGCTAAAAGATTTCTCGAACCTCTCGCAGCGCGGGGTGGTGGCGCAGCTCAACCAGCAGCAGCGCAGCCAGCAGGTGAACAAGGTTACTACCTATTGGATTGCCAACGTGATCAACTGTTATGCTACTCCTGCAGCCATCGCACAACTTGCCGATCGCCACGATATCGAATCTATCGACTACGACGAAGTGCGCCTGCTCCTCGACCCGGCGGAACGCAAGAATGCTGTGGCCGTAGAAGGCGTTCCCGGCAGCCGCGAAATTACATGGAATGTGCTCAAAATAAACGCTGATGATGTATGGGCGCTGGGCTTCAACGGCGATGGCATCATTGTATCTGTAATAGATACAGGTGTTAATTACGACCACCTCGACTTGCAGGGTAATGTATGGCAAAGTGACGAATATCCTAAACATGGATATGATTTTGTAAATAACGACAACGATCCGAAGGACGACAACGGGCACGGTACGCATTGCGCAGGAACGGTAGCCGGCAACGGGGCTTCAGGCTCACAAACCGGCGTAGCCCCCGCAGCTACCATCATGTGTCTGAAGGTGCTCGATGCCGGTGGCAGTGGCAACGAAAGTGGTGTATGGTCGGCAATACAATTCAGCGTAGAGCAAGGCGCTCATGTGATGAGTCTTTCGCTGGGATGGCTCCACGACTGGGGTCCCAACCGCCGTGTATGGCGCGAATCTTTCGACAACTCGCTGGCAGCAGGTATAGTGGCATCGGTGGCAGCCGGCAACGAAGGCGACCAACAATATAGCTATCCCATTCCTGACAACGTACGTACTCCCGGCGATTTGCCCCCGCCCTGGCTTCACCCCGACCAAACACTTACCGGCGGCGTTTCGGGAATTATCTGCGTGGGAGCTACTACCAGCAGCAACCAGCTATCGGGTTTTTCCGGACGTGGTCCGGTGGACTGGAGCAGCATAGCACCTTTTAACGATTATCCTTACCAACCCGAAATTGGTCTGATACGTCCTGATCTTTGTGCTCCCGGCTCCAACATAAAATCGTTGGCTTATAATAGCAATACCGGCTACGAAGACGGATGGAGCGGAACCTCCATGGCTACTCCGGCCAATGCCGGCATGATAGCGCTGATGCTGCAGAAAAATAATCTACTCAGTCCCGAACAGATTTCGCAGATTTCGGAAGAGACAGCTCAGGTGATGACACCCGGCAAAAACAACAACACCGGCTCCGGACGTATCGACGCGCTGGCTGCCGTTAATGGCGTTCCGTTGCCAGGGCCGAGCTACTACGCTCATTCCATCAACGATGCCGCCGGCAACAACAATGGCATCCCTGAACCGGGAGAAGCTGTATTGCTCACCCTGGCTATGGCCAACTTCAGTGATGCGCCTGCCAGCAATGTAACGGTGGCTATTACTACCCAAAATCCTTACATTACACTTACCGATTCTATTGAATATTTTGGTGATTTCGCCCTCGAAGACATCATCGAAATAGCAGATGCTTACGCATTTGAAGTTGCTAATAATATCCCAGGTGGCGAACAAATTACCATCAATGTTACGGCATACTCCGATGACGAATCGTGGCAAAGCAAATTTGTGATCACCGCGCATGGCGTGCTTTTATCGGCTGGCGGGATGACTATCAACGATTTTGCCGGCAACAACAACGGCAACCTCGATCCCGGTGAAGTAGCCGATTTGATCATTCCTGTTTCAAATCTTGGCCAGATCGAAGCCGAGGAGAGTATGGCCTGGCTTTCCACTGCAAGTCCATGGATTACCATCAATAGC
>JAAYIU010000208.1 GCA_012523265.1 Bacteroidales bacterium | reverse complement strand
AGTATATTGCGTTTCGGGAGCTGTGATAACCACATCCATTGTTGAGGCAATCAGTTCGCCGGGTTCGCCATCAAAGGCAAATACTCTGGCGCTAACGATATCGCCAACCGTTGGGGCAATGAGATAAAACGAAACAGCCGTTAATACATCTTCGGCTGCTACATAAAACACATTCCCTGTCATGCCTCCCGGTAAACCAATACTCATTGGTTCAACAATATCGCCATTGTTGAAAGATAAAATCGTTGAATCAATTTCGATTTCCTTTTCAAAGGTTCCGTTATCAGGATTATAATCATTCGAAGCATTGGCGGTATATGTGAAAGTAAAAGTGCCTGTACCGATTGGCGCATATTCAGGAAAGGTAAAATACTCCGTTTGGGCATAGCCTAAAGGAATTGTAATGGGCAGGGTTTCGTCGTAAGTATCGCCAATCGTGAGCTTAAAGTCAGTGGCTTCTGTAAGTTCATTAGCATAGTTGTAAACTCTTCCTTGCGGTGCAAAAGCAGCCTGCGCCAGTGGTACGCTGTAATAGGCAGCAAACGGGCCGGCAGCCTTGGGTTCAAGATCCGGAACATCGGGAATCTCGTATAGGTCCACCGTTCCGGAAAACTCATGCGGGGGGCCACCATATTGGTCACCCGAAATTAAAAAATCAATTTCCTGAGTGCCCGCTAAGGATTCATCAACAGCAACTTCTACCCAAAATTCGTAGGGTGTATCATAATAAAGGCCGCCATTATCGTTGTCATCATCTCCCCACGAAATAGTCTGCCCTTCAATACCATTAAGAAGCTCTGCGAAAATAGCATTTTGTCCGCCTTCTCCGATAGCTGGTGAACCATCCAATGGCGTAATTCCGGCGGGGAATGTCATTTCAAGATAATCACCATATTCATAATCAACGGAGATAACCGTAATTACAAAATTTAATGTAACGGTAGCACCCGGATCAAAATAAGATACGGTAGTTATCTCGGCCGAAATTACATCTATCCCCTTTGATGATAGAGATTTTTCGGTTTTTTTAGGCCTTGAGTTTTCAAGGTAAAGTTGTTGTCCGATGGCAAAATTTACCATTGCCATAACAAATAGTAAAGTGAAAATTTTCTTCATATCATTTGTTTTTATTCAATCACCAGTTTTCTGGTGATCACATTATTTTGAGAGTATACTTTAATAAAATAGATTCCGGTGTCGAGGTGAGAAGTATTGATCTCTTTTTTATTTCCAACCGCTGTTTCTTCCAAAACAACCTGACCGGCAATATTTACCAACTGTACTTTTTCAATTACAGAAGTGGATTCAATCTGAACTCTTTCATTGGCCGGATTTGGATAAATGAAAATCTTGCCAATATCATTCACTTCGTCCATGCCAACAGTATTAATTCCATATCCTGAAACCTGGATGATAATCGTTGGGTTTAGCGGGTCGTTGCTCAGCAGTGTGATTTCCCCTTCGTACCATAGCGTTTCCTCGGGAGCGAAGGTTATGATCAGTTCCTGGCTGCCGCCTGCCTCAATGGTCAGGCTGCTGAAGTTGGGTGAAAAGATAGCATTGTTGGTGCTGATGCTGGAAATTACGAGGGGCATTTCGCCAAAGTTACTCACCAAAACCGTATGCTCTCTTGCCTGGCCCACTTCCGTTGTGTCGTAAACAATGGTTAAGGGATCTACATTGATGAGTGGGACGCCGCTGGTAAAATAAGCCTGCGTTGTAACTTTTCCTCCCTCCTCCGTATCGGAGTACGAGATGTAGGGGGTGTCGTCATTGGCTACAGCCATGCTCTGGTAGGAAGCACCACCCGAAATGGTGAGCGGACCAACAGAGGTCCATACATTTCCATCCCAGGCCATCACGCTGGTTTGCGAACCGGCAGTAGCATTCATAAAGCCCAGGTACAGTTTGTTTTCACTGTCGATTGCCAGTTGGTGGGACTCTCCAATCAGGTCGTATCCTGCTGTGATTTCGTTCCAGTTGTCGCCGGTCAATTCGTACACATTTAAGTCAACGTCGGTAGTTTCGGCTATTGAAACATACACCTGATCATTGGTACCTATTGCCAGACTATGATAAAAATAAGTATAGTTGGGTGTAATATCCCCACCACCCAGAACAATCCATTCGTTGTTGACGAATTTCGACACCCTTGAATAATAAGAATAACCTCCCGAAATCTTGGCCCAGAGCAGGTGCGGTGTGTTATTGCTATCGAAATCAAGATCGAAAAACAAAGCCTGATCGCTTGAAATCGGGCCATCTCCAACCATGATCCAGGTGCCGCCCTCCAGTTTATACACAAATCCCTGAGTACCCATGTCCTGCTCATAAAATCCTACATGAGGCACACCTTCATTATCAAAGGCTATACTTATGCTTCTGGAGGCTCCCACACTTACAGGGCTGCCCATGGTTTGCCAGGACGTGCCGGCAAATTTTTTAACCACTGTCTTGGTTCCGGCAGCCACATCGTTAAATGCAACCCAGGGATTCCCATCGCTATCCAGGTCCATGTCCATGTGCGAATCGGCGGTACCTACCGGAGGTCCGACCATCGACCAATCGGCACCGTCAAATTTCATCACTTCTGTGGGGACATTATATTTCTGGTAGGCCACGTAAACTGTTCCATCATCGGCAACTTTGGTAACTGTTTGCTGCGCATCGTATGACGAGAAGCCAGGTGTGCCAATCAATTCCCAGGCGGCGCCCTGCGATTCTTCAACAACCAGGTCATAGCTTTGGACAATGATCCAGTTGCCATCGCTCACTGATAAAGTAATGCTGTATGTGCCGGGTTCTGTTGGCGTACCGGAAAGGGTACCGGCGGTATGAACGGTGTTTTGTGCTGTTTGCACATAATTCAACCAATCGGGTATGTCTGTTGGAATAATGGTCAGGTCGTCATCTTCAGGGTCGGCTGTAAAAATGAAATATTTATATTCGGTTCCAACAAAGCCTCCTTCGGGCGGTGCAGTAATAAAATGCGGTTTCCCGTTGTCGAATCCTGGCAGATATTGGCTTTTCCCGGCATTAAGGATGTGGCCGTTGTTCTGATCAACAAGCCAGCCTGCTACACGCACGTATTCGGGATCGTAATTTTCTGGAAGTGCGTAATAGAACGTCCACGAATAGGTTTGTCCTGCAACCAGGTTTTCAGGGAGTGAACCTTCTTCACCATCATAGCCGCCAAGAAGGTGTCGCGCCACATGATCGTAGGCAATCATGTTGGCAGGAACGGGGCTGGGCAGATTTTCATATCCTCCCATGGGGCCGTTGCCTCCCCCTGCATATTGGTTGGATTGGTCGTAAGCCGGCGAAGGTCCCGTTACGCCATCCTCCACCACAAGGCCTCCCAACCTGTAGTCTCCACTCAGATTTTCGACAAACTCAGCCGAAACTGTCGCTTCCAACTCGCGCGTAGCTTCGTTGTAGGTTGTGGATACGGTTACGTAGGCAGGAGGATTAAGTGCCATCTCGGTTTGGGCATGACCTTCCCATGCGGCAGGGACAGCACCCAGATATTTGCGGTTCACGTTTGCAGTTGGTGCGCCCGTCAGACCGGAAGCCGTAAAATATTCGTTGTATTCCATATTGTCGCCGGTGTGTATGGCAACAAAGATGATGTTTTCATAATCCTGCGAAAGTTCCCGCCCGATCACGTGTCCGCGCGGACACCACTGGCACCAGGTTCCTGTTAACTCTTCGATGACAACATATTTGTTATCATCCCGTGTTCCGTTGTGGGTGTTCTGTGCTACGACAAACAGTGCCGGAACCAGGCATAATGTTAAAATAAAATAGAAGATTTTTTTCATAACTAAAGTGTATTAAATTAACTCTTGTTGTGGTGATTATCTGTTGTATTAATTTCGTCCAGCATCTTTTTTAAAACCTTGTTTTGCAGGTTCTTTCTTTCAATGATTTCTTTCATATCGTTTCTTTCCTTTATTTCGGCAGGTAATCTTCCTTTGGGTTTGTTCAGGTTTTGATTTTTCATGTTTTTAAAAATATTGGCTGCAAAAATGGGTGAAAACCGGAAGGCATGCAAATTTTAAAGCCCTACAAAACTTTCAACCCCGAATTGTTTACCCTTACAAAACTTTCACATGAGGTTTTTTTTGGGTGTTAAATAACAGGAATAGAGATTTTTAGCAAAATAACAATTTCATGCCAAGTTAATTTAGTTTCACATGATGCGTAATTCGTGGTGGGCTTTTAAATTTGGTTTTTACTTTTTAGCTGGGTTATTAATCTGTATGTTAAAATATTCCTTGACGCATTTTTTTATCTTTGCCACATGAGTTGGATACTTGGAATATTATTCGCAGCGCTGGTAATCTGGTTGTGCAAAGGTTTTCCCAGATTATTGTCTATCATGCTTTACACGCTTGTGTGGGCAATAAGCCTCCCTTTTTTGTTGCTTCGCAAAGTACTTACAGGAAAACCTTTCCCTGATTTTTTCAAACTATCCTGATGCCACCTATGTTTTTTATCGTTGCCTCCTTAATCTGGAACAGTTCTGTTGGTTTTTCGACCTAATGAATCAAAAAGCCAGCAGTTCAAAATTTATAGAAATCATTTACAATAAACAAAATGGTATTTCAGTGAAATGGATGTTTAGCACCCCATCTTCAAAGTCTAAATCTGCGAAATAAAAGTTACCAGATTTATTTCCTGAGTAGAAATGCCTAACTTTTTGCGTAAGCGGAAACGCGCCATTTCGATGGCACGTGCATTTTGCCCGGTGATGGAGGAAATTTCTTTGGTGGTAAGGTTTAATTTCAGAAAAGCACACAGCCGTTGTTCGTTGGGTGAAAGGTCGGGGAAGCGCAGGTTGAGTTTGTTATAAAACGCCGAATGCACCTGTTTGAAACGCAGTTCAAACTCTTCCCAAATTTTTTCCTGCGTGCTGTTTTCGATATCAATGGCCACCTTACGAATGGAGGATTTTGTTTCTTCCCGGTCGGCTTTGGCTTCAATGTCGATCAGGCGGGTGGTAATGTCGGTGAGCATTTCATTTTTCTTCATCAGTGCCATAACATTGGCCGTCATCTCCTTGTTTTTATACTCCAGCTCATTTTTCAACTTTTGCTGTTCCAGGTTTGAATACCGTACCTTTATCCGATAACGAAACAACAAAAGGATGCTGAAAATAACAAGTGCTACCAGACTTACGATCGACAGTGCAATGATAAAATCTTTACGTTGCGTCTGAATTTTCATTTCCTGCTCTTTCTTTTCCAGGTCGTAAAGCAGTTCGAGCTGGGCGAGCCGGGTGAGGCT
>JAAYIU010000405.1 GCA_012523265.1 Bacteroidales bacterium | reverse complement strand
TATACCAAGAGCCAAATGAGCTGATCATTTCCACATTTGAGAACAACCGGTTTTCGGTAACTTTTTCTGCTGTTAATATGAACGACCCATTAACCATAACGGTACACGATATTATGGGGCACACCATAATATCGAATCGTGTTGAGAATGTAAACGGGTTGTATGAATACGATTTTGACATGTCGTATGCTGCGCCCGGTGTTTACTTGTTGAGGCTGGGTTCGGCAACCTTTGGAAAAATAAAAAAAATCACAGTAAAATGATCCAGCTAAAATCAATACTCACCTGCCCTGCATGTGGATTTCAAAGAGAGGAGACCATGCCGGAAGTTTCTTGTCAATTTTTTTATGAATGTGAAAACTGCAAGACAATACTAAAACCAAAACAGGGGGATTGCTGTGTTTACTGCTCCTTTGGAATTGTTCCCTGTCCTCCCGTTCAACAGTCGAAAAGTTGTTGCTGATGTGCAGTTGCAATGTGAAGAGAGGAGAAATTAACAAAAAAGATGAAACCATGCCGGCTTGGTGGGAATCATCGACAGAATCAACTCACAATGCATAAAACGCAAAATGAAAACACATTCTACAACAGGTAGCTTAGCAGGATACCAGCCGCTACTGCCGAGCCGATAACGCCGGCAACGTTGGGAGCCATGGCATGCATCAGCAGGTGGTTGTTAGGATTGGCTTTGAGACCTTCCACATGCACCACACGCGCACTGTCGGGCACCGCCGAAACACCGGCAGCACCGACGAGCGGGTTGATTTTGTTCTCCTCGCTAAGGAAAAGGTTCATCACTTTAGCAAACAACAATCCGCCGGCGGTAGCTATCATAAACGAAGCAGCACCCAACACAAAAATAAGGATCGACTCGCTGGTAAGGAAAATGTCGGCTTGTGTGGAGGCGCCCACCGTCAGACCAAGTACAATGGTCACGATGTCGATGAGCGAAGTGCGGGCGGTATCGGCCAGACGTTTGGTAACGCCACTTTCTTTGAGCAGGTTGCCAAAGAAGAGCATCCCCAACAATGGCAACGAACTGGGCGAGATATACGCCGTAAAGAGCAATCCGATGATAGGGAAAAGTATCTTCTCGAGCTTGGAAACAGCACGCGGTGACTTCATTTTGATCACCCGTTCTTTTTTGGTGATGAGCAGACGCATGATAGGAGGCTGTATTACCGGAACCAGCGCCATGTATGAATAGGCTGCGATAGCGATAGGACCAATCAGGTTTTTAACAGTAGTGCCGTCGGAAAGTATGTTTACTCCGTTAGCCAGTTTGGACGAAAGGAAAATAGCCGTAGGGCCGTCGGCACCACCGATGATGCCAATAGCGCCGGCCTCGGCGGGATGAAAACCCAGGATAAGCGCGCCAAGGAAGGTAGCAAAAACACCCAACTGAGCCGCCGCTCCCAAAAGCATGAGCTTAGGGTTGGAGATAAGCGACGAGAAATCCGTCATGGCACCGATACCCAGGAAGATAATCGGTGGATAAATACCGGCGGTAACGCCAAAGTAAAGATAATTCATCACGCTGCCCGACTCATAAATGCCAAGTTGTAGCCCCGCATCGAGCATGAAAGGGATGTTTCCGATGAGGATGCCGACGCCAATAGGAATCAGCAACAGTGGCTCATAGTCGTAACGGATGGCAAGATAAATGAAAATTAGTCCTACCACCAGCATAATCAGGTGGCCGGAGGTAACGTTGGCAAAACCTGTGTATTCAAAGAACTTTTTGAGCCCACCGGTAGCTGCTTCAGCGTCGTTTTGGGCGCCATCGATGGCTACAGGTGCTGGCTGCGAAAGCTCGGTAGTATCTTTTTGCGTGTCAGTAAAAGCGGTTTTGGGAAATACCATCGATATGGCTGCAATAATTGCAATAATCCCAAAAACGGTAAGAAGTCTTTTCATCGCTGTGCTTGATTTTTATCTTTTAATAAATTAGAAAATAAGCTGAGATGGCTTGCCACTATGCTATTTCCATAATTTTGGCATCCTGCAGCACGGTATCACCTGGTTGCACCGTGAGGTTTTGAATAACGCCATCTTTTTCGGCTACAATGACATTCTCCATTTTCATGGCTTCGTACATCACCAGCTTATCACCGAGTTTTACCTCATCGCCATTTTTCACAAATACCTGCATGATGTTTCCTGGCAGCGGAATTTTCACATCGTGACCTGCAGTTTTGGTAATGGTTTTTTTAATCTTGCTGTCCTGGCGGCGGGCTTGCACTTCCTGACGCACCAACCTGGGCGTTTTAGGCTGTTTGTAGGTGCGCTGCACTTCCACATCGTAGATGGTGCCATTCACATCGATATGCGCGATGTCCTCATCGAACTTTAAATTTTGGACATCGTAATCGTGACCTTTTATTTTAAACTTAAATTTTTTCATCTTTTACTATATTCTAACAAATGGGTTGGTAGCATAAATTTTTGAACTCCAGGGAGAATATTGTTTGGATACGCGCCGGATGGTAATGCCATTACTATCCTCGTCGTGTATCTCGTTGAGGTGCATGTAAAGCGCCATGGTTATGGCTGCCGTAACGTCGCCTTCGGTATCGGCTATTTCGCAGTCGTCGCACTTGCCTTGTTTTTTCCTCCGGCGACGTACATTAAATGCAATAATCTTTGGGATAAGATTGTAGACAAGCGTCAGTAACAACAATACCAAAAACACGATAACATATCCTACTATCGCGACTGAAGTGGTAAAAGCATTGATAGCTGAAAAATCAAGTATCTTATTAATTATTATCATATTAATTATCATAGTAATCAAGGTTTTGATAAATAACTACAATGGGATATTGCTGTGCTTTTTGGGCGGAAGCGATTCCTTCTTGTTTGCCAAAACCTGCAGTGCGCGGATGATACGGAACCGGGTGTTGCGCGGCTCAATCACGTCGTCGATGTAGCCATAACGGGCCGCTTCGTAGGGATTGGCGAATTTGTCGCGATACTCTTCCTCTTTTTTAGCGGCATAGGCTGTCGCCTCATCGGGGTCTTTTATCTCGCGAATTTTGCGACCTTCGAGCACTTCTACAGCACCTTTGGCACCCATCACGGCAATCTCTGCCGAAGGCCAGGCGTAGTTGATGTCGGCACGCAACTGCTTGCTGCCCATCACGTCGTGAGCGCCACCATAAGATTTGCGCAGGGTAATGGTAATTTTTGGAACGGTAGCCTCGCCGTAAGCAAACAACAGCTTTGCACCGTGGATGATGATGCCGCCATATTCCTGGCCGCTGCCGGGCAAAAACCCCGGAACGTCAACCAGCGTAATAATGGGCACGTTGAATGAATCGCATAGTCTGACAAATCGGGCTGCCTTGCGCGAAGCGTCGATGTCGAGCACGCCGGCCAGGAAGTTGGGCTGGTTGGCTACTATACCTACCGGCTGTCCGTTGAATTTGGCAAAACCTACTACCATATTTTTGGCAAAATGGCGGTGGAACTCCAAAAATTCGCTGTCGTCGACGATGGTATAGATGATATCTTTTACGTCGTAGGGTGTGTTGGGGCTGTCGGGGATAATCTCGTTGAGCTTGTCGTCTCTACGGTCTATCGGGTCGTTGCACTCTGTTACGATGGGTTCCTCCAAATTGTTCTGTGGCAGATATTCCAGGGTTTTGCGTATTAGCATCATGCCCTCTTCTTCGTCGTCGGCTCTGAAATGTGCCACGCCCGATTTGGTAGCATGCACCGTAGCGCCACCC
>JAAYIU010000471.1 GCA_012523265.1 Bacteroidales bacterium | reverse complement strand
GTGTACGTTACGGGTGATTATGCCGCCGGGATGGACGCAGAGGTGATAGAACTGCTTTTTGTGGGCAATGCTGTGGATCAGGAATATCTGGCGGAGCTGGTAAAAAAAGCAGGGAGGCTCATACATCGTGTTATCAATTATCTGGTGCACACCGAAACCGAAGAACAAGAATTTCTGACCGGCAAAGAGGAAACCGAGTACCTCTTGCTGTGGCAGAACGAAGCATAAAAAGGCTCATTTTTGCAGCCTGAAAGTGATTTTATAAAAGTCACAAAGCCTGTAGGTTACAACCAAAAAATGTAACTGACCTGGCGAAGCTGTAGGTAGGCGGGATGGCCTCGTCGCAGTGCTTCTCGCAATGGCCACGCATCGCATGAGAGAGTATGAATATTGACCTTACAACGCAAGTGTCTGCCATCCGCCAGCCGGCGGAGGAGCAGACTGATGAAAGCTAACACAGAAAGCTTTTTCCATGCTAATCAACAGATTTTCCAAACATATCTTCTGGTCTTATCAGCACAGCGCTGATCTTCCTGAGGCCGTCATCATCCGTCAGGTTTTGTCGTACGGGGAGATTGCTGATTTACTTACGCTAAACGAAATAGTGCCGCAGGAAAAATTGCAAGAAGTTATCTTAAAGTGGAAAGATAAGGACAGGTACCGCAAAAGAATTAATTTCTTTAATAAAGTGATTGCTGAATCATGAACGATGAGATGGATGTAACTTACATGCCATCGGCTACGGCCAAGGTTTTTGAGCTGCTTGCCGGGCAAAAGTTTATTTCCAATTTCACTTTGGTGGGGGGCACAGCATTGGCTTTACAGCTCAGGCATCGCCTGTCAGAAGATTTGGACTTTTTGCAGGATGCCGAACAGCTCAACATAAATCTGATAAAGCGCAACATTGCCCGGCTGTTTCCGGACTACAGGATCATCCGCCAGGATAATAGTTGGCAAATCTACATTATTATCAACGATGTTAAAGTAACTTTTTTTAGTTCAGGCGCTGTGGCTATTCCTTTTAACGTTCAGGAGTTTGCTTTTTCATATAAAAATATTAGAATTTGCTTAGCCGAAATTATCGCAAGTCTAAAGTTGGCAGCTATTGCCCAGCGCAACACCATCAGGGATTATTATGATCTCTATTTCATATCAAAGTATCGAATTTCTTTAAAAGATATTTTCGTTCAAACTAAAAAACTTATTCCGGGATTAGCTCCGATAACCTATTCCGAAACCCTTGTTTACACCGACGATTTAGATGAATCCGGTATCGCAGCCCATCTTGCGCCAAAGGAAATTGTTACCAAAGAGCAAATCGCCGAACATTTTATTAAAGAGCTGCGAAAGATTAAGGCTGAAATATAGAAAAGTATACTTCTGCCCGTATTATGGAAACAACAGAAATAACTACAATAAGAAGTATGGTGCCTTATTTTATAAAACATAAAAATTTATGGGTCGATTACGATGAGGCAGCTGATGTACTTTATGTACATTTTAAAAAACCAAACCGGGCCGATAACTCTGTTATGGAAGATGATCAGACCATTTTACGGTATGAGGACAATAAGGTTGTTGGCATTACACTGCTTCATGCCAGTAAATTTGTAATCTGATAAAATCAGCAGATCCCAGCAATCCTCTATCATGAATTTCCGTGCCCTTAACACCCGTGAAGCCCACGAGCGGTCCGAAGCTATGGAAGAAGCCTCGGTGATGATGGTAGGGTTAAATCCTGAGCGTATTCTCCAAGGATTGGTGCAGTTGCAATATCAACAAACCAGCATGGAGGTCTGAACTTTTCAACCCTCTCAACTTTCAACCTTTTCAACCCTCTCAACCCCTTGAAAGAAACTTCCGGAAAGTATTCGACTATTCCATG
>JAAYIU010000403.1 GCA_012523265.1 Bacteroidales bacterium | reverse complement strand
GTTCAGGCGATTGTCTATCACGATGGGCAGTATGTTGACGACAACGCCTCGGTGGCAACGAAGGAAACGCCGCTTACACTGCTTTTGCAGTATGCCGACAACTGGAGCGGGTTTGTAATTGAGAGGTGACAAAATGGTAGGACCGTTTTTCTATATCAACAGCTGGAAACTGAATTTCAGAGGCTTTTTGTATCTCGCTGAACCAAATGAGAACGCCGAAAAGCAATTACAGTTTTTAACGAGCAGGGTTGGTCACGCGCAAATTTTTGATAAAAGATTTCCAAACACTACCATCGAATACTTTGATTTCCCACGAGGTAGGGTTGTTTTCGACAGCGAAGAAGTCCGGCATATCATTTATATTGACAACTGCATCAGAGAAAAAGCGGATAAGGTTGCAGAAATTTTCGATGCAAAGCATTATATTGTTGAAAAGGATGAGCATTATGTTTGCAAGAACTGTATGGATGATAAGATTTGGGAATAAAATTAGAATGTATTTTTTGTAACGGGGGTATAAAAGTGAAAAAGTGTATATTTGCTCACATCAGCTTAGAAGAGCCGGTCGAAGGTTTTATAAAAGAAGGCAAAGCCTATTTTGAAGATAGCAAGGGCAACCTTTATCTCCCCTCAGAAGACAGATTACTCGTATATGAATGCGACAACGGGCTTATTGAAGTGAAAATAGGGAGGAAATGGGGCTATGCGAATATTCATACCGGCGAAATCGTGATACCGCCCCAATGGGATTGGGTAAGCTCTTTTTATGGGGAATATGCCCATGTGGCGAATCGGTATCGAAACGGTCGCCACAGCCGAACCCATGAACACGGTGTTATCAACACAAAGGGAAAATGCGTGATTCCTTTGGAATATGCGGACTGCAGCCGGATAACGATTTGGCTAAAGCCTGGGGAAAGGAAAGAAATTTTTTTCATTATGAGGAAAGGTAGCGTTTACGGTGTAATAAATGAAAAAAATGAGGTTGTTATTCCCTTTGAATATACCAAAATTAAATATGATTCTGATAGTAAAAAACTAATCTGTAAAAAAAGGCGAAGATATGGGGTGTTAGACCTTGAAGGCAGAATAATCGTTCCGTTTGAATACACTGTGTATGATTATGAGTGGAAAAGCAACAAATACCGCTTCGGCGTAATGAAAAAGGGTAATAAGAAGCTTCTGAAGGCTGAAGCCCGGCTTTTAAGAGCGATTTTTGGAATCAATGATGCGCCGGATGAAGAAGATTACACATACTTCGCAGAAAAGTGGATGGCTTTTTACGACAAGGATTTTAATAAAATAGACAGTGAGCCGATGTCTGAGTAGGTATGAGAAACTATATTTTGTGTGGATTCCCTGTAAATAGGATATACCGCACAAGATAATCAAAATAAAAAAGAAAGGGAGAAAGGGGATAAGCAGAATGGGGGTTGATTACAGCAAGGAGCTTTCAGAGCACATTGATGATGCAAAGGTTAAGCGTGTGGAGCTTCACTGCCACACAAAAACGAGTGGCATGAACAGCATAGCAGGGGTGGTGGTGGAGCGGGCAGCAGCGTGGGGGCACAGGGCAATCGCCATAACCGATAACGGGGTTGTACAAGCGTTTCCGGAAGCATATAGGGCGGCCAAAGGCAAGGATATAAAAGTTATTTACGGTGCAGAAGTCTATTTTGCCAATGACTGTGACACGAATTTTTATAAAGGTGTTGACCAACCTTTTGATGAGGAGCTTATTGTATTTGACACAGAAACGACAGGCTTTAACCCGGAAACCGAAACGCTTATCGAAATAGGTGCTGTGAAAATAAAGAATGGTGAGGTTATAGAGGAATTCAGTACCTTTGTAAATCCGGGTAAAAGTATATCCGCAAACATGAGCAGACTAACGGGTATTACAGATGATATGGTTCAAGATGCCCCCTCTCCCCAAGCGGCAATTTCCGCATTTTTAAGCTTTTGCCAAAAGACACCTGTTGCGGCGCATAATGCTCCTTTTCATATAAACTTCATAAAAGCGGAAGCCGCAAAGCATGGCATAGCATACAATCCTTCCGTTATTGATTCTTTAACCCTGAGCCGTTGGGTCTTACCGAATATAAAACGTCACAAATTAATTGACTTGACCGATTATTTTAAAATAGAAAGGCCCAAAGATCGCAGAGCGGTCAACGATGCTCGAGCCTGCGCCGAAATATTAAAATGTCTATTTAATATTTTAAAAGAAAAAGGGGCAAAAACCCTGCATGATATAAACAGCATATTATCCGGGAATGTTAATATAAGATCAATTCGACCAAGGAATGCGATAATTTTGGCCAAAAACCTGACCGGGTTAAAAAATTTATATAAGCTTATGACGTTGTCCTATTTAAAGTACCATCACAAATTCCCCCGGATTCCGAAAAGCGAATATTTAAAGCACCGGGAAGGTCTTTTAATCGGTACTGTGTACGAGGAGGGAGAGTTGTACCAAGCAATTTTTCAGGGGGATTCAAAAGAAATTATTAATAATCTGTGTGAGTTTTATGACTATTTTGAAATTCAGCCCCTCGCGAAGAATTGTTTTACAAAGGATAATGAGAAACTTGTATTGAATGAAAACCTAAAATATATCAATCAACAAATAATTGCTCTTGGAGAGCGGTTCGGAAAACTTGTAGTAGCAACAGGCGATGTTCATTTTATGAATAAAGCGGATGAGGTTTGCCATCACACATTAATGGGGACACAGGACGCAGGTGTTTATGCACCCCTTTATTTTAGAACAACAAACGAAATGCTGGAGGAATTTGTGTATTTAGGCAAAGACAAGGCGTATGAAGTTGTGGTAACAAATACGAACCTTATTGCAGACATGATTGAGAGCATACAACCTAACCGAATGGGTTATTTCTTCCTCAAATTGATGACACAGATAAAGAAACG
>JAAYIU010000034.1 GCA_012523265.1 Bacteroidales bacterium | reverse complement strand
GAATCAGCCAGGGTTATTATGGTTTTAATGCTTTGCTGGTGGGGCTGGGAATTGGTATTTTTTATCAGCCCGGCCTGGCATTTTTTGTATTGCTCTTTTTTGCGGCGCTTTTTACGTTGTTCATCACCATCTGGCTCGAAAACTATTTCGGGAAATATGGGCTGCCTTATCTGGCGTGGCCTTTCCTGCTGGCCATCTGGACGGTGAGCCTGGCGGCACGGCAGTTTACGGAGCTTCAGCTTAGCGAGCGCGGCCTTTACGTTTTCAACGAGATGTACGATTACGGCGGGCCGCTGTTGGTAGATATTTATCACTACATCAACAACCTGCCCATCCATTCCGCTTTGCTGATGTATTTCCAGTCGCTTGGCGCAATATTTTTTCAGCACCATCTGCTGGCCGGCATCCTCATCGCCATCGGATTGATCATCTATTCGCGCATCGCCTTTCTGCTCTCGGTCACCGGATTTTTTGCCGCCTATTTTTATTATCTTTTTATTGGCGCCGACCTGGGCGAGCTAAGCTATTTCTACATCGGCTTCAACTACATCCTTACAGCCATTGCCATCGGTGGATTTTTCATCATCCCGTCGCGGTGGTCGTTTTTGTGGGTGCTGCTGCTCACGCCCATCATCTCCATCATTATCACCTCTACTTCCGCCTTATTTTATAATCTGCACCTGAGCATCTATTCGCTGGCTTTTAATATCGTAGTGGTTTTGTTTATTTATGTGATGAAATTCAGGCAGCATCATTTTAGCAAGCCCGAGCTGGTGGTGGTGCAGCAATTTTCGCCGGAGAAAAACCTCTACACGCAGCATAATTATGCAAGTCGTTTTAATGTTTCCGCGCAACAAACGCCGATAGTGTTGCCTTTCTATGGCGAGTGGACGGTGACGCAGGGGCATCAGGGCCAGCTTACCCATCGGCAGCAGTGGCGCCATGCCTGGGATTTTGAAATCACCAACGAGCAGGGGAAAACTTTTTCGGGCGCCGGCAATCGCCCCGAAGATTATTATGCTTTTAATCAATCGGTGATAGCACCTGCCGACGGCATAGTACAGGAAATCATGGACGGCATCGACGACAACGCCATCGGGAAGGTAAATCTGGATCAAAACTGGGGCAACACCATTATCATCCGGCATGCCGAAAAACTGTACAGCAAAATTAGTCATCTGCGCAAAGAGAGCTTTGTGGTAACAAAAGGCGACGAGATAAAGCGTGGCGCTTTGCTTGCTAAAGTGGGCAACTCGGGCAACTCGCCGATGCCGCACATCCACTTCCAGTTGCAGGAAAATCCATACATCGGCTCCCATACGCGCGATTATCCCATCGCCAAATACATTGTGAAAACAGAAAAAACCCACCAATTAAAAACTTTCGACCGCCCACAAAAAGGAGAAACTGTGTCCGGCATCACGCGCAACGCCTCGTTGTTCGACGCCTTTAATTTTGTACCTGGTCAAACCATTACTTTTGAATATTCGCAAAATGAGCAGCCCAACACAAATGTGAGCTGGGAAGTAAAAAGCGATATTTATAACCAAACTTACCTGCAATGCAGCCAGAGTGGCGCCAAAGCGTGGTTTAAAAATGACGGCACCTTGTTTTATTTCACCCATTTTACGGGCGACGACACTTCGCTGCTTTACTATTTTTATCTGGGAGCCTACAAAGTTGCCCTCGGATATTACGACCATCTACAACTTATCGATCAGTTTCCATTGGCCGTTTTCAAACACAGCTTTGTCAGGTTTTGGCAAGACTTTGTGGCGCCCTTTTACATCTTTATGCACGCCGGTTTTGAGATGAAATATCTCGATTTTAAAGACGACCTCTCCGGTAGCCGGATACACATGGCTTCGGAGGCGCGGCTGCATTACAGCGGTAAATCAGGCCGGCTGATGAATTTTGAAATTATCGTGAACCACAACAGAATAGAGAAATTTAGGATGAAAAGCCCCAAACTCACCCTTAGCGCCACCGAAACGGAATCATGAAAAGGCCTTCATTTATAAAAAAATGTCCCCGCCTTTGCGGTATGCTTGTACTGTGGACAGTGCTGCTTTTCCCGGCAGTGGTGGCCGGACAGCAAAAGCAAAATGCCGACAGCCTGACATATTCGTTGTATCAGCAGCAGCAGTGGGATGAGCTTATCCGGACAGGCACTGCCGCCATTCGCCAGGGTGTCGATCATTTTTACATGCAAATGCGCGTGGGGATAGCCTGGTACGAAAAGCAAAACTACCGGCGTGCCATTCCGTTTTTCTGCAAGGCGCGGCAACTCAATCCCATCGACGAGGTTGCCACCGAATATCTCTATTACAGCTATCTCCTTGCGGGTCGCACCGCCGATGCCCGCGTTGTCCTGTCGCAGCTCACCCCGGCACACCGCCAAAAACTGGGACAGAAAGTTCCCTCGGTTATCGATCAGGTTTACATCGAAGCCGGGCCGGGATTTAGCGGTACCAGCGACCTGAAGCAACACAACAAAAACCGTCGGCAAGCAGATACTATTTACAATCAAGCCTGGTATTACGACGCGTTGCAATATTACCACGCCGGCATCAACTTCAACGTGCTGCCACAGTTGCAAACTTACCAGGGCGTCAGCCTTATTTCGGTGGAAGCTACGCAGAAGGTAAATTACCAGCAGCAGCCAAAACCCGATTTTCGTCATACGGCAATGCAGCAGGAATATTATGGCAACCTGCAGTACACTCCGTTGCCGGGATGGAAAATCGTTCCCGCGTGGCATCTTACCCGCATCCGCTATGATGTGAGGAATTTTAAGTACGATGGCGCACTGGGTCTGGTTTCTGATACCCTTTCGTTGACCCGCCATGATAATTTGTTTTGGCTTGCCATCAATAAGGAATTTGGAATTTTTTCGGCAGAATTGAATGGCGCCCTTGCATCATTTGATGGCAGCGATGCCTGGCAAGCCGGTTTTTTTGTAAATGTTTATCCATTGGGAAATCTAAAACTCTACACCCGCACCGGCCTCATTGCTTTGCGCGATGGCCAGGAGGCTAATCATTTGATTTTCCACCAGAGTGTCGGCACACGGGTGCTGCCCAGCCTGTGGCTCGATGTTTCGGCAACCATTGGTAACCTGCGTGGCTATACCGAGCAAAATGCTTTTGTGTTGTTCAATATCCCGGAAGATGCACGTTTTAAAACCGAAGCGCTGCTCACCTGGGCTGCCGGCAACCATCTGGAACTCTCGCTGCGCTATCGCCTGATGCGACGCACCAGCAGCTATCTCACCTATATTAATAATGAAGATTTCATCGTTTTAGAAAAAGATTATAATTTCAACACCTTTATCGGAGGAATAAAATGGCAATTTTAAAAATGAAATTACAAATAACCACCCTGCTGATTACAGTAATGGTCTGGATACCACAGGTGGAGGGACAGGATTTTAAAACCATCGAAAATGCTTTTAAGCAAAGTTACGAACTGGAGACCAAAGGTAACTACAGCGATGCGGTGGCACAGCTCAAATCCGTTTACAACGAAGATTCTTACGCTATCAATCTGCGGCTGGGATGGCTTTATTACATGCAGGGCAGCTTCACCGAGTCGTCGGCGCATTATCAGCGTGCCGTAAATCTTAGTCCGTATGCCATCGAAGGGCGGCTTGGCTACGTCTATCCGCTGGCGGCGCTTGGCAACTGGGCCGCTGTGAAAACCCAATACGAGAAAATATTGCAGATCGACCCCAACAACACCACCGCAAGCTACCGGCTGGGAATGATCCTTTACAGCAGCGAAAACTATCAGCAAGCACTGAAGCTATTCGAGAAAGTGGCCAACCTCTACCCGTTCGATTACGACGTCAACGTAATGTACGCATGGGCAAGCCTGAAACTTGGCAAGCTGCGCGAAGCCGAGGTTTTGTTTCGCAAAGTCCTGCTCATCCGCCCCGGCGACAGCTCTGCCACGGAGGGACTACAACTGGTGAAGTAAAGACAGCGGGGCGCAAAGAGCAAGGCGCAAGGCCTGCGGCGGAGAACCTATATCTGAATATCGAATGTAGAAGTGGATTGCTGTTCGATGAATCTGAATTCTTCAGAAACGACGGAAAAGACCTCAGAAATCGTAATAAGAACTTTTTGTGCAGCTCCCTGCGCCCTGCGCTGAAAAACCAACGGCGTCGCCTGGAACGACACCGTTGGTGAAGATTGCGCCCTGCGCCCAGCATAAAAATTGCTTCAGCGCCACCAAACAAATTCGTGCTGCATCCACACCAAAAGTTTTGCTTTGTAGTTTTGTAGATTGTTAATTCCAAACATCGACAGATGAATCAGCGTTTCAGGACGAGAGAAGTTATGGTTGGCACAGTGGCCATAGGTGGCAGCAATCCGGTGCGTGTGCAAAGCATGACCAACACCAGCACCATGGATACCATAGCAACGGTGCGGCAGACGATACAGCTTTACCAAGCGGGTTGTGAGCTGGTGCGCATTACAGCTCCCGGCGTAAAAGAAGCCGCTAACCTGGCAGTGATCAAGCAGGCGCTGCATGAGCAGGGATACGATATTCCGCTTATCGCGGACATCCATTACAGTCCCAAAGCTGCCGAGGTAGCTGCTGCCATCGTCGAAAAGGTGCGCATCAACCCCGGCAACTACACCGGTGCCGAACCGCGCAACATCAACTATACGCCGCAGCAATACCAGAAAGCGCTCGACAAGGTGCGCCAAAACATCCGCCCGCTCATCGGGATTTGCAAAGCGCACAACACCGCCATACGCATCGGCTCCAACCACGGCTCGTTGGGTCGTCGCATCATCCATCGCTACGGCAACACCCCCGAAGGCATGGTGGAAGCAGCGCTGGAATTTGTGAGGATTTGCCGCGAAATGGATTTTCATCAAATCGTCCTCTCGATGAAAGCCAGCAACGTGCGCGTGATGGTGCATGCCACACGCCTTTTGGTAAAGAAGATGATGGACGAAGGCATGGACTATCCGGTGCATCTGGGTGTAACCGAAGCCGGCGACGGCATCGAAGGCCGCGTAAAATCAGCCGTGGGTATCGGCACCCTGCTGGCCGACGGCATCGGCGACACCATCCGCGTATCGCTTACCGAAGACCCGGTGAATGAGGTACCGGTAGCGCAAAGCATCGTCAATTACATAAATCCCGAAAAGAAAGCATTGGTTAGTAATGTTTTTGAAGGTTTTTTCTACGATCCGTTTAGTTATAATCCGCGATTTTCCAAGCGATCGCAGCTCAAGCCTTCGATGGTGGAGCCGCTGGTGCTGGCGGAGGCGGGTGACTATAAAGCCGAAAAACCGGATATAATAATCAACGCCAATAATTCAGCGCAAAGGCTGTGGCATCAGGTTTCAATCGACGCGACGGAACATGATGATAATGATTTTCATCGCCCGGTGGTAGCTGCCAGCCAGGAGGCTCCTGCGGTTTATTCCTTTCGGAGATTTTTTGAAACCTTGCATCAAGACGAATTGCGCGTTCCGGTGATTTTGCATAAAAACTATTCCGGCGATGCGGTCGCGGCAGCCATCCCTGCTGCCATCGATTTCGGGCCACTATTTCTCGATGGCCTCGGTGACGGCATTTGGCTTGGGTCGGACGAGAAGCACCGGCAGGAATTCGTAAACCTGGCATTTACACTTTTGCAAGCCTGCGGGGCGCGCATCAGCAAAACGGAATTCATCGCCTGCCCGTCGTGCGGGCGCACCCGCTACGACATCCAGAGTTCATTACAAAAAGTAAAAGCTGCCACCAGCCACCTGAAAGGTCTCAAAATAGCCGTGATGGGCTGCGTCGTAAACGGCCCCGGCGAAATGGCCGATGCACACTACGGCTACGTGGGCATGGGCGCCGGAAAAGTAGCGCTCTACCGCGGCCACATACAAGTGCAGCACAACGTATCCGAAGAAAATGCTGTGGATGCATTGGTGCAAATGATCAAAAACGACGGCAGGTGGAGGGAGAAGGAATAAATTACAGATGACAACTTTTTGTAAGAGAGGCTTAGGTAGCAGATAGTGGATAAAGCTGACCGAGAAAAAGATGGAGCAAAGTTTTCCGGCAATTTGTTCGGCAATGCGGAACTGATTTCAATTTCGGTGCTGTATTTCTGAAAACCTTTTTCACTTGTTTCGGTGAATTTATTCATTTTAGTTACATCTTGTTACTTATTCAACCGCCTGCAATTCAGTATTATATAAAACTCGTTTTGGAGCTTAGTTACATCTGGGTTACATCAATTACATCACCCAAAAAGGCACATACATCCTTGAATTGTCATATTCCAAAATTAGCCCGGTATCTGAGGTTTCTTTTATTATGCGCGATACAATTGGGTAGTTTTTTTTATCAATGTCAAATCGCTCGCGTAAACTTTGGTTTGACATGTATTCGCCCGACACATACTTCAAACAACAGTGCTGATAACATGCCCTGATTTTATCGGGTTTCGACATCTGTCGTAACGATTTTGGGGAGTACAAAATAACCCGAGTGTAATTGTCGCCGGCAATAAATTCGGGTGCCGGTAATTGGTAAATTTCAATTTGTGTAATTACTTTGTCGATACCGCTGCCACGTTCTTCGCAAATGTTCATGCGGCGCATCATGCCTGCCAGTATTTCGTTCCGGCTCTCGGGGCTGTGGTCGATAAAGCGTTTGGTATCGATTAGCGGTGCACCGGGGTTGGCTATCTCTATCCGGTTATCGAAAATTTCAATCATCACGCTCATGCCCCCGATATTAAAATCCTGATGGATTATGGCATTGGCTATTAATTCCCGAATGGCCAGCTCTGGGTAAACGCGCACTTGTTTTCTGAAAACACGGCCAATTTCTTCGTTCGATGGCAGCTTGTCGTTTACGTAATTCACAAGACGCTCAAAAGACACGGCATAACCCAATTTCCCTTGTTGCTCCTTTATCGTTTCTAATTTTGAATTGCCCTTGTAAATAATAACCCGGGGTGCTTTACGTGCCAGGTTTTCAAACTTCTCCAAATCGACAGCAAAAAGAATTGCTCCCAAATTAGTAACATGATATTTTAGCAGTTTTTTAACTATCAGTTTTTCCTCTTCCAGTTTGGCCAGTATCCCCTCTTTATTGGCTGGCATAGGAGCGCTCAATAACTTAAACACAGAAGGGTAATCGAGCAGTTCGAGCACCTTATCGGCCGAAATATTCCGCATGGCATAATCCTTTTCAAAAACCGTTTGTTTAGCTTTTTGCCATATTTTGCCCTCTTTTTCGGGGTGATCTTTCAGCTTTTTCGTGTAAGTACCAACCCTTACATAGGCTTCGCCCCTGAAAAGTATAGGGCGGTTGCTTGCCGGCTCAATTTGAAAAAGCACCATATTTTTTAATTGGTAAACAAACTCAAAAATCCGGACACCTACCTTGGGTACTAATTGGGTGACCAACCAGTTTTCGAGTTCCTGATTGCCAATTTTTTCGGACCGCGGCTTAAAGTTGGTGCCTACTGCTTGGTGCCTTTCATTTTCAATGCCGAATACAAGGTACCCAAACTCTTTGTTTTCGATGCAAGCCGAATTGGCCAATGCCGAAATGTACTCGCCAATGCCCTGCGGATTGGTGTTGTCTACCTTAAACTCTACCCACTCGCTCTCGTGGGGCAGGGCACGCAGTTCGTCAATCAGTATGGTTAATTCCTCTTTCTCCATGGTTCAGTTACATCTGGGTTACGTATCGAAACCGCTAATTTACAAAGTTTTGGATAATTCCAACTTTGGCTTAGTCACATCTTGGTCACATGGTACCTTCAACTGACCCGTTACCACTTGGGTGATTAAACCCTCCTGGTATTCTTTGGTTTTTTGGATTTCGTTTTGAGTTTTGGAAATTGCTTTTTCTAATCGAGTGTTCACTCTTTCAATTTCATCAATTATATTTTGTTGAACGTTTTAATTTGTAAGTGGGGTTTTAAAAGTGACACTTTCAAATTGAAAACACATAACTTCAAACCAACGGGTTTTAGTCCAATCCCGCACGCGCGGAGCAAGATTAATGCGGCTTCGCCGAATAATCCTGCCTAATTGTTAACGGTCGAGTGTAGCAGCAGTAAAGAATTGCGGGCTTCATACCTGTCAATCTGCACCAAAGTTTGAGTGGGGCAGAATGCTTGAATTACTATTGAAACCTTATTGCTGCTACACTTTGTTACTTCAGAACCACTAGAAAAATATTTATTCAGGATGATCAGGAAGTTAAGAGATTCCTCTCTTCGTTACCAATGACAGATTTTTATAAGACTCTGAAAACCCAAGTATTAAACAGACCTCTCAATCTCCGCCAGCCGGCGGATCCTTCGAGGTGACAACGGTGCTTGTGACTGTGGGGGAGAGGGAAAAAAATCGCTTCGCGATTTTTTTCCCTCTCCCCACCCCCAAACGCAGCCATGTCATTTCGACCAAGACACACAGCGTAGCTGTGGGTCGCCGGGAGAAATCTATTCCACAAGTTCCCGCAACGGCGGGATTTCCCCAATGGGTCGGGGCAGGCAGCTTCGCTCAACATTTCCTCATTATGCCCAAAAACTTTGGGTGAACTCACGGAATGACCGATTGCCAGCGCTAATGGGTGGATATTTATCAACTTTTGAAATTCGCATTTTGTGATTTCACCCTAATCCTCACACCCCGGCAAAATGAGCGATCTTGCCTTTTTCATTTTTATAAAATATAATTTTCCTAACTGAAGCTCCGGCAGTGTGTAGATCGAAATTTCGGGCCAGTAAATGTGCCAACCGGCTACCTCTTTTATCGCTTCAAGATCGGCGGCGAGAATAGCATACAGATCGGCTGTGGCAACGTTGCACGGCACCGTGACGGGCAGCACCGACCAGCCTTCTGCTAAGTAAAGCCCTTTGTTGATGGTGCTGTAGCCTTCTACCAAAAGCTGCTGCGGAGAGAGAAGATAGAGTGTAAGCCCTTTTTCCGGTTGCCATTTGCCGATGGTATTAACACCAAAAAATGGCCGGTAAATCCCTTGGGAATTAAAAGCAAAGAGAACCGATGTCGAAATTTCTCCAAAAAGATAATCCATGGTGAGCGCCGGCCGCACATACGACGAAATGCCATTCCAACCGGCGCGCATCGTTATGTTGTGGCTATACAAAGGTGGCTGCACGTAATAATAGTCGTTGAAGGATAAGGTGTCGCGGGCATAGGCGTTGGCCACAATCAGCGTCACATCATATTGCCCGTGCTGGGTGTAAATGGTGGCGGGATTCTGCAGGTAGGAAGTGTCGCCGTTGCCCAGCCACCATTCCCATTGCGTCGGAAACCCGACCGACTGATCTGTAAATCGTACCAGCTCACCAATCTTACCTTCGAGAGGCTGCACCGCAAAAGAAGCTTCGAGATTTGGAACAACCGTTATAAAATTTGTTTTGGTGACGGAGCTGCTCAGGTATTCGTTCCATGCCAGCAGGCTCACGCTGTAGGTTCCCGGGTTATAATAAGATACCTGCGCATTTTTGTAAAAACTATTTACGCCGTTACCAAAATCCCACAACCAATGCGTCGGGTTGCCGGTGGTGAGGTCGGTAAAATGAATCACTTCCCCTGGTCGTGCGGTAAGGGTATCAGCCAGAAAATCGGCCAGCAGAGGAGGAATTATCTGGATATAATCACTCTTGGTTTCTATGTTGGTGCTGTCGTTGCGTTGCACCATCTGGCTTACGCTGTAACTACCGGGCGTGACGTAACTTTTTACAGGATTTTGCAGCGACGAGGTTTGCCCGTCGCCAAACTGCCAAAGCCATTGCAAAGGATTGCCTTTGGAAAGATCGGTAAATGCAATGTTTTGGCCGGGCAGTGCTATGGTGGTGTCGGCAGCAAAGGCAGCCACTAAAGTGTCGCGCTGCCGGATGAAATTGTTTTTGACTACCGTGGCCGATTGTAGCATGTCAGAAACAGTCAATGTAACGGTGTAATAGCCGGGCGATGTGTAGAGATGTGTAGCATAACGATCAGTTGCGGTAGCGCCGTCGCCAAAATCCCACAGCCAACTGTCGGGGTTGCCGCTCGATTGATCAACAAAGTAGACGGTCTGTCCGTTCCAGGGTCGGTAGGGTAAAGCGTAAAATTCCGCTACCAGCGGTTTTAAAATTTGTATGCAAGCTATTTTGGTGATCGTGTCGCCCAACCACTCATTAGCAGCAATCAATGTCACGTTGTAGGTTCCCCAATTTTCGTAAGCTATTTCAGGATTTTGAAGCGTCGAGGTGGTGCCGTTTCCAAAATCCCAATGCCACCAGGTGGGGTTTCCGGTGGTGAGATCGGTAAAATGAATGGCTTGACCACAGACAGCAATATTGGCATCAGCCGCAAAATCGGCCACCACGGGCGCAAGCACTTTGATGTAATTGGGTTTGGTTTTAAATTTCACAGTGGATTGTTTCTGAACAAACAACGACACGGTGTATTGGCCGGGCGTGTTGTAAACATGCAGCGGATGTTGCACATTGGCCGTGCCGCCATCGCCAAATTGCCAGTACCAGGTGGCGGGTGCGCCCAACGACAGGTCGGTAAACTGAATAGGGTGGCCCGGCAAACAAAAAGTAGTGTCGGCAGTGAAATCGGGAACAAGCGGAGGTGCGCAATTAATGTAGTTGCTGCGTGTGACGGTTTGCGAATATTGCCCGGTTATCACCGTAAGGCTCACAGAGTAGCTGCCGGCTTGCTGATAAATATGAAAAGGGTTTTGCGATGTAGAGGTGCTTCCGTCGCCAAAGTTCCAGAGCCAGGTGCTGGCAGAACCGCCGGCGTACACCGATTGATCGGTAAACTGCACCGCCAGGGGAGCCAATCCGCTCACCGACGAAGCTTTAAAAGCTAGCTGGGCTGCACCACAATATTCTGCTTTAAAAGCGCCATCCCAAACTATTGCCGGCGCTTTTAGCACCAGATCGCCGGAAGTTGTAAAAATTGGTTGCACCGAATCCACTTCGCTGTTGCTGTTGTACCAGGTTATTTCATATTTACCCGGCGTCAGATCGTTGAGATAAATTTTAGCTTGCCCCGCCGGCAATGGCGTCCCAAACTGCTGCAAATATTGCCAGTTGTATTTGCGATTTTGCATCCACCCCGCCACATATTTGTCGTTGCGCAGCACAAAGGTGCGCAACTGTGGCGCATAGCCGGCAAAATCATATCGCTTAATCCGCACCATGCTACTGCCCGAATTTTCGATGCGAATCTCGTGCTGCCCTGCCGGCACATTTACGCTGTAGGTGCTGTTGGGGCTTGCCGTTTGATCCAGCACGGTAGCACCATCAATTTTGATTTTTATTTTAGAAAACAAAGCAATGTTATCCGTATGAACTTTGAAACTACCACCGGCGATATAGTTCACTTTGAAAGTGGGCGGATTGCGCCGGCTGCCGTACAAACTGCCATACAGAAAATATCCGACAAAAATATCGGGTGGCGCCAGGGTTCCCGCCGGGCTTAGTTCGAAATAGCTCTGTGGCGCTTTGCTGTTGCCATTGTTGTAGCTGGGTTTTACCGGGATGGTTTCGTAATTGGCGGAGGTACACAAAGGAACTTCGGGCTGCAAAGTAGCAAGGTTGGGCTGTGCATCGGCAAAAAAATCGGCGACGGGTTTGAAATACGAAAACAATCCGTTTGGGTATAAATAGTTGTCCCAGTACCACGACATCGCCGATCCGAAAGCGCCCGAAAACATCGACGACCACAAAACATTATGAAAAGTAATTCCTGTCGGGTCGTTTTGAAAAACTTCCGCGGAATTGTGCCCCAACGCAAATTCGCTGATGATAAAGGGTTTGTTCCACGTTTGGATAGCCCACCGCGAATAGTTGTAAATCTTCATCTCCAGGTCGGGGATGAAATCGTACACATGGAGTTGTGTAAATCCGGTGCCAACATAATTCCAGATATCCCAGCCGTGCTGTGGGATGGCAAAGCCCGTAGAAACGGGTCGTTGGTAGGTGTCGATGGTTTGGATGTAATCCGTCATGTTGTTGTTCCACTGGGTTGTTTGACTGCCAAAGCTCTCATAAAGCCCGGTGGCATCAGCTTCGGAAATGTGCTCCCACATCGCAAGCTGTGGCGAGTAGCCCCATCGGGCATTGATGTAGCGCAGCTTACGTTTGTAAAGACTGATGGCGGCAGGATTTACAAAAAAGTTTTGAGGTTCATTACAAGGCCCCCCCAGGGCGTTGTTATAGGGATTTTGGCTCCAGCCAATACTTACATCCGTGCGCAGCTCGTCGTGTATCAACACATTAAACTGACAATAAATCTGTTTCTCCATCAACTGATCGAAAACCCAATCGAGCACCCAGGCATAATTCTGGCGCTGCTTGTATTGCCCCGTTCCTGTCTGTTGCCATTCAATTTCAAAAATCCAGGGAGCCATCGAGAGTTTGGTAAAGTTGCCCCCATTGTCAGCAAGTTCGTCAATCCAATCTTGGTAAATAGCAAAACCATCCCACCACCATTGAAAAGCCAGATTGACGCCCAGCGCCTGAAAAATCTGTCCATTGTCGTATTTTAACTTGCTGCCATCGCGTTTTATGAAACCTTTATGCGTAGAAGCTGTACACACAAACTGACGGTTTTCAAAATTGGTTGTTCCCGCGCCATCGGTAACGCTCACCTGGTAAATCCAGGTGCCCGTTTCGTCGGGAGCAAAGCGCAAGAGCCATTTGGGCTGCCCCGAAGGCGTGAGCTGGTTGGGAGCATTCATCACATAATCCTGCATGTAAAAACCGTCCCTCACATATTGCTTGCCTGAGGGCGAAAAGAATCTGGCTTTCAGATTTACCTGATTAAAATCGAATGGATTGGTAAAAGTGGCCGAAAACACAACGGTAAGCTCCAGCTTCTCATAGCGGGCAACGGTGGGGCTATTTGCGGTAACGCTAAAAATTACCGGCAGCGCCCGCGCCATCGTCGATAGCATCAGCAGGGCGCATATCATCACAAAACGCACCAGCGGTGTTTGGCGGTATTTTGCAGTCATAGTTTCTCAATTATTTAAACGGCACTGTTGCGGAGTAAACAAATAATTTTTAATGTTTTGCCATAAAATTCGTTGCTTCGAAACGGCATAAAATTAATAAAAATCGTTAGAGTGTTATCGTTATTTTGGATGATAAGAAAAGTGATCATCCTGTTAACATTTTCCAACTATTTTGTGTTTTACAACGATAAGTAATTTATTTTCTGTAATTTAGCCCTGAATTTATTAAAAGGGATATTTGGTAACAACAGTACCGGCAGGAAAACAGGGGATTCGTTTTCTTAATAAAGAAAGCAAGCGGTCGAATGCTGCTGCCGACGTGCAAACTCCCGGGCTAAAAAAAATTGGATAACTAAAAACCACAAACTTTTCATGTTAAACAATTGTTAAATACAAAGGTCATTAATAATTTGTTGACTTTCATGCGTTTTACAAACCTATAATTTTCAGATAATGAGCAAAAAAAGCAGAACTCTTCCCGAGAAAAAAACTATTACTTTCAAATCGCCCGATATTTCCAAAATGCAAGAGGTTGTGATCGATTTGCGCACGCGCATCTACATTGCACCTGATGCCGATCCTGAGCAGGCCAAGGCGCAATATCTGGCACGATTGCAGGCACGCTAAAGAGCATTTTTTGTACCGGGACGATAACCAGAGCAAATGTTGAAGTTCTTAAGAAATCCCTACCCATTCAACGATGACGTGAAGCAAAACGCGCAGGTGATATTTATCATCAGCATTGGCGTTTTTGTCTTCCTTTTCCTTTTCCAGCCTTTGCAAATCGACGTGCTGGCTACGCGCGAAAAATATTTCCTGGTAATCGGTCTGGGTGTTATCACATTTCTGTCGTTTAGCCTCAACCTGCTAATTCTACCGCAGCTTCTGCCCAGGATTTTTGTAAACCGCACCTGGAATATCAAAAAAGAAATCCTTTGGGATTTATGGATTCTCTTCACTGTGTCGGTGGGCTATTATCTTTATTACAAAGCTCTGGGCATCATGGTTTTTGGGTTCGAAGTCATCATCAAGCTCATTCTTATTGCCATCATCCCTACCTCGGTGCTCATCAGCATCAACCGCAATCGCTTGCTGCGAACGCATTTGCGCACAGCCCGGGAAATCAACCGCAAACTTCAGGATAACCGCGAGATAACTGAAAAACTGGTGCATTTTGTCTCGGATTATCAAAAAGATACCCTTTCGGTAAAAGTGAGCCAGATAATGCTGATCCGCTCTGCCGGCAACTACATCGAAGTGTTTTGGAGGCAGGGCGCCGAAGCCAGCCACCAGTTGATTCGCCTTACCCTTACCAATGCCGAAGAGGTACTCAAAGAATACAAATTTATCATGCGCTGTCATCGGTCGTTTTTGGTTAATGTAAATCATCTCGATCGGGTGGAGGGAAACTCGCAAGGATATCGTATTTATTTCGAAACGATCGATTTTGCCATTCCTGTTTCCAAAAGTTATGTTAATAAACTCCGCGAATTAATCTAAACTCCGTCCTTTCTCCAGCGGCATCGGTACCTGTATTCCGGTATTTCATCCCTGACCCACTCCGCCTAAATCTTTCTTATCCGGCTAATCCCTATTATTTTTTTTGCCGCTGCATGGAGTATATTTTTGTGGCTTAATCAGATATCACAATTATGATGAAACCACTTTTTATTGGAGATTTAAAAATCGACGCGCCCATCATTCAGGGCGGAATGGGTGTGGCAGTGTCGCTGTCGGGGCTTGCCTCGGCAGTAGCAAACCAGGGAGGTGTCGGTATTATTTCGGCAGCAGCCATAGGCATGACGGAGCCTGGCTATCGCAAGAAATTTCATGAAGCCAACATTCGCGCACTGCGCCGCGAGATACGTCAGGCGCGCAGCCAGACCAAAGGCGTGATTGGCGTAAACATCATGATGGCACTCACCGATCACGAAGCGTTGATTAAGGTGGCCATCGAAGAAGAGGTCGATTTGATCGTTATCGGCGCCGGGCTGCCACTGCACATCCCGCGCATGATCCGAGAAGCCGGCCTGAGCGGGCATCGCACCAAAATAATTCCTAAAGTCTCCTCAGCCAAAGCTGCTCATCTCATTTTCAGGTATTGGGCTGAAAAATATAATACGATTCCGGATGCTGTTGTAATAGAAGGTCCGATGGCGGGTGGGCACCTGGGTTTTGCCAAAGACAAACTGGACGAAAACCGTGTGCCACTGACGCAACTCGTAAAAGATACCGTGGCCGTGATGCAAAACTACCGGACGGCGTTCAACCGCAATATTCCTGTCATTGCAGGTGGTGGCGTGCACACCGGAAGCGACATGTACCAGGTGATGCAGGCCGGCGCACAGGCCGTAAAAATAGGAACCCGCTTCGTCACTACACAAGAGTGCGATGCATCAGATGCCTACAAACAAGCCTACATCAATGCTAAAGAGGAAGATATCGTTATCATCGACAGTCCGTTAGGATTACCGGGAAGGGTTGTAAAAACCAAATTCGTCGAGCAAATCATGCGTGGCGAAACCAAGCCTATCTATTGCCCGGTGAAATGCATGAGCAGTTGCAACTACAAGGAGGCTCCCTACTGCATCGCCCAGGCGCTCTACAACTCTGCCATCGGCGATATGGACCAGGGATTTGCTTTTGCCGGCACCAATGCCTGGCGGGCCACCGAAATTAATACCGTAGCCGACGTGATGAACGATCTGATTGTTGGTTTTCACCAGGAGGTCTATCAGCAGCAGCGGAAGAAATCGGCAGCCAGCAGCCCTCAGATGGCAGTTCCCGATACGCTCTTCGCCATTTAAATTCTCTTGCTGATAATTTAAGAATTTGTTTTTTAAATAAAAACAATGCCGCCCCCCCGGAATCGAGCCGGGCGATGGTATTTTAATTCGGGATAAAGTATCTTTGCCGAAATTTTTAAAAAACAATAAGAAATGCTGTTACAATACATTGTCTGGAGTGTAAATCCTGAAATATTTCCCGGAACCGCAATTCCTGTGCGCTGGTATGGCGTTTTGTTTGCCGCGGCTTTCTTTTTTGGTTATCTGGTAATGCTACGCATTTTTAAGCACGAGAAGCTACCGGTAAGTCTGCTCGACAAGCTTTCGATGTACATGCTTGTCGCCACGGTAATAGGCGCAAGGCTGGGGCATATTATTTTTTACGAAGCAGATTATTACCTGGCCAATCCATGGGAAGTATTAAAAGTGTGGAACGGCGGGTTGGCCTCGCATGGTGCTGCTATTGGCATTCTGGTGGGCTTGTGGCTCTTTGTACGCAAAACCAAAAAATCCTATTTCTGGGTTCTCGACCGCATTGTAATTGTGGTTGCGTTGGGCGGTGTTTTTATCCGATTGGGCAACCTGATGAACTCCGAAATATTCGGTAACATCACCAACGTGCCCTGGGCATTTATTTTTACGAGCTACGATGACGCGCCACGCCATCCCACCCAACTTTATGAAGCGTTGAGCTATCTGGCCATCTTTGGATTATTGTATTGGATTTACTGGCGCAATGATGGAAAACCCAGACCGGGATTCATTTTTGGAATATTTTTGATTTTACTTTTCACAGCCCGTTTTCTGATCGAATTTTTAAAAGTGCCACAGGTAGCTTTCGAAACTACCATGACACTCAACATGGGTCAATGGCTCAGCCTGCCGTTTATTGCTGCGGGATTGGTAATCGTGCTGATGAAACCCAAAATAAATTGATGTAGAAAATCAAAAAAAATGCCGGCAAACAGAGTTTCTGTTTGCCGGCATTTTTTTCGTGGACTATGGGAGGAGCTAAAACTTCTCCAACAGCTCGTTGAGAATCTGTTCGGTCTTGGTGGCCTGTTCAGTCTGTTTGTATTCTCTTGCAAGCATCGCCATGCGCTGTAATACCATGAAAGCCTGCTCTGTTTCCTGCCGGTAATATTGCTTAAACGATGGGGCTAAAGAGGCATAATACTCCAGATCGCCGGCGTAATTATCAATAAAAAGATCGGCAGCAGCATTGCCTTTCTCCAGGGCGCCGGCATCGTAGTAGTTTTGCACCAACGACAAGGTGTATAGATCGTAATGAAACTTGCTGTCGGGGAAGAACTTCTGCATGGTGTCGAGGGCTGCTACGGCAGAATCGTTCATGCCTTCCGCGATAAGCGCCTGTGCCAGCCGCAGATAATTCTGCATAGGCATAATGGAGTTGCGGCGGCTTTCGGGATCCAGATATACTTTCGGGTCGTTCAGGTTTCCCCATTTGGCCTTGTTCACCAGCAGGTCGTAGGCTTGATCGGTATCAATACCTCCCAGCCCTTTGTACATGTGGTCGGCCTTTACGGGCAAAAACCTGTACACGATGCCTTCGAGGTGGCAATATTCATCTACATTCAGCACATTTTCGATGGCAGCCGGGCTGGTAAAATAAATGGGGCGCTCCCAGTTGTTGCTGGCGATAAAGTCGAGGAGCATCAAATCATTTTTATAAAGATAGTTTTGTCCCTTCACCTTCCAGGTGATCTCCGGCTCAATGCGGCTGTACATATCTTCGGGAATCAATTTATTATTAACCAGATAAGCCGAGTCGACGGTGAGTTTAAAATTTCGCGTGGGGGCATAGTTTATAAAAGTGCCGTCGCCGTAGGGTATTTGTGTATCAGCTCTTGCACTGGCAATAAAATTAATCACCTGCTTAAGCTCCACAGCACCTTTTAACTTTTCAATCACGGGCACAAAATTGTTTGTCCCTTTTTCGTAGTCTTCCGCTTTAAGCGTAAAGGGCAGTTTTTCGGAGTCGTAAATTTTACGCATCATCTGGTGGATGTACCATTCGCCTGAAGCGAGCATAAAATTCACCACGCGCACGTCGGTGCGGATGCCTTCTACTTCCTGCACGTACCAAAGCGGGAAAGTGTCGTTGTCGCCATTGGTGAAAAGGATGGCGTTGGGTTCGCACGATTCCAGATAGTTGATGGCAAAGTCGCGGGCGGCATATTTTCCGGAGCGGTCGTGGTCATCCCACTCTTCGGAGGCCATGATACCTGGCACCAGCACAAGCGTCAGCACTGTGGCGATAATGGCTGACAATTGTGGTTTTAGTGCTTTGCGCAAAAGATTATAAATAGCCAGCACCCCCAGCCCTATCCAGATGGCAAAGGCGTAGGTGGAGCCGGCATAGGCGTAGTCGCGTTCACGCGGCTGATAGGGATGTTGGTTGAGATAGACCACGATGGCTATACCCGTCATCAAAAACAACAGCCCTACTACGATGGTATTGCGATAGTCGCGGTTGAGCTGGAAAAACAGACCTGCCAGCCCCAGCAGCAGTGGCAGCATGTAAAGTTTGTTGTTAGCACGGCTTTGGCGGGTAGCCGGCAGGTTATCCTGACTACCCAGGCGTTTGCCATCTATGGCCTCTATGCCCGTTATCCAATTGCCGTTTTCGATACCACCATGGCCTTGAATGTCATTTTGACGCCCGGAGTAGTTCCACATAAAATAGCGGAAATACATAAAGCCCACCTGGTAGCGGAAAAAGTAGGTCAGGTTCTCACCAAAGGTAGGTTTCATAATGGTTTCTACCTTACCTTCCCGGTTGGTGTGGGGTATGGGCACGCCTTTTATTTTTCCCCACTCCTTGTATTCGCGAATGTGTGTTTCTTTGGAGCTGCTCCACATGCGTGGGAAAATTGTGGTAAACTCAGGGTCATAAACCGGGACGGTGCCTTCGCGGCTGTCGGCCACCACATATTTTTTGGCTTTGTCGCTGCGGATATACACCGGCGAACCATCCTCCGATCCACTCACCGGCGAATTGTAATATTGGCCATGAAAGATTGGCCAGTCGCCATATTGCTCCCGATTGAGATACGACAGCAGGCTCACGGCATCTTTAGGCGCATTTTCGTTGATAGGAGTATTGGTGTTGGCACGTATTACGATAAGTAAAAAAGTAGAATAGCCGATGAGGATAAAAGCGATGGAAAGTACGGCTGTGTTGAGCAGCGCTTTTTGTTTGCGGAAATAATAGATCAGGAAAGCTGCTCCTCCGCCCACTAAAAGTCGCAGGAAGAAACTCCCGGCACCGCGACTTTCGAGCAATATCAACAGAAAGAGTAAACCGGCAAGTCCGATGGCAATTTTTGCATCGCGTACGTTAACGCTGTTGGTAGCTTTAATAGCAAAAACGATGAGCGCAATCAGCAATAGAGCCAGGAAGATGGTGCCGCTGTTGAAAGGAAGCCCCAAAGTATTTACAAAAATAAGTTCTGAATGGGCAAACAACGAAACAATTTCGGGTATGATGCCATACATGATAAAGCTAAGAACGATCAATGAGATACCGCCGGCCACAAGCATGCCCTTGGTGGTGGGTTTGTATTTACGGAAGTAAACCACAAAAGTGATGGCTGGAATGGCCAGCAGGTTGAGCATGTGCACACCCACCGAAAGCCCTACCATGTAGGCGATGAGTACCAGCCAGCGCGCCGAGTGTTGTTGGTCGGCCACTTCGTCCCACTTGAGGATGGCCCAAAACACAAAGGCCGTGAAAAACGACGACATGGCGTACACCTCGCCTTCTTCTGCCGAGAACCAAAACGTGTCGCTAAAAGTGTAAGCCAGCGCTCCTACGATGCCACTGCCAAAGATGGCGATCATGCGTCCGGTGTTCATTTCGCCGCCCAGCAGCGCGGCTTTGCGTGCCAGGATGGTGATGGTCCAGAACAAAAACAAGATAGTGAAGCTGCTCGAAAGCGCCGACATCACGTTGATCATCAGCGCCACCTTGCTCACGTCGCCAAAGGCAAATAAGGAGAAGATGCGTCCCACTAACTGGAAAAAAGGCGCTCCCGGCGGATGGCCTACCTGTAATTTGTAAGCTGTGGCAATGTATTCTCCGCAGTCCCACCAACTGGCGGTAGGTTCTACTGTGAGCAGGTAAACCACCGTGGCGATCAACCAGACACCCCAGCCTATCAGGGTGTTGAGCTTGTTGTATTGTTTCATCAGATGTCGATTTTGTGCCTTTTACTATTTTGCGGGCGAAAATAAACATTTTCAGCCGAGCAGCCGTTGTTTAGATTTTCTAAAGTAAAATCGCCAAACGAAATACCAGCGAAAATCTTACGCATCCCCCGGTCACACCGCGAATGCTCTAAAGACCTGAATCATTGGCTCGAACATCGGTTTGCTGGCCTGGCGTTGCTCACGGCTTGGCTTTTAAATTTAGCCACTGCCAAAAAATCATTGATAAATCCCATTCACTACTCATTTTCTCACCGCCTATCTTTCTCACCGCTCACTACTCACCGCTTACTACTCATCGCTCACTACTCACCGCTTACTACTCACCGCTCATTTCTCCGCCTGCCGACTGAGAACCTTGGAGCTGTTCATGGTTTGACTTTCGGTGAACGAACTTAAACGCGGGTTAGCCACAAAAACAAAAAAGATGTCCAAATTGCCGGATAATTTGGAAAGTTAGTTATTTTTGTGGGGTGAAACAAAAACGCAGAATAAATGGCAACTCCGACAAAAAGACAAACCGTCTTCATAATGTGGTAAAAAAAGAACATTTAAAAGACAAGAAGGGGTCATAAAAAGAAGTGACCGCAAATGCTAAAAAAGCCGCACAACGAAATGTGTACTATTTTTTGTATTTTTGGTACAAATTAGAAAAACATGGGACAAGATGCACCATATCGGATTTTAGATAAACTTCCGCCTCAGAGGGAGAAAGTTGAAACTCTTGAAATTTTAAGAGAAACCAATAAAGCAACTGCTGCTTTAGCTGAATTGAAGGGAATTGCAAATACAATTCCAAACCAATCAATGTTGGTAAATGCAATTGTATTGCAAGAGGCAAAAGGAAGTTCTGAAATTGAAAACATTATCACAAATCAGGACGAACTTTATAAAGCACTCACAATTAACAAATCAAATATTTCACCTGAAACAAAAGAGGTTGTAAATTATCGAAAAGCAATTTTTCGTGGATTTGACTTAATTAAAAAACAAGGGTTTTTACGGGTAAATGACATCATAGAAATTCAACATGAGTTAATTGGAAACAATGCAGGAATAAGAAGTATGCCAGGCACAGTTTTGAAAAACGATACGACAGGAGAAGTCGTCTACCCTCCACCTCAAGATAAAAAAGAAATATTGGATTTATTATCGAATTTCATCGAGTATTTTAATCAAAACCAAAATGAAATTTCGCCTTTAATTAATCTTGCAATACTTCATCACCAATTTGAAAGCATCCACCCATTTTATGATGGAAATGGCAGAACTGGAAGGATTTTAAATATTTTGTATCTGATTTTAAATGACTTGATTGACATTCCAATTTTATATCTCAGCTCCTATATTATTGAAAATAAACCCGATTATTACCGACTGTTAAATCAAAAAAACAAAATTGGTGAATGGGAAGAATGGATTTTATTCATGTTAAAAGCTGTAGAAACGACTTCAAGTCAGACAATTGAAAAAATAAATACAATTAGAAACTTACTCGACAAAACAATCGGGAAAGTTCAGACTGATGCACCGAAAATTTATAAAAAAGAATTAGTGGAATTGCTTTTTGAACAACCTTATTCAAAAATTGAGTTTGTGGTTAATCAATTGAAAGTAGAGAGGAAAGCGGCATCACGATATTTAAAAGAACTGGAAAAGATTGGCGTTTTAGAATCTCAAAAAGTAGGCAGAGAAACATTATATATCAATAAAAAACTAATTGAAATACTGAGTAAATGAATTGGCTCCGTGCTTGTTTGAAAGTTTCGTACTTTTATTCCCGCACTACACATACACAAACCGTTACCAACAAACAAAACAGATACAACAGCGTAAGAGCATAAAATGAGTGAAGTAGCAACAAAAAACGACTGGGCAAAACCACCCGAATGACAACCCGAAACGGATTGATATTAATCCAATACGATCAGTTCTTTTTGGTGTTGCAGTTGGCGATGCGCTTGGCGTTCCGGTTGAGTTCAAAAGCCGACAAGCCATCAGCAAAAATCCTGTAACCGACATGATTGGTTACGGCACTTACAACCTGCCGCCAGGAACGTGATCGGACGACAGTTCGTTAACTTTTTGCCTTGCAGAAGCGTTGACAAAAGATTTTGATTTAAACTCATCGGACAAAATTT
>JAAYIU010000338.1 GCA_012523265.1 Bacteroidales bacterium | reverse complement strand
TCCCCATGCTATGGGCTGGCCCGGTAATCGACAGCGCCTACCGCGGCAGGCAATGGCTCCACCCCGGCTCACAAGCCGACATTCCCGCTACTTTGCTTGCGCAGTTGCAGCTTCCGCACAAGCAGTTTACGTGGAGCCGCAACTTGTTTAACCCTTACGGTAAAAAATATCGCTACTTTGGTTTTGATAATGGATTGATATGGGAAGAAGAAAAAGGCGCTTTTTCGTTCGATGCCGACCGCAACGACTACTATTGGCAGCAGCCACCCATGGCTCCCGACGATTCGGTGATTATCCGCGGCAAATCCTACCTGCAGACGCTTTTTCAGGAATACCTTGATTATTGATTTTAAAAGGTGGAAAAAATAACCGCAAAGCCACGGGGGCACAAAGAAAAAAGTGTAAAAAAGAATAACCTCTGCGCCTCTGTGGTGAAACAGCTTTTTGCTTCCCTCTACGCCTCTGCGTCTCTGCGGTGAAACAGCCTTTCGTTTTCCTCTGCGTCTCTGCGGTGAAACAGCCTTTCGTTTTCCTCTGCGCCTCTGCTATGAAACAGCTTTTTGATTTCCCCGGATCAAAGGTACCTGGATTGCATGAGATAATTTTTCACATAGTCATCCACTCCGGCTTCGAGCGAGGTAAAGGTGCGGCTATAACCATAATCCCGCACCTTGTTCATATCGGCCTGGGTGTAGTACTGGTATTTGTCGCGGATGTCTTCGGGGGTATCAATAAATTCTATCACCGGCTTGCGGCCCATAGCGGCAAAGGTGGCGTTGGTAAGATCGCGGAAAGTACGGGCTTTACCGGTGCCCAGATTGTACAACCCCGGCTGCCGCTGGTGCGCTGCAAAAAACAGCAGCATGTTCACCACATCTTTCACATATACAAAGTCGCGCATCTGTCCGCCATCGCTAAAGTCGGGATGATGCGAGCGGAAGAGTTTCATCTTACCGGTTTTTTCGATCTGATGATAGGCATGCATAATCACCGAAGCCATGCGCCCTTTGTGATATTCGTTGGGGCCATACACATTAAAAAACTTAAACCCCGCCCAAAACGGAGGCACCTGCTTTTGCGACAGCACCCATTTATCAAAATCATTCTTGGAAACACCATAAGGATTTAGCGGCTTTAACTGCGTTACATTGTCGTGGCTATCCGCGTAGCCATGCTCACCCATTCCATAGGTGGCTGCCGACGAGGCATAAAGCAGCGGAATTTGATAACGGGCACAAGCCTCCCACATCTTTTTGCTGTAGCTAAGGTTAAGCCGCTCGAAGACGCTCATATCAAATTCGGCGGTGTCGGTGCGGGCGCCGATATGAAAAACGGTTTCGACCTCACCGTGGTTTTTGTCGAGCCAGTCGAAGAAAACATCACGATGCGTCTGCTCCAGAAATTTCTTTTTATTCAGATTTTTCAGCTTTTCTTCGTTGCCAAAATCATCAGCCAGCACCAGGTCGTGGCGTCCCAGGCTATTTAGTTTTGATGTTAATGCACTGCCGATAAATCCGGCAGCTCCCGTTATTACTATCATATCAATATTTTTTTTAAAGTACAAAAAACTTTCTTGTCCGCCTGTCATTTTGAAGCGGTTCCTAAATTGAAATTCCAAAAAACAAACACCAAATTCCAAATAAATCACAAAAAGCACATATCAAAAATGACCTCTCAACAACGTGCTTGCTTTTTGGTAATTGGATATTGAATTTTATTTGTTAGTTGTTTTTTTAAAATTGGGATTTGTAGTTAAAACCCTTAAAATTATGCATGTTACCCTATTCAGCTTCTTCCAAAAACCTCCGTGCCAGCGGCATCGACAGCCGGCTGATGGTGTCCATCCTTTCGGGATGCCACTGTACGCCCAGCAAAAATGGCTTTCCTGCCGGCTCTTTCCAACCTACGGCTTCTACAACTCCATCGTTGGCTACAGCCAAAACTTTCAGATCGTCGGCCGTGCGCTTCACAGCCTGGTGGTGGTTGCTGGTGACGCTGTCGCCGCTTTGTGCGCCCACTGCGGTAAGCAGATTATCAGACAGAATCATTACGCGGTGATAGCAATTCTGCCAGTCGATGCAACGATGATAAACAGCCGTTTGGATTTCTGTGGGGATATCCACCACCAGCGTGCCGCCCATCGCCACGTTGAGGATTTGTTGCCCACGGCAAACACCCATGATCGGCAACTTCCGCTGCAGCGCCTGCTCTATCAACAAAAACTCGAGTGAATCGCGATAATGATTAAAACCACCGCAGCGGGCAGTATCTTCGGTTTGGTTGTAATAGCCGGGATAAATATCTTCGCCACCGGTGAGCAGCAGCCCCGTGCAGTCGTCGAAGATAATGCCGACGGAATCCCACGGGTAAAGGTTCATCACCACATAGCGCACCTGCGGGTCGGCGCGGCGCAGCCAGTTGAGATAGTTGTTGCCGGCAGTGTCGCCACCGATGTACGAAACGGCAATCAGGCGCGGCTTCGCAGCAGGTTCCGTTCGACAAGCCGAAAATACCAGCACAAACAACGCAACCGCTGCCAGGCTGTAAAGTTTTAAAACAGACAATTTCATCAGCACAGTGTTTAGGCCGCAAATGTCGGCAAAAAATTCTTTAGAGATTTCAGAGATAGCCCTCGGGGTGGAAATCGCGCGTAAGCGAAATATATGCTTCTGTGTATTTTCCATTGGTTTGCCGCACGGTAAGATGTTGGGTGTTAATTTTATCGGCAGGCTGCCTGGCCAGCAGCAAGATTCGTCGTGAGGGCGGGCGCACGGGCGTTGGCATTACAAAAAGCTGATGCTGCATAAAAAACCCTTTTGCCTCGGCGTCGGCACAAAAATCAGCTGCTTCAGGTATGGGCATTATTACCGCCAGCCTCCCTTGCGGCGCAAGCAAGAGTAAGCTGCTGTTGATAAAATCTGCTATCGAAAGATTCAGGTTGTGCTTGGCCATCTTCAGTCGCTCATCGGCTGGCAACAGGCTGTTGCGAAAAAACGGAGGATTACTCACGATGAGGTCGCAGTGCCGGGATTGCTGCAAAGCAAATTTTTGAAAAGAGATAAACTCTGCGTTGAGGCGATTGCTCCAGGGGGAATTTTGAAAGTTTTGGGCAGCTTCCTGCACGGAGGCCTGGTGGATGTCGATGGCGTGGATGAAAGCCTGCGAGCGTTGCGCCAGCATCAAAGCTACGATGCCGCTGCCGGTGCCTACGTCGAGCACACGCTGCTCCTGGCCGGTGAGCGGCAGCCACGACCCCAGCAACATGGCGTCGGTGCCGGCTTTCATGGTGCTCTGGTGATGGTGGAGCGTAAATTGCCTGAAACGAAAAGGTTCTGCTACCGGTTTCATCAATAGTGCTATTGGATTATTTGGGCTAAAGCCCACTGAAATACTTTTGTCTTTTTCCCCCCTGCCTAAAGGCCAGAGTTAGTGAACCGCGTGGCCACAAAATTTTATATCAGGGCTATTACTTATTCAGGTCGATCAATCCTTCGGGCAGGTTGAGATAAAGGATTTTTTTTCGCTTGTCGATCTTCACAATAAAATCTTCGACGAATGGAATCAATATTTCATCGCCGTTGTGATCCACCTGCAGCAATGCCTGCTCTGTCGATTCTATGAGGTCGGTGATTTGCCCCAGCTCACCTGCGGTTTTATCCACTACATTATAATCGGTGAGCTGATGATGATAAATATGGTTGGGCGGGGCAGCGGGCATATCCTCTTCGGCGATGTAAACTTTGTATCCGGTGAGCTGTTGCGCCGCCTCGGGGGTTTTATAATCCTGCAACCACACCCGCAACAGTCCGGCGCCGGAGCCAGCCTGTTGATCGACAAAAAAAGGAACCAGTCCGCCGTCGATATCCAGAAATAGCGTCTTGACATCAGCAAATCTTTCGGCAGGCTGCCGCCCGGTGCTGATGCTAAGCTGGCCGGTTTTGCGGTTGGCCTTGGTGATGGAGCCTAACAAAAGGCAGGTTTCTTTATTCATATTATGAAAAATAAAAACCGGAGCAGCAGCCGAAATTTTTATCGGTCTTACCACTCCGGCTTATGGATGATTACAAGAGTAGATGCTAAAACTTATTGCTCTTTAGGCTTCTGCTCTGGTGCTTCTTGTTCGGTAGGTTCTTCGGAGCTGGCTTCTTTGGCAGGTTCGGCAACCTCTTTTGCAGATTTGGCTGCCTCCTTGGCTCTGGCTTCCTCCTTAGCATCGGCAAGCTCCTTGGCGCTGGCCTCCTCTTTGGCTTTGGCTTCCTCCTGGCGTGCGCGTGCTTCGGCCACTTGTTTTTCTACTTCGGCGGCTCTGCGACGTGCGATCTCAGCCAGACGATCTTCGTTGAGCTTAGCTTCTGCGTCGGTACGTTTTTTGACTTCTGAACGCTCTTTGTTTAACAGCTCGCTCTGCGCTCTTTCTATCTTGGCCTGCTTGGCTTCTTCCCATTCCTGGAACTTCAGGTCGGCCTGCTGTTGGGTTAGTGCGCCTTTTTTGATACCTTTCTCAAGGTGGTTTTTGTACATCACACCTTTGTGGGAAAGCAATGTACGAACGGTGTCGGAAGGCTGTGCCCCGACCTGAATCCAATGTATAGCCCTGTCGAAATCGATGTTGATTTCAGCAGGCCTCGACACCGGATTGTAGGTGCCAATTTTCTCGATAAATCTGCCGTCGCGTGGTGCCCGACCATCCGCAATTACGATATGATAAAAAGGTTGCCCTTTTTTACCATGCCTTTGTAATCTAATTCTTGTTGGCATAAAATGATGATTTGTTTAAAAATTTGTATTTAAAAAATTGGCGGCAAAGGTCTGATTAATTTTTTGAATGACAAAATGTTATTTGCTTGCTGTCTGTTGTTTGTTGTTCCCTTCGGCAAGCTCAGGGCAGGCTCCTTGGGCTGGTGGTTGAGCTTGCCGAAACCAGCTCAGGGCAGGCTCCTTGGGCTGGTGGTTGAGCTTGCCGAAACCAGCTCAGGGCAGGTTGTTGTTTGTTCCTGCACGGAAGATGTGAAAAACGCCCTACATTCTTATGCTCGCTGCCTTGGAAAGAATTTGTAATCCAATGATCTGGGGTAATTTTGAAAATGCTATGGATTTTGACCGGACTTCGACGCTTAACCTCAAACACAATCATTAGGGTCTGCCCGAAAAATTGATGGCTGACAAGTCGGGGCGAAGACCGGGACGTGGCCTTTTTGATAGCCAATGTCCAGATGTCCCAATTAAGATCTTTGATCTGTGCTGCTAAGATCTGATATCACAGATCAAACATCAAACATCTGAGATCATTTGGCCTTGCTCCAAAATGACTTATTATTTAATAATCGTCTATAAACTCAATAGCCCCGGCTTATGACCTGATCTTATCGAAGGCCTAAACCGGGGTAATTGAGCTTGAAGGTGTCCGTCCTGCGATTGGAACTACGCCTACGGCGTGGCACAATCACAGGGGTTTTCTTAAAGTTCTTACTCGCTCAACATTCTGCGATATTTGTATGCTTTTTTGGCTGCATAGCCTGCACCAAGAGCCACAAGAATCAGCACGCCGCTGCCAATGGGCGCACCACCGCCAGGCACGTTTCCTGAGTTACCATGCTCCTGTGGCGGAGGTGGCGGATTTTGCGAAAAGGCATTTGAAGCTGAAAACATAAAGCCGCAAACGAGTATTATCGCTGTGCTCAAAATCTTAATTTGTTTCATAGTTATCATTGAATTTAAATTTATTTGATGAATATCTTGCCGCTAACAAATTTGTTGTAGGTTGTAATTTGCACGATATAATTCCCGTGACGTAAGGGTAGGTCGATGGTATTTAATCTGCCGGAATAACTTTCTTCGAGTACCGGCTGGCCCAGCATATTGAACAATTTCACAAGGCCATTTTCCGTATCATTGTCGATAACATACAACTTGTTGTCGTACACATAAAACCGAATATCCTTGCTTTGTTGACCCGGCTCTTCTATATCCGTTACTTCGTTGAAATGAAGCACAAAACGATTTGGATCATCATTGGGGTCGGAGGTAAATGCATATTGTGTAACATTTCGCAGGTCGGTAAATATACCGGTTTTCAGGTCTTCCAGCGCAATCCCCACGGTTTCCCAAAAAGTATCTTCTTCAACAGTAATTACATATTGCCCTGCGGCACCAACCTCCAGACCAACCGGCACCAGGACTTCCTCGCTGGAGTGTGGCAAAACGTTGATCGACAAAATCGCGCCGGGAATGCTCGAATAGAGTTGCGGTGCCACTTGGCCGCCATAGAGCTTGTAGGCATCAAATTGATTATCGAAACCCATGGTGGCCTCAGGCTTGAAGTTAACAAAAATCTCATCCTCAAAATTGTTTCCTGCAACTTTCAAAGCCAAAAGGTCAGAAACCAAAGCGCTTGATTTGTAGAAGTTTTGTGCATTGTGAACCCTTGCTGCCTGTGGAATAGTTAGCGATGCTCCTGTTGCACTGGCTTTTACAAAGAATCCCTGCATGGCCGGAATAATTCCACCGCTTAGGCCCCCTAAACTACCATTCCAGCTTTTGTACTGAACAGCAGCCCCATCGTAAATATAAACGCTTCCGTCAACATTTGTACGGTTCCAGTTGCCCTCGTCCCAGTCTAAGGCCGACGGGTATGGGTTTCCAATCAGGTTCCAACCTTCACTTGCGCCGCTAGTATAGCTTAGCGCAGGAATACCTGTACCGGAGGCTTTATCGCCATGGTTTAATGTACCTGTGAAGTTTTTGGTAACATCTACGCCATACGCAGCAAGGTAGCCTTTTCCAGGCTCGAAGGCAGGGTTGGCATCGTTGGAGAAATGCTCCCAGCTTGTCCCCTGATTATAGTTCCCACTGCTGTTTTTGATGTTGATCCAATAATTGTGTTCCTCGTTCCAGGAGTAAAAATCAACTGCTGGAGACATTGGGCTTGCTGTTACATCAACAAATTCGGGGCTGATAGCCTGAGTCGCAACAGGTGCCGACAGGAAGTGCCATCCTGTAGATCCCGGATTGTATTTTGGGATGTAGCGCTCAACGCTTGTAGTTCCACCCACCAATAAAAATCCATTGTCGATTAGAGATCCGCTGCCAGTAGCGCCGGATTCGATAGTGAGCTTGTTGCAATAAGCGGTTTGCGTTATTGTTGGATAATTTGTTATTCCGCTGGCGGGAATAACAACGTCATCGATGGCTCTCGGTACACCATTGGGCCAGTTGCCCGGCTTGTCCCAGTCGTTATCTGTAGTCCCCGACCAGGTAGTTGTCGTGCCGGATCCGATTGCCTTGATTACCTCGATATCATCAACATACAGAGCAAATGATTCGGCATCGCTGTATCCATGAAAACCAACATAGTATGTCCCTGTTGTGCTTGGGGTAAAGCTTGCACTTCCCGTTAACCATGTGGTGCTGGTGATGTTATCATCATCAAATATCGGGATCTCGCTCATAGCCGCCGAAGATGCCGATGTCCCCCAATGAATGGCCAGTTTTTCAGCATAATATGGGTGATATGCCCTATAAACAAAATCGACTGTATAGCTGGTGCCTCCTGTTAAACTTAAGCCCTGGGTAAAAAACCAGTCATCCTTTGCTAAGTCCTCGTTAACGTAAATCCTTGCAGCATTTGGGGAACTGTAATGTATGTTGTCATATGTTTTCCATTCTCTATGGTCACCATTGGTATTTTCAACCGTCATACAGGCTGGGAAGTCCAAGGCAGCAACACCGTCAAAATTTTCGAGATATGGAAGAGCAGTTGGAGCACAAGCAGTTATAAATGCCCACTCATCACCAACAATCGTAGCTTTGGCATTGTAAACGGTTGTTACTGTCCAGTAATAATCTTCAAGTTCATCCCAGTCAGCACCTGTGTATGTATAAGTGCTACTTGCACATGCACCATTATTTACGATATCTACGAGGCCTGCTTCCGTGCCAATGGTGATGGTATAGCTATCGGCACCGGGTACATC
>JAAYIU010000406.1 GCA_012523265.1 Bacteroidales bacterium | reverse complement strand
TATCTATTTCCTTTGGAAGTTCAGTTCAAACTTATGTTTCCGGTTACGAAAATCTAAATGTCGGGAATGTTACATCATATAACGTTACCAGCCTTACCACTGGTACTACCTACTTTTACGTTGTCCGTGCCACCAATGCTTCCGGTACCAGCGGAAATTCAAATGAAATATCCGTAGCTACTTTAGCTTCCCCCGCCACCTCCACCTTCACCGGCACCGGCGACTGGACAAATGCCCCTAACTGGAATAATGGTCTGCCAACCGGAACCACCGATGTAATTATCAATGGAAATGTAACTGTTGATGATGTTGTAGAATGTAACAATATGACCATTTCTTCAACGGGTGCGGTAACTGTAGGTGCAGGCCAGGGCCTATTTGTAAATGGTAATTTGTTGATAGAATCCAATGCCACAGGTACCGGATCATTTATTGGTGCTGCTGCAGATTATTTAATTGGTGGAACAACCACCATTCAACGCTACCTCACCGGTGGCTGGGATGGCTGGGATGCCGGTTGGCATCAGCTTAGTTCACCGGTTGCGGCTCAGCCCATTGCTGATTTTGCCACTACCGGCTCTGGAAACGATTATGATTTCTATGGCTGGGATGAACCTACAGATACATGGATGAACTATAAAGCTGCCGGTTTCAGCACATGGAACAGCGGCACCAACTTCAATGAGGCACAAGGTTACCTGGTTTCTTATGAAGCAGCCAACACCACACAAACTTTTACCGGAGTTCTTAATACGGATGATGTTACCATAGAAAATATGAGTAATGACGGTAATGGATGGCACCTGCTGGGCAACCCCTACGCCAGTGCACTCGTATGGAATGACGATGATAATTGGATATTAGATAATGTAGCCGGTAATGCCAAAATCTGGCACGAAACCAATAAGAGTTACAGCGACATCGCGGCAAACGGCATTATCCCATCTGCCCAGGGCTTTATGGTGCAGGTCAATAATTCTTCAAATAGCCTACTATTTCTTGAAACTGCACGCACCCATAGTGCCACGCCATTCTATAAATCAGGCACTGAGCAATTGCTGCTGGTAGCGGCCGAAACCGAAGGTGGTTCGGCACAGGAAAGCAAGATTATGGTCAATCCAATGGCAACCGAAGGATTTGATTTTGATTATGATTCACGCTTTCTGGCAGGTTATGCACCTATGCTTTACTCGGTGGTGGGCGATGAGTTGCTCTCTACCAACAGCCTGCCCGAACTGGCTTCCGGCAAGGTAATCCCACTTGGTTTTGTGAAGAATTCCGCTACGAACTTTACCATCGAACTGAAGGAAAGTATCCCGGCTCATGCGGTTTATCTTACCGATAAGAAAACCGACATTGTAACCAATCTTACGGAAAGCCCGGTGTATAGCTTCACCTCCTCCGAAGGCGATGACCCCAACCGTTTTGAACTCAAATTTGGCGCTGTCGGCATCGATGATAATATTGCGACAGAGCAAATCTCCATCTATTCGCATGGCCGGTTGGTTTACATCAGCAGCACCAAAAGTGCAAATGCACTGATCAGCATCTACAACATTACCGGTCAGCAGGTGTATGCCAACACGATGGTAATAGACGGGCAGAAACAGATCGCACTGAATACGCCCACCGGCTGGTACATCGTAAAGGTGCGCACACAGCAAGGCGTGGCCACGCAAAAAGTATTTATCAAATCAAACCAATAACCCGTAAATGACGAACGATATGAAAAATTTCATCAACATATTCCGCATCTTCCTGGTGGCCGTGGTCATCAGCCTTTTTACCATTATGCCCGTCGCAGCACAGGATCCGCCACCACCACCTCCGGGGCACGGTGGCAACACCAACGCTCCTCCCGGCGGCGGCGCTCCCATTGGCGAAGGAATATTATTCCTTTCGCTGCTTGGCGCTGCTTACGGTGTGCGCAAGTGGCGCGCAGGCAAAAATGAAGAAGAATTGTAGGTGCTAAGCAAATACTATTATTTTAGCAAAAAAATAGAAACTATGAAAAAGCTACGCTCTGTTTTTTACCTGGCACTTACTGCTTTCCTGCTACTGATAGCGCCCACAGTTTTCGCGCAAAACGGCGAGCCACCACCCCCGCCGGGCGAGCACGGCCAAACCGGTAACCAGCCTGCCGGCGGCGGCGCTGCCATCGATGGCGGATTGCTTATCCTTGCCGCACTGGGCGGCGCCTACGGCATCAGCAAGTACATCCGCAACCGGCGCAAAATAGCCGAATAGCCCGCAACAAGCTATAGTCCGCAAAGGCTCGAGCGTTATAATAATCTTTTTTGACTACCAGCAACAAATGCAGCCCGCTATGCCACCAAGGCACAGCGGACTTTTTTTTGCCGCGTTTTTTTGACGTTTCTATGTCCGGCTGCTGGCGGGGGATAGAGAGTCGCAGACAGGGATCAACCTTTCACCGTCTGATGAAGGAGGGCATGTGGACATAAAAAAACATGCGCGATAATTCGCTTGAAAATTTCACCTTCCGCCCGAAATCATCCACAGCAGCGGCCTGTGCGCTGGCGCTCCCCTT